>NZ_WASP01000006.1:816825-994874 GCF_009712225.1 Desulfovibrio sp. | reverse complement strand
CCCCCACCCCCCGCCGCCCGCCGCCCCCCGCCCCGCCGCTTTCTGGGGCGGGGCGGCTTCTTTTGCGGCGGTTATCGCCGGAGGGCCGATGTCACACGCACGTATTGCATCCCCACTGTTTTTCATTTTTTCTTCCAATCCCTGCCGCCAGCGGCACAAAGGGCGGCAGGCCGCGACTGGGCTGGCGCTGCTGCTCACGCTGTGCGCCCTGCTCAGTCTTTCCTCCACCAGTGCCCTTGCCGCAGGCCCTGCCAACGGGCCAGCCGCTCCCCGTATTGCCCGGCTTACCCCCTCGGGCGGTCTGCTTGAGGTGGAGCAGCAGGCCCCAGTGATTACTTCCAATGGCACAAGTCAGGTGCGCGTTGTGCTGCCTGCCGGAGCAGAAAATTTGCGCATGTCCGTAGCGGGGTACACTATTGTGCGCTGGGCAAGTCTGCCACAAGCCATTGACCAGAGCGGTGATCTGGCCAAAATGCGCGAAGAGCGCCAGCATGCCATCATGACCCTTTCGGGCAAGCTTGAGGCCGTAAAGGCCCAGCTGGCCCTGTGGAAGGGCGAGGGCGCAGAGGGCAGTTTTCAGGATCTGACCCAGCGCGAAAAGCGCATGGGCGAGGTTGTGCCTGCCCTCAATTACGAAAAAGCCGATCTCGAGCGCCGTCTGGCCCTGCTGAAGCAGGAACTGCAGCAACTGCCGCCCAGTGGTGAAATGGGCCAGAGTGTGCTGGTTACGCTGCAAAAAACCGTTTCTTCCGCAACACTGCCCGTGCGTTACAGCTACACGTTGCGCAACTGCGGCTGGCGGGCTGCCTATTCTTTTGATGCTCAGCCCGACAAGGGCAAGGGTGATACCACCCAGGTGCGTTTTATGGCCGAGGTGTGGCAGTTTTCGGGCATGGACTGGGCCGATACCCAGCTGATTCTGGTCTCCCGTGGGCAGGGCCCGCGCGAACCCGCGCCCCTGCCGCGCTGGGTTATTGATTCTCAGCCGCAGCCTGTGGCCCAACCTCTTGCCAAGGCGGCCCCGCGCATGATGATGGCTGCCGATGCCGCGATGCCCGAAGCCGCCCCGGCCCCTGCCGCCCCAGTGGTGGCCGACACCACGGGTGTGTATGCCAGCTGGACGCTGGGTGAAAAAGGCTTGCCCGAAGGCCGCTCACGCCTGCTGGTGCTGGAATCTGAATGGAAGACGCCCCTGCAATGGCTCGCGCGGCCTTCTACGGGAGAAAGCCGCGTGTGGCTGATGGCGCGTCCCACACTGCCCGACGGGCAGGTATGGCCCGACGGACAGGCTGAATTCAGCGTGGACGGACAGGGAGTGGGCACAGGCCAGTTCCACGCCAACGGCAACGATACGACGTTGTATTTCGGCGCAGACCCGCGCGTGCAGGTGACCGCCACGGCAGATGTCCGCCAGCGTGGCGAAAAGGGCTTTATTGGCAAAAGCCGTACCTGGACATGGGGCTGGACGTACACCGTGCGTAACACGCGCGACAAGGCCGTGACCGTGCGGCTTGAGCGGCCCATGCCCATGGTGGTTGATCAGGGCGTTACCGTAACCTATCGCGACAAGCCGCAGGCCCAGCAGGACGCGCAGGAACATCTGCTGTTCTGGAATGTGGATGTGGCTGCGGGCGGCAAGGCCGAGGTCAAGCACGAGCTGACCCTCACCTCGCCGGTGGATATCCAGCTTGATCCCTATGCGCCCTAGGGCGCTATCTGCCATAATAGTCTGACAGAAAAGGCCCGCGTTTGCGTAACGCGGGCCTTTTGTCGTCGTTTATGTGGTTTTTTCAGTCAAACAGGGGGCGCAGCGCCAGCCACAGGGCAATGCCTGCAAGCGTCAGACCTGCCAGCCCTTCAATAAGTGGAATGCGCTTTTCCAGCGCCCGCTGCGCCCCGGGCAGGGATATGGCCGCGGCAAGGGCGGCGTCCCAGGCAAAGACCAGCAGGGTCATCCATATTCCGGCAAAAGTTTGCTGCTGCAGTGTGGCGGTGGGCCCAAGAATGACAGTCATGAGCGTGAGATAAAAAACCGCGTTTTTGGGGTTGAGCAGGGCAGAGCCGAGGCCCGTGATCAGTTGCCTTGCGGGAGAGAGCGCATTTGCCTCGCCCTTTGCAAGGCTGGTTGTTCCCGAGGCTGACTGGCTGCTTGCCCGCAGCAGCAAGCAGCCAAGCCATGCAAGATAGCCAGCGCCCGCCAGCTCCATGATACGGTAAAGCGAGGGAATTTGCCGCATGATCGACCAGCCCGAAACCGCCAGGCAGATGTACAGGGCGTTGCCCATGGCTATGCCAAGGCAGATGAACACCGCCCCTCGCAGGCGGTGCCGCACGGCGTGACCGAGAATGAGAAAAAAATCCGGCCCCGGGCTGAGCAGTGCAAGAAAGTGCGCCAGTGCCAGCGCGGGAAAGGCAGCGGGAATGAGTGAGGATGCTGAAGCAAACATGGGTGATCTCCTTGCGGACAGATCACCCTTTTTTTACTTGCGCGTATTGTACGAATGTGACCGGCTCCGCTGATAACAGCCCGGCGTGACGGAATAGAATTTTACAAACATGCGGTGAAAGTGACTTTGATCGGCATAGCCCGCCGCAAGGGCAGCCTCGGTAATGCTTTTACCCTGACGCAGCATAACGCGGGCTTTTTCAAGCCGCAGACAGTGCAGCCATGCATTGGGAGGCAGCCCCGCCGTGCGCCTGAACGCCCGCGAGAAACTTTCGCGCCGCAGGCCAGCCCGACGGGCAAGGGATGCCACGGGCGCGTGGTCTGGCGCGTTATTTGGGCAAGACAGGCTGGCTTCACCGGTTGTTGCATCGTGGGCGGTCAGCAGCAGGTTGGCAGCGGCAACGGGTAAATCTGTACGTCTGTCTGTTGCAGTAATGCTGACAAGGCAGCCGTATGTCGCTTGTAGCCTGGTAAACATATCCACAAAGAGTGATTCCGCCCCGTCTTCGCCCCTGCAAAAAGCCTCCAGCGCGGCAAGCCCCTGCTGGAACAGCGTTGGGTCGCGCACCACCGGTTGTGTCACCGCATACATTTCGGCAATGCCCAGCGGGTTGCAGATGTGCTGCACAAACCACGCCGCATCAAGGTAGGCCATGTGGTAGCTGCGGGCCTTGCCGTCCAACGGGTTGCAGCTATGGGCCATGCCGGGTGCGATAAGGGCAATATCACCCTTGAGGGCCTTGTGGGGCTGCCCCATGAGGGTAAAGCACGTGCCGCCCTCCAGAATAAGGCCAAAGGAAAAGGCCGAATGAAAATGTTCGGCATAGGGCAGGGTGCTTTGCAGCGTGGTGCGCACCTCCAGATACGGATACTTGTCCGGTGAGGTGAAGGTTTGCTGGGTGGCCGGAAGGCGCGAGGGCATGGTATTTCACCGCCTGGTTTGTTTGACTGCCAATGTGGTCATGGCCCAGCAGCAAGGCAAGAGGCTGTGTGTATGCGTATGGTTACAGGTTTGTGCGGGCACCCTGCATCAGGCAAAAAGCCGCACGCGCAGGGCCGCGCCACGCCGCAGACCGCCATGCGGCAATCCTTCCCTGTGCGGGTTGGGGCTGCCGGGCATGGTAATCCAGCCGTGCATGTCGCGCAGTACGGCGGTTTTACCTGTGCCTGCGGTAACGGGCCAGGCCGTCAGCCGCCCGTGCTCGCGCCGCAGCATAACGGGGTAGTGGGTGGGGGCGGGTCCCCCTGCAGGCAGTGCCAGCCCCAGCCGGGCCAGCACCGTTGGCGAGCTGCCCATAAATTCAGGGGCGGTCTGCTGCCCGCCAAGCCTTTGCAGCAGTGGAGCCAGAAAAACCTGCGCGGCCAGCGCAAGGCTCAGCGAATGCCCCGGCAGACCCCAGATGCTGGTTTGGCCCACGCGGGCGATGGTAAGCGGTCGGCCACTGCTCACGCGCTGGTCATGCCCGCAGAGGCGGCAGCCCGGCAGCTCGGCAATAACCTGTGCGCTGAAATCACGTTTGCCGCCAGATGATCCCCCAATAACAACTATGACATCACAGGGGGTTGGCCCGTCTGGCAGAGCCGAGCGCAGTCGCTCTTTTGGGGCATCAATGTTGTCTGGCACAGTGCCAAGGTGCAGGCAGCACGCGCCGAGCGTGGTTGCCAGAGCTTCCAGCAGCAGGGCATTGGTGCTGGTCTGCCCTTCGGCAATGGCTGATGCTGTGTTTGAGGTGCAAAATTCGTCGCCGGTGGCAAGAACGCCCAGCACTGGCCGCCGGTGTACAGGTACTTGCTGAAAGAACTGGGCCAGCAGGGCAATGTGGTGAGCGCCCAGTTTTGTCCCGACTTTTGCCAGCGGGGCTCCCTGGGGCATGTCTGCCCCGCGTGCCAGCACATGCTGACCAACTGGGCAGGAATGGCACACGGCCACATGCGCCGCACTGGCAGGGTTTTGCTGCGGCACTGCGTCTTCCTGCATGACCACGGCATCTGCGCCATGCGGCAGAGGGCCGCCAGTGAAAACACGCCAGGCTTCGCCAGCCTGCAGGTGGGCGTTGCACTCCTTGCCCATGTGGCATTCGCCTGCCAGACGCAGTAAGATGGGGGTTTGCGGGCTGGCCCCGGCCACATCGGCAGATAGCACCGCGTAGCCATCGCGCACAGAATGGCTCTTGGCAGGGCAGGGCAGCGGTGAGCATATGTCGTGGGCCAGCACTCGGCCAAGGGCTGCTGCCACAGATACCGATTCTGCTGGCAGGGCCGCAAAATCGGCAATGAAAGCTGTAAGCTCCGCTGTTTCCCGCAGGCAAAAATAATGGGACACGGGCAATCCTTCCTTGCTGGGCTGAACCCAAAAATGGCAGTGCCGACTTATGTAATTATAGTAAGTTGCAGTGTTTTTGTAAATATTGTTAAATTTAATATAGTTATAAAAATTATGGCCGGGGTGAAAATTTGAACATAGGGTTGACGGCACTGCGCGATTTACCTAAGCTTTGATCACGCAATCAATAAAAACCATGAATACTTGTTGAAATTTTTAAAGCGTAATCAGCTGGTTACGCATAGCAAGAAAGTCTTACACGTGGCAGCCCCCCCCCACCGCTTCCGGGCAGCTTCTGGTTCAGGTTCATATCTCCACCAGTTCCCAGGTACAAGACATTTGGCAGAATGAAACACGGCTTGGGATGCTCATTGCGGAAGCAATGTGAAAAAAAGAACAAAATTGTATCAGCGTAAAGGTTTCAGCCTTGCGGGGCGAAAGCCCATTGTCTGATGACTTCTGCTGTACCCATGTTGCAGAAGGGGAGCGTCGGTCTCGCAATGTCGGGACTGGCACATAGATAAGGAAGGGGCTTATGGCTCAGCTCAAAACCATGACCGCAGATGATGTGCTGCCAGTGGCCTCGCCACCGGCCACAGTGCGCAGTTATGATATTTTGACTTACAGCAATGGAAAGATTGCACCTGCGGTATTTTTGTCGTGCCGAGAGCAGACGCTGACAGTGCATGTCAACGGTGTGCCCTTTGTGCGGGTGGCCTGTTCGGGCCAGCATTTGCGTTATCTGGTGCCGGGTTTTCTTTATTCGTGCGGGGTCATCAACAGTCTGCACGATCTGGCTGGCATGGACATAACCCCCCTGCCTTCGCCTTCGGCTGATGCCGCGCCTGCCGCCGACAGCGCGGAAGAACTGCGCGTGGACGTGCTGCTGCGAGGGGCCTGCTGTAGCAAGGCGGCCAGTTCCACAGAGCAGGCCGCCCCAAGGCTCACCATCACCTCAGCCATGGGCTGGAACATTCCCCTCTCTGCCCGCAGACTGCCGGGTATTCCCCGTGCGCAGGTTCCCACCTGGGACCCGCAGGTTATTCTGCGCGGCGCACAAGAGCTTGAAGAACGCTCTGAAATATTCCATCAGACCGGCGGCTGCCACAACGCCGCCCTGCTCAGCAAGCAGGGCATGGTGTTCTACTGCCTTGATATTGGTCGCCACAACGCCATTGATACCCTCGTGGGCTACATGCTGGTTGAGGGGCTTAACCCTGCAGACCACATGATCATCAGCAGCGGGCGTATCGCTTCTGAAATAGCGCAAAAGGCCGTGCGCATTGGCGTGCCGGTTTTTGCCTCCCTTTCTCGTGCCATGTCGCGCGCTGTTGATCTGGCGCGTGCCAACGGGTTGACTCTGCTGGGCAATGTTAAGTCTGGCAGCATGCACATATATCATGAAAACGGGCAGCTTGTGCTGCCGTGATGCCATTGTCGATCATGACAAGGAGCGCTGTATGGCTGATATGTTGAGCAAACTGAAACGTGCCGATGAAGACCTGCTGCTCGAAAACCTCTCGCGCCGTGGCTTCATCAAGGTAACGTCGTGCGCGGCACTTGGGCTGGCCACGTTGCAGGCCTCGGAGGCACTGGCCACCATGAAGGCTTCGCCTCTGGTGATTATGGAAAAAGCGGCGGGCATGATTGTGGGCGATCCCACCCTGTGCGTGTGCTGTCAGCGGTGCGAACTTGCCTGTACGGAATTTAACGACGGCAAGGCCGACCCCAAGCTTGCGCGCATCAAAATCAGCCGCAATGCCATGTTTGGTCCAGAGGGCGGGCTTGAAAACACCACCAAGGGCATCTACGGCTCTGGCTCGCTGGTGATTCAGGATACCTGCAAGCAGTGCCCGCACCCTGTGCCCTGTGCCACCGCCTGCCCGCAAAACGCCATCATCGCCCAAAAGGGCACGGGCACTCGTGTGGTGCTCAAAGACCGCTGCGTGGGCTGCCGCCTGTGCCAGAAGGCCTGCCCATGGGGCGTGATGACCTTTGATGAAGAGCAGGGCAAGGCCGACAAGTGCTTTTTGTGCAACGGCGCGCCCAAGTGCGTGGATGCCTGCCCGGCAGCCGCCCTGCGCTATGTGCCCTGGAGCGACCGCACCCGCGAGGCCACCACGCGTGGTTCGTTCTCGATGATGATTCCCGATGACCGTCGCGCCGCCTGCAACGCCTGCCATGTGGAATCGCCCGGCGGGCCGCGTAACCTCAAATACGAGCAGTAGCGCGCACCCTTTGCGCCGTACAGGTTGCGGCGCAGAGCGGGTATTCACAGGAATTACGCTCCATTTGTGAGCTGGAGGAATCTATGGCCAGAAAATTCGGCGGCTATCAGGGCAAGGGCCTGCGGGTCAACCTGAGCACGGGCCGCATCACGGTTGAGGACACTTACAAGTATCTTGATTTTATTGGCGGCACGGGCCTGGGCTACAAGGTGTTTTGGGACGAAGTTGCGCCCAGAACCAAGGCCTATGACGAAGCCAACAAGATCGTTTTTGCCGTGGGGCCGCTGGCCGGTACGGGCGCTTTGTGCAGCGGGCGTACCGCTGTTACCACCATCATGCCTGTTTCGTGGCCGCAGCACCTCATTGGTTCGGGCCACATGGGCGGCAATTTTGCCGAGCACCTGAAATACGCTGGCTACGACTTTCTTATTATCGAAGGCAAGGCCGACCGCCCCGTGTGGTTGCATGTGCGTGACGGCAAGGCGTGGCTCAAGGACGCCAGCCATGTGTGGGGCCAGGGTACGCGCCGCACCACCCGCGTGATCAGCGAAGAAGTGGGCGCGGACGGCACCGTTGCCGCCATCGGACCCGCCGGTGAAAATCTGGTTCCGTATTCCGTGGTGGTCAACAGCCGCGCCCATACAGCCGGTTGCGGCATCGGTGCTGTCATGGGCTCCAAGATGCTCAAGGCCATTGCCCTTCAGGGCAGCCAGCCTGTGCACATCGCTGGCGACAAGGCCGACTGGGAAAAGCTCATCAACTACCACCGCACCATCATCGGCGCCAACAATCAGCATGTGGTTCCCAACTTTCCCAGCCCGCTCTTTGAGTACTGGGATGCCGGTTCCCGCTGGGTGGGCGCGCCTGGCAAGCGCTGGGGCGCATCTGAAGCACCGGTTACGCTTACAAACGACGTGCGTTCGCTCAACCGCATTTCGTACCGCACCAACAACGCCGCCTATTTTCTGGGCGACAACGTGTGGCAGTATACAGTGCGCAACAACGGCTGTTTTTCCTGCCCCATCCGCTGTTACACGGTGATGAAGGACGAAGACACGGCTGCCAAGTTCGGCGTCAGCCCCGTCCAGTTCAATACCTGCGTGGGCATGTTTGGCGGGCGTGAATGGTTCCCCAAACTTTCGCGCAAAAAGAGCGATCTGGCGCGTCAGGCCGGTTTTGTGGGCATAGAACTCATGGACGATCTGGGCGTGTGGGAAAACTACGGTCAGCTGTTCCGCGATTTCAGCAACATGTACGAAGACGGCATCTGGAAGCAGAAGCTGGGTGCGGACGAGTACAAGTCCATTCCCTGGGACATGGTGGACGCCTGCAACCCGGAATTCATCAAGGTTGCCGTAAACCGCATTGCCTACAAGCAAGGTGAATTTGGTCAGCTTCTTGGCATGGGCACAGGCTATATGCTTGAAAAAATGGGTATTCCCGAAGAAAAATGGAAGGACGACCACCGTACCGTCTACTGGAAGATGGGGCATCCCAAGCACCACGCCAACGAAGACGACGGTCAGACCGGGTGCGTCATCAACACCCAGTACAACCGCGATCCCATGTGCCACTCCAACTGCAACTTTGTGCGCAGCGGCCTGCCCATTGATGTGCAAAAGCGCCTTGCAGAGCACTTCTGGGGTTCTGCCGATGCGGTGGACGCCATCGGCGACTACAAGCCCACCAACAAGTACAAGATGATCCGCGCCAAGTGGTCCATCGAGCGCAAGGAACTGCACGACATGCTTTCGTTCTGCAACTGGATGGGGCCGTGGATTTCCAGCCCCAACAAACAGGACGGCTACATGGGCGATAACAGCCTTGAAAGCAAGTATTATAGGGTCCTTACCGGTCATAATCTGGACGTAAAGGAACTGGACCGCTGCGCTGAGCGCGCCTTTAACCTGCACCGCGCCTATACCGCGCGCCAGATGCAGACGGCAGACATGCGCAAAAAGCACGACCAGTACCCCAACTGGCTGTTTGAAGACAAAAAAGACAAGGCCCCCTTCACCAAGGGCACCATTCGTATGGACAAGGCCGATATCGAAAAGAGTCTCGACCTGTTCTACGAAGTGCAGGGCTGGGACGTAAAGTCCGGCCTGCCCACAGCGAACCAGTACCGTTCGTTGGGCCTCAACGATGTGGCCGATACCATGACCAAGGAAAAGCTGGTCCCCGGCGCGTAACCTTGGAGAGTCTATGAGTAACCAGAATCAGGTGCAGATGGTCGCTCCCCTTGGCGGGGGCGACCATGCCGCCCCCAATTTGGAGCAAGCTGGTCACGCTGTCCCGAACGTGGAGCAAACAGGCCATGCCCCGGAAATGCAGCCGACTGTGCAATGCGACGACACCGTGCTGGTAAACCAGCGTAGCGCCGACAAGGTGCTGCTGGTGGAAACGCTGGCCGATTTCAGCAGCGATGAGCGCCTTGTAACGGTCGAAGAACTGCTGGCGGCATTTGTGGAGCGTGCGGCAGCAACGCCGCCCGTTACCGTGGCCCAGGTGCGCGAAGAACTGGAAAGTCTGCCAGATCCCCGTTTTGAAGGACCGGATTCGCAGGCCGT
This sequence comes from Desulfovibrio sp., assembly GCF_009712225.1. Taxonomy (NCBI): domain Bacteria; kingdom Pseudomonadati; phylum Thermodesulfobacteriota; class Desulfovibrionia; order Desulfovibrionales; family Desulfovibrionaceae; genus Desulfovibrio; species Desulfovibrio sp. The sequence goes on along the minus strand of NZ_WASP01000006.1, from coordinate 985,307 downwards.
GGCCGCAGACATGGCTCGTATCAAGGCCATGGAAAAGGCCCAGCCCGGTTCGGCCCCAGACCCGGAAGTGCCGGGCCTGCGCAAAACCCGCCGTCTGCTGAGCCGCAGGGAATTGCTTACCTCTCTGCTGCACCCAGCAGAGGCGCTGGCAGCGCCAGAACATGCTGTGGAGCAGGTAACAGAATCCGTACCGGCATCTGGGCCTGAACAGGTTGCAGCCGCCCCCCGGATGGTGGAAGCCGCCTACGCGGCGGCCCTGCTGGGCGAGCTGCTGGCCGAAAACGACGAGGTGACGGTTTTCACCGCCTGGGACGGCAAGGAATACTACCATTACAGGCCGCAGATGAGCAGCCTGTATGCCCGTATTCTTTCCACCGGCAACAACAGGATGGTGCAGGTCGCCAGTGTGGTGCGCGACAGTTCGCGCGACTACCCCCGGCCTGTGGCCCTTGAAATATTTGAGTATCCGCCCTTTCTTTTTGAGGCCGAGGCCTTGCAGCAGTGCCTGCGCGATATGGCTGAAAACCCGGAATACGAGGACATCAGGTTTACGGAAAGTTCCGTTGGCACGGTGTATCTGTATTCCACGCTGTATCTCGATGAGGATTACGCTGCCTTTCTGGCAGAAAATGAGGATGTGGGCGCCATTGCCAGCCCATAGCCGCAGGGTGCGTGTTTTCGGCGCCGCCTTGGCGGCTTGCTCCATGGCAGAAGTGGGGCATGAAATGATGCAATGCGCAAGCAGGGGAGGATCGCCATGCGGCGCAGACAGTTTTTGAAAATATTGGGCCTGGGCGGCGTGGCTGGTGCCGCGCTTCCCGGCACAGCCGGGGCCGCCCGGTTTGCCTATGACGGAAGCCCCGATGCCGTGGGCGTACTGCATGATTCGGTACGCTGCATCGGCTGCCGCAAGTGCGAGGAAGGCTGTCAGAAGGTCAATGCAGACGTGCTGCCCCCACTGGAAAAGCCCGTTGACGACCCTTCGGTATTCGGCCAGATCCGCAGGCCAACATTCAAGGCCTATACGGTGGTCAACAGATATGAGCCGCAGGGGCACGCGCCCGTGTTTCGCAAATTGCAGTGCAACCACTGTCAGGAACCGGCCTGTGCTTCGGCCTGCTTTGTAAAGGCGTTTGTAAAAACAGAGCAGGGGCCGGTGGTGTACAATCCCAAGCTGTGCGTGGGTTGCCGCTACTGCATGATGGCCTGTCCTTTTTACGTGCCTGCATATGATTACAACAATGCCTGGAATCCGTTGGTGTACAAGTGCACCATGTGTGCCCCACGCCTCAAGGAAGGGCAGCTGCCCGGCTGTGTGGAGGCCTGCCCCAAGGAAGCCCTGATTTTTGGCAGGCGCAGCGACCTGATCACGCTGGCCCGCCGCCGTATCATGGACAACCCCGGCATGTACGAAGACCACATTTACGGCGAGCACGAAATGGGCGGCACCAATTGGCTGTACCTTTCGCCTGTGCCGCATGCCGAGCTGGGACAGCCGGACGTTCCCGCCGTTTCAGCGCCAGAGCTCACTCGGGGCATGCTCGGTTCCATTGCCGTAATTGCGGGCGTGTGGCCGGTGATTTTGGGCGGCGCGTATTCCATGAGCAAACATTACAAAAAAATGGTGGAGCAGGCCCGCCGCGAGGGCGCGCAGCAGGCGAAAGACCAGGGCTGCACTGACACCCATGCAGAGGCCTGTGGCAGCAAGCCCGCTGACCATAATCCTGAAAAGGGCCAGGGAGGCGGACAATGCTGAAGCCTTCGAAACTGCTGAAAAATACGCTTGGCCTGCTCAACACGCCGGGCAACATCATTACCGCCATTATTCTGTTTTGCGGAGCAGTGGCTACGGTCATGCGTTTTGGCTGGGGAATTGGCGCGGTTACCAATCTTGACGATTACTACCCCTGGGGCCTGTGGATCGGCTTTGACCTGCTGTGCGGGGTTGCCCTGGCTGCTGGCGGTTTTACGCTGGCTGCAGGCTACTACATCTTCGGCTTCAGCAATCTGCGCTCCATGTGGCGGCCCGCCCTGACCACGGCATTTTTCGGCTATGCCTTTGTCATTGCCGACCTGCTGTATGATGTGGGCCAACCGTGGCGTCTGCCGTACCCTGTGTTCGTTTCGCAGGGCACGACCTCGCTGCTGTTTACCGTGGGCGTATGTGAGTTCTTTTACCTGTGCGTCATGGCCGTGCTGTGGTTTGTGATTCCCTGCGAATGGCTGGGCTGGCAAAAACTGCGCGCCATGCTCATGAAGCTGGTTATGCCGCTGGTGGCTCTGGGTATCATACTTTCCACCCTGCACCAGTCGTCGCTGGGCGGGCTGTATGTGATGGTTCCCTCAAAGATGCACCCTCTCTGGTATTCCACGTGGTTGCCGGTGTATTTCTTTGTGTCGAGCCTGTACGCCGGGCTCAGCATGGTGATTTTTGAGGGCACGCTGGCCCACGCGGGCATGCACAAATACATGGACGACAACCATGCAAAAAGCTTTGACGGCGTGAGCCTGAGCCTTGCGCGCGGCGCATCGCTGCTGCTGATGGGCTACTTTGTCATAAAGATAGGCGGCCTTACGCTTGACAACGGCTGGAAGCATGTGTTTAGCGGTTACGGCATGTTGTGGCTGCTGGAGATGGCGCTGGTCATTGTGCCCGCCTTCATGTTTGCCGTGGGTGTGCGTGAGCGCCGTTACGGGCTTATCCGTGTGGCGGCGGGGCTTTCTGTATTTGGGGTCATGCTCAACCGTATGGATGTGAGCCTTGTGGCCTACAACTACAATCTGCCCTCGCAGCTCAAGTATTTTCCCTCGCTGGGAGAAATAACGCTTTCGCTGTTCATGCTGGTGGGGCTGGTGACCGTGTACCGTTTTGTATGCGCCAAGATGCCGGTGCTGCGCGATCACCCCGACTACAAACCCGAAGCCTGACAGGGAGTATGCCATGCAGACGGTATTTTACTCGCTTTATGCCTCCCTCATGTCCGGTACGGGCTGGATGTTTATTTTCATCTGCTTTGCCCTGTTCGGTCTGCTGGGCTTTTACCTTTTTCTGAACGGCAAGGATTAGGCTGGAGCAAGCAATGACAACGCTGATTTCATTTCTTTCCGGCACGGGACTGCTGATATCTCTGCTGGGCTGCCTGGCCGGGTGCATGCTGCGCCTGCGCCAGTGTAAGGCCAGCGGCTGCACGACCCAGGACTTTGTGGCCCGCTGGCGCGCCCGGCTTGTGCCTGTTGACCTGTTGCGCGGCCAGTGGCCCGTGCGTGTGCTGGTCAACGACGCAATCTTCTGGTTGCTGTTCATAGCCCTTGTGGTTGTGCTGTTCGCCCCCGGCCATGCGGTGCTCATTGGGCGCGGCATTGGCCTTGACTGGCCGGGCATGGCCTTTCGCTGGGCCGATGGCCTTGGGGTTGTGCTGACCCTTGGCGTACTGGCCCTGCCGCTGCGCCATCTGCTGCTGGCCGATCTGCGCGCTGCCGCAACAAAGGGTGACTGGCGGCTTATGGCCCTGCTGGTATTGTTGCCTTTTACCGGCCTGCTGGCACGCTCTGGCATGCCGGGTTACGGATTATGGCTGTTGCTGCACCTTGTTGCCGGGCACATCTTTTTGTGGTGTGCGCCCCATTGCCGGTTTGCACGGTTGCTGCGCTGATGGTTTTTCTGATCAAAGTCCCCAAGGGGGAGTTAATGCGAACCACATGTAGTACAGCCCTGGTTTCTGCTTGCGCGAGGCGGTTTGTGGCTGCCGGCGCACTGTGTGCCGTGGCGCTGTGTTTTGCCGCCTCTGTTGTAAAGGCTGCCGAATCTGCGCCCCTTGCGGGCAATGTTGTGTATATGGGCGGCCAGCGGGCCAAAGAGCTTAAAATGCCGGTGGTGGCCTTTGACCACGCGGCCCACGCCAAGGCAAATGCCTGTGCCAGCTGCCATGCGGCTGCGCCCGATGTGGAAAAAAACAGTGCGGGTCTGCCGGTCAACATCATGCAGACACCTGTGTTCAGTGCCTTTGCCGGTGTTGCCTCCAGCGACAAGGACGAGCGCAAGGTGGCCTTTCACTCTGCCTGTGCCTCGTGCCACGCCCAAAAAGGTTCTGGCCCTTCTCTGGCCCAGTGCCGTAACTGCCACAGTGTTGACGACACAGCCCAGTTGCCCACGCAAAAGCCCTTCAAGCCGCAGATGGATGCCTCGCTGCACCAGCGGCATCTGACCTCCGGGGCCTTTCCGGCCAAACCGCAGGCGGGGCTGGCAGCGGGGACCATCATGGCCGAGAATGATCCGCAGCGCTGCATATCCTGTCACCATGCCAAGGGTTTTGCGCCCGACCTGCCGCCCACGGTGGATTCGTGCCGTACCTGCCACGCCAGTGGCCCCGGCACGGCTCTTGCCACCAGGGATGCCGCCTTTACGCCGCCGCCCCTGCGCGCCGCCGCGCACGAGGTTTGCATGAAATGCCACGCATCACTGGCAGAGCAAAAACAGCCCCACGGGCCCATTGATTGCGCCACCTGCCACGACAAGGCACGTTTTGAGGCCTTGCCCCGCTTTGAGGCAAGCCCCTCCATCATGACCATGGACAGGCCCACCGGCGTGGTGCTGAGCGACAAGGTTACGCCTCCCCAGGTGCCGCTTGCGCCCATATACCCCAAGGGCCCCAAGTGGGCCACGGCCATGCCTGCCGTGCCTTTTGACCACAGTCTGCACGAAAGGGCGCTGAACTGCGTGGATTGCCACCACACCAGCGTGAAACAGTCGTGCATTACCTGCCACACGCCCAACGGTGATCCCAAGGGCAAGAACATTCCGCTGGCGCAGGCCATGCATTCGGTCACTTCCAAAAACTCCTGCGTGAACTGCCACACCAGCCTTACAACCGCTGCGCCGGAATGCGCCGGTTGCCATACGCCCCGACCCGTGAGCAAGAGCGGCAACAACTGCGCCTTCTGTCACCGCGCCGCCCCCGGCGTAACTGGCACCATGGGGCTGATGCTGCCGAGCAACCTGCCCACTTCGCGGCCCGCCGCGCCAGAGGCTTCTGGCACCAATGGAGCCGTTGCACTCGAAGCTCCGGCCCTGCCGCAGACCCTGCCCGCGCCCTCTGCTCAGGCAGCCCAGCAGGATGCCAGGCTTGCGTCTTCGGCCATACTGCTGCCCGTGGAAGCCTCGGTTAAGGCTGCGGCCAAACAGGCTGCCGATTCCGAAGCCCTGCTTGCGCCCTCGGCCATTTTGCTGCCGCCGCCGGATAAAAATGCGGCAGCAAAGCCTGATACGGCAGCTAACGCTGCTGCGGCCAAGGCGCTGCAGCCTGCGGGCTCGACGCCTGCCGTTTCTGCCGCTGAAAGCGCTCAACCCGCAGTTGACGTGTCGGAAGCGCCCAAGCTTGGGCCTGTTTCTGACGGGCTGCCCGAAAAGGTGCGCATAGAGCTTATGAGCAAGGAATTCCGCCCTGTGGACTTTGCCCACGCGCAGCACCTGCAAAAACTGCGGGCAGCCATTGGCCGCAAGGCTGCTGGTTTACAGGGTATGCATGCCAAGGACGGCCTGGAATGCTCTGCCTGCCATCATAACAGCCCGCGCCTCAAGCCGGGCATGACGCCGCCCAGGTGCGTGTCGTGCCATCCGGTGAGCCTGCCCACCGGCACAACAACCATGCCTGACGGGCGGCCCCTGCTCAAGGCGGCCTATCACCAGCGCTGCATGGATTGCCACACGCGCATGAAGGTTGAAAAACCCCGCGCAACCGACTGTCAGGCCTGCCACATCAAGCGCGACCCGGCGGAAGCCCCGGTCTGGTAAAGCAGGAAACGGCCTGGTCATAAATAAGACAATGGCGGTGAAGGAAGTACCTTCGCCGCCATTTCTGTTGTTTATCCAGTATGATTGGCCGGTTAGCCGCCAAACTGGATCATGTGAAAGCGCCGTAGCATGGCAGGGGGAATCTCGGACGTCCAGTGCCCGGTGTACACGGCCCAGACATATGCGCCCAGCAGCACCACAAGGCAGCCAGCGACCACAGTCCAGAAGGGTACGCGTCTGCCTGCTGCTGACAGATGCAGGCAATCCTTCTGCGGGCAGGCCTCGATACAGGCGGTGCAGCCCAGGCATTCGGGCGAGTTGACGCGCACTTTCTTGTGCACGGCAATGGCGGATGGGCAGGCGCGCTGGCAGCGGAGGCAGCTTGTACAGGTTGCCGCGTTGCGACGTACCGCAACTGGGCTTGCCAGAGCAAACAGGCCAAGGAACGCGCCGTAGGGGCATAAAAACCTGCACCATGCGTTGCGCACCACCAGCGAGGCCGCCACAATCACGCCAACTACCACAAGGGTTGTGCCCGAAGCGTGCAGAAAGAAAAACAGCATGCTTGAATCGGCCACCATGTTGAAGGGCGCGCCCATAAAGGCATTGATTTCGTCCACGCCCATGGCAAACAGACTGAAATACCCCAGCAATGCCAGCGGAATGTATTTGATGGCCTGGAAGGCCAGCTCCAGTTTGCGCGGCGGGGTGCGGCTGAGGCCCAGCCGTTCACCAAGACGGCCCAGAAGGTTGGAAACAAAGCCCACAGGGCAGATATAGCCGCAAAACCCCTTGCGAAACAACAGGGCCATGAGGGCAATGGCCAGAAAGAGCGTTAACCCAGCGGGGTGTACTGCATCCCACATGCCGGTTTCAAACAGGCGACGGGCCGCCATAAGTTCGCTGATGGGCAAAAAACCCTCCACAGAGGGAGGCTTGGGCGTGTAAATCTGGCTTTGCCCTGTGGCCCATTGCACGTAGAGGTAAAAGTTGTAGCCCACCCAGGTGAGAAAAACGGCAAAAGCCGCCTGAATGCCGCGCCGCAGTATGGTTGGTGTGATTCGGTTATGGCCGCAAATGGCGGCAATAGGGCTGGGTGCTGCATGCCCGCAATCAGAAGCGGCGGGGGAGTTGTGAGAGTCGGAAGAATTGGGGATTTGATTCATATGGATAAATCCTTTCAGACTGTTCAAGTACACAATTGCGCCACTGGTTGTGTCACCATTGTGTGCAGCTGTCCATGCCTGTCGTCACACATCAAAAATCCTCTCTTGCCGCCGTTTGCGAGGCCCCGGCAGGCGGCTTGATTTTGCGCCGCTCCTTGAGGTATGATGCCGGGTTATTCATGCTGTGCCTGCGTGAATTCTTTACTTTCGCTGACAAATATCGCATTGTCTGGCGACACCGAAAACAGGCTCAGGAACCATCGCATGATTCAGGTAACCAATCTTGGCAAGCTCTACGGAAGCCACCTCGTGCTGCAAGACATTAATATGCACGTGCATGAGGGGGAAATTTTCGGCATTGTGGGGCATTCTGGCGCGGGCAAGTCTACCTTGCTACGCTGCCTCAATGGTCTGGAACCCTACCAGATGGGCAGTGTCAAAGTCATGGGCGTTGAAGTTGCCTCGCTGGAGGCAAGAGCCCTGCGCGAGCTGCAATGCAAAATGGGCATGATTTTTCAGAATTTTAATCTCATGTCGCGTAAAAACGTGTTCGACAACGTGGCTTTTCCTCTTTCGTTGTGGGGCAGCCCCAATCGCGAAGAACGCGTGATGGAACTGCTGGAGCTGGTGGGCCTGGCCGACCGGGCCAAGCAGCGCGTACAGAGCCTGAGCGGTGGGCAAAAGCAGCGCGTGGGCATTGCCCGTGCGCTGGCGCTCAACCCCCGCGTGCTGTTGTGCGACGAAGCCACATCTGCCCTTGATCCCAAGACCACATCGTCCATTCTTGACCTGCTGGAAGACATCAACCGGCGGCTCAACCTCACCATCATCATGGTCACGCACCAGATGGAAGTGGTCAAACGCCTGTGCCACAGTCTGCTTATGCTCGACGACGGCAAAACCGTGGCCATGGGCAAGACGGAAAATCTCTTTCTGTCGCCCACCAAGGAAATGCAGGCCATGGTGGAAGACGAATACACGCTCATACCCGGCGGCACCAACATTCGCCTCATGTTCCCGCGAGATATTTCGCAGCAGAGCGTTATCACCCAGATGGCGCGTACGCTGGGCATTGATTTTTCCATCGTTGGCGGCAAACTTGAGCGCTACCTCGATGATGTTTTTGGTTTTCTTATCATCAACGTGCAGGATAAAGACCTGGATGCAGTGCTGCACTATCTGAAAACGCAGAATCTGTACTGGGAAATTCTGACCTATTCTGAAAACGCGGGTGAACAGCATGATTGAGAACATGAGCGGCCTTGCGGCCTACTACCCGCTGTGGGAGCGGTTTCTTGAAAAGTTGCCGGAAATTATCACGGCAACGTGGGAAACCCTTGATATGGTGCTGCTCTCCACGCTGTTTTCGCTGCTTTCGGGCTTTTTGCTGGCCATTCTCATGATTGTGACCAACCCCATTGGTCTCAAACCCAACCGCTCGGTGTATCAGGCGGTCGATTTTGTGGTGAACCTGCTGCGCTCGTTCCCCTTTATCATTCTGCTTATCGCTCTTATTCCTTTTACCCGTTTTGTGGTGGGTACATCCATCGGCAGCGCGGCGGCCATTGTGCCGCTGACCATCGCGGCCGCCCCCTTTGTGGCGCGGCTGATCGAAACCTGCTTTCTTGAGGTGGACAGGGGCGTGATTGAGGCGGCGCGGTCTTTTGGGGCCAGCAACACGCAGATCATCTTTCGCGTGCTGATTCCCGAGGCTTTGCCTTCCATTGTGCTGAATGTGGCGGTTATTGCCATTACGCTGCTGGGGTATTCGGCCATGGCCGGTACCGTGGGTGGCGGCGGTCTGGGCGATCTGGCCGTAAAATACGGCTACAACCGCTTTCAGGTCGATATAATGGTCTATTCGGTCATTATTCTGTGTATTCTCGTGCTGCTCATACAGGGTGTGTGCAATTTCCTTTACAAGATATTGCGCTAAGGCCTGTTTGGCGATTTTCTACCCCTTTATCCTTGCAGGAGCGCTTATGAAACGTCTGCTTTTGTCTCTGGCCATGGTTCTGGCGCTGGCCGCCCCTTCGTTCGCCGCTGAAGACATTGTTGTCGGCGTGACCCCCTTCCCGCATAAGGACATTATGCTGGCGGCCAAGCCCCTGCTTGCCAAGGAAGGCTACAACCTGGTCATCAAGGAATTTACCGACTACGTGCAGCCCAATATGGCCCTGGCCAGCAAGCAGCTGTTTGCCAACTTTTTCCAGCACGAACCCTACCTTGACAACATGAACAAGGAAAAGAAGCTTGACCTTGTTTCCATCGGCAAGGTGCATATCGAACCCCTGGGCGTGTACTCCAAGAAGATCAAGAAGCTGGCCGACCTCAAGAAGGGCAACAGCGTCTCCGTGCCCAACGACCCCACCAACGAAGCCCGCGCTCTGCGTCTGCTTGAATCCAACGGCGTTATCGCCATCAAGCCCGGCGCGCTTGTGACCGTGGCTGACATCACCAAGAATCCCCTGGGCCTCAAGTTCCACGAACTGGACGCCGCCCAGCTGCCCCGCACCCTGGACGACGTGACCGCTTCGGTCATCAACACCAACTTTGCTGGCGAAGCCGGTCTGGTTCCCTCGCGTGACGCCCTTGTCATGGAAGGCAGCGAATCGCCCTACGCCAACATTGTTGTTGTGCGGAACGAAGACAAGGACAGCCCCAAGGCCAAGGCCCTCATGAAGGCCGTTCTGTCGCCCGAAGTGAAGGCGTATATCCAGAAGAATCTGGTTGAACGCGGCATCGTGCCCGTTTTCTAGACACGGCGCGACAGCTTAAATAAAGGCAGCCGCCTTACGGTTCCAGTAATGGAGCTGTAAGGCGGCTACTTTTTTGCACCCTTGCCGCGCTGGGCGGTCAGGTAAAAAATCCTTTAGGGCAGGGGACGAACTTGCTTGAGGTCTTCGCGGGGAATGGTGTGGGTTTTGCCGGTTTCGTCCTCGAAGCTCACGGAATCATTTTCGGGATTGATGATGGGCTTCTTGGTGCCGATGTAGACTGAGTAGTCTTTGGTAACGGCAATGTACTTGGAGCCACAGGCGGTGAGCATAAAGGTGCTCATCAGCAGGGCAAGGATCAGGGCGGTCTTTTTCATGGCGTAACATCCTCGGCTGTTGCAAAAAATATGGGGCTTGCTTGCTGGCCCATTCATGACGCGGTAAAGCGCATACACCCAATCGGAATGCTTGCCAATACGCAATGTGCGAAGTATTTTAGCATGGTGCCAAATAGTTAAGGTTGTTGAGACTGGCGAGCTCTCTGATACTGGTTGCATGGCCCTTGTTTCAAACACGCTTTCCTGCGCAAAGGAGCAAAAGTGAGCAGTTATCCGTATAAAAAGATAAATGCCTTTACTTCGCATTTTTCTTCAGGCAACCCTGCAGCCTGCCTGTATCTGGAAAAAGGCCAGACCCTCTCTGCGGATGACATGCTGGCAGTGGCCAAGGAACATGATGGCTTTGTATCAGAAGTGGTGTTTTGCACACCTGTTGAAGATGCACACTATCAGCTGCGCTATTATTCTTCTGAATGTGAAGTGGCGTTTTGTGGCCACGGTACAATTGCCTGCATGTACGACCTGATCGCCAACAGTCCCCTGCTGCTTGCAACGCCGCAAATAACCATAACCACAAGTAAGGGTAGCCTGAAGGTTTACAACGAAATCCCCTCCGCAGATGCGGTGTTCATCACTGCTCCAGACATGGTAGAGCTGACCGTAAACTCAGAAATTGATGCAGTTGCGCAATATCTGGAAATTTCAGAATCAGATATCAGAAATGATTTGCGCATGGAGTGCATTGATGCTGGCCTGCGCACGTTAATCGTGCCCATTGCTTCTTTGAAAACAGTTTTGGCCATGCATCCCGACGAAACAGCGTTGAAGCAGTTTTGCATCAAATATGAGGTTGATATCATTCTTGTTTTTTCTTCCGAAGTTGTCAGCAGCCAAAGCATGATGCGTACGAGGGTTTTTGCGCCAAGGTTTGGCTACCTTGAGGACCCCGCAACCGGCTCGGGAAACTCGGCATTTGGTCATTACATGCTGAAAAACGCCTTGTGGAACGGCAGTGCTGCTTCAATCGAGCAAAACGCTGAACCTGTGGCATTTAACGTGGTAAAGCTGAAAGAATCGGCGGGAAAGGTGCTGTTTGGCGGCAGTGCGACAACCAGAATCGAGGGCCGATATATGCTGTGAGCCTGCATTTTGTTGCCGCATGTGGCATGGCCGGAAAAGTGAAGGACTGCACGTCGCCATGTACGTGCAGTCCTTTTTTGTTCGGGCCACATTCCCTGTGTGCGTCATGCTGAGCATGCTGGCCGCATTTCATGTGCGAAGCAAAGTCCAGGCAGGCAAATGTGTGAACTGCGGTGACCTTATGCCGCAACCTGCTGACTGGCCCGCAAGCGTCGCAGATAGGCCGGGTACCATTGTGTAAATACGGCCACACCTATGAGCACAGCGTAGGAAAGCAGCTCAAAGGTCAGCTCTGAAAAAAAGAGCTGCTTCATCTTCATCCAGGCAAGCAGGGCATTGAGTGTAAACGCGCCGCCCCACATCGAAGCAATGATATTGTTGGTGCGCAAAAAGAGGGGCGAATTCCACAGCGAGGGGTCGGTGTGATCCTTGGCGTAATCAAGCGTAAAGGGTTTGCCCACAACTATACCGGCCCACGTGCCAAGCGCCAGCGAGCCGTTGGCTAATACGCCCATATATTGCACTGTCCACATGTTTTGAAACACTACCACAAGTACTGTGGCGGCACTAAAAAAGGCCAGCCCCACCCACAGTATCAGCCCCCGGTGCAGCCGAAGCACGCCCATCACAATGCTGAGCCCAAGGGCCACACACAGGCCAAGCTCAAGTCGAAACATGCTGCCGTGTGCAATGATCAAAAACGACAGCCACGGTGCGAACGACAGCAGCAGTTTGAGGAATCCCATCATGGCAGGTATCTCCCTTCAGGCGGTTTGTGCGTCACGCCGCAACGCGTACGCCATATCGAACAGGGGGAAGCGCCACAGATAATGCTAAAATTACAGGCTGATGCCCAGCCTTGCCTCCAGCTTGCGGCTGACCAGCACAATGACCGAGGTAACTGCCATTGTTATGGCAATGTTCAGCAGCACAAAGGCCACGGGCGGCAGTTGCAGCGGCTTGTACAGCCACATGAATACAAGCAGGGGCGTAGGCAGATGAAAAAGATAGAAGCGAAAGCCGTTACGCTCAAACCAGGTAAACAGGGGGATGGATTGCACCAGGGGGTACAGCCCACCTGAGAGCAAAAACAGGTGGTAGCCAAGCAGGGCGCACAGCAGAGAAACCGCCCAGCCGCTCACAGGGGCAAAGGCATAGGGCCAGAGCAGAATGATCATGACCAGCAGCCCAATCGCCAGAGTCAGGGGGCGTTTGCGGCAAAGGGCGTCGAAGGATTCGCGGTTTCTGAAAATCACAATGCCCAGATAGTAGCAAAGAATATACGCAGAAACTTCCCACAGGCAGTACCACTTGATCCACTGGCCGTAGTTCTGCATGCACAGGGCGGCAATCAAGGCCACCATGCCGCCAGCAGCCGCAGTGTCGTGCCCGCATTTTTTCAACACTGTCAGTGTGATAATCCAGAAAATGGTCACCCAGAACAGCACAAGCAGAAACCACAGGTGGTCGGTAAACAGGCCAAGGGCCACAGACTTCCATGTTTCCACAAGAGTGGCGTCAGCGGGGTGTCCAAAGGCGGGGATGGAAAAAAGCCAGTACAGAGGCGCTACCCAAAGCATACCCACGCCAAACCAGGGCAACAAAAGCCTGCGTCCACGGTGCAGCAGGTGTTGCAGAGGGGTGCGTTTGCCCGAATCCCACGCGGCGGCAAACAGAAAGCCAGAGGCCATCATGAAACACTGGATGAGCGTGGTGCCCGAAATGGCCGTAAGCAGGTCGGCAAAAGGCTGGGGTGCATCGGCGTACAGCTTCCAGAAAGGAAAGGGCGTAGCAAAAAACATGACGCAGTGCATGGCCACGACCAGAAAAAGGCACTTGGTCTTCAACATCGCGATGTGGGGATAGTGCATGGGGTCTGCCTTGGTGGAAGTGTGCGAAATAGCACCCTGAACAGTGACCCACAATAGCGTGACCCGCCATGCAGGGCAAGCGTGTTGCACAAGCGTGGCGGGTCAAAGCTGTGCTGGCAGCAGCCAGCCTAGCCCCTGGCTTCTTCAATCCATTGGGCTACTTCTTCACCGGTGGGAACCCTGCCGGTGCATTTGATGTCGCCGTCGACCATCACCGCCGGGGTTGAGATGATACGTGCGGCCATGATTTCCCTGAAATCGGAAACCTTGATCACCGATATGTCGCCGCCAGCCTGTGCTGCCGCCTGCCGTACCACACCCTCTGCCTCGACACAGCGGGCGCAGCCCGGGCCGAATACCTTTATTTCCATGTCATGCTCCATTTTTTTTAGATCATCAACGGTCCAAGCAGGTTGAACAGCCAGCCTACCAAGGTAAACATGAGCAAAAGATAGCCAACAAATACCGCCAGCAGGCGAACCGTCATGACCTGCCGCAGCATGATCATTTCAGGCAGGCTTACCACAACGGTGCTCATGCAGAATGCCAGGGTTGTGCCGAGTGGCAGCCCCTTGGCCAGCAGACTCTCCATGACGGGGATAATACCCGTAACGCTGGAGTATAGGGGAATACCCAGCAACACAGAGAAGGGCACAGACCACCACTCGCCAGCGCCAACGTGCTGCGCAAACCAGTTTTCGGGCACAAAGCCGTGCAGCCCCGCCCCCAGGGCCACGCCAACGATCACCCATTTCCACACGCGTCTGAAGATGGAAGAAGTCTCAGCCCAGGCAAAGTTGTGTCGTTCGCGCACGCTGATTTTGCGGGCAGCGGAAGAAGCCCTTATCTGGGCTGGCTGCGCAGGCATGCTGGCAATGGCCTCCAGAATGGCGGGGTGCAGCCAGCGCCCGGCCTTGAGGGCGTCCATAAGAAAGCCGCCAATTATGCCCGCCACCATGCCCACAACCACATAGGCCACGGTTATTTTCCAACCCAGCAGGCCCCACAGCAGCACTACGGCCAGCTCGTTGATGAGCGGCGAGGTAATGAGAAAGGCCATGGTTATGCCCACAGGAATATTGGCCGTGGTAAAACCGAGAAACAGCGGGATGCTTGAGCAGGAGCAGAAGGGTGTAACCGCGCCAAAAGCCGAACCCAGAAAATAGCCGAGCCCGCGTGCCTTGCCGGTCAGATAGTCGCGTACGCGCTCAACATTGAGGCCCGCCCGGGCCCACGCAATGGCGTAGATGAGCGATACCAGCAGAAGCAGGATTTTGGCCGTATCATAAAGGAAAAATTCCAGGGATTCTGCAGCTGGCGAGCCGGGCACAAGACCAAATACGCTTACTGCCAGCCAGTGGGCCACTGGTTGAATGGTGGAGTACGCCAACCACCACAATATGGCCAGCGCCGTGATGGTCAGCGCGTATTTGCCGTTCCAGTTACGGGCTTCAGGTCCTTTTGCCTTTTGCAAATGGCTTGTTCCACAGCATTGTTGTTTGGCTGGGGTGCTCATGGCAGGTGCTCATATTTTGATATTTGTTGAAATATTGACTCGTTTGTCCAAAAAAAATTCCGCAATCAGTTTTCTGGCAGAATGCCAGGCAGAATGCCGCTTTCCGCCCTGAATTTTTTGCATTCACAGGGGTTGGCAGAGCAGCATTCAGAAGTGAGGTAGGCGATGACCTCGAGCATCAGGGGGATGTTGGCCTTGTAGCGCATAAAGCGTCCCTCCTTTTCAACCGTCACAAGGCCGCTGTGCACCACGGCCTTGAGATGAAAGGAGAGGTTGGTGGAAGGAATTTCAAGCTGTCGCGCAATTTCGCCCGCCACAAGACCTTGAGGGGCGTTTTTGACCAGCAGCCTGAACAGGTCCAGGCGTACTTCTGAAGCCAGGGCTTCAAATATGTTTGCGGCAGTTTTGCTTTCCATAAAATGACATTTCAACATTAATTGATCTGTGTCAAGGGCGCGACCAAAAAAACGGCGGCAAACCAAAGTTTGCCGCCGCTCTCTCGTTTGTCGGTATCCGGCCTGTGTGGCTAGGAGTTGCCGTTGCCATTGCTCATGGAGGCAATGGTTTTGCGCAGGTCGGCGGCCATCTGGGCCACTTCTCTGGCGGTGCTGCCAAGCTCTGCCATGCCATTGGAAATATCCATGGCGATGGAATTTACGTTGCTGATATTTCCGTTGATTTGTTCGGATGCCGCGGATTGCTCTTCGGCCGAGGCGGCGATAACGCCAATCATGTCGGCGGTCTGCATGACCTGGGTTACGATCTCCTGCAGGGCTTCGCCAGCCTGGCTGACAAGGGTGACGCCCTGTTCCACACTGGCGTCCGTATCGTCCATCAGTGAGATGTTGGAGTGCGCGCTGTCCTGAATACCTTTGACGGCCGCCGAGACTTCCATGGTGGCCTGCATGGTTTTTTCCGCCAGCTTGCGCACCTCGTCGGCTACAACAGCAAAGCCACGACCGGCCTCGCCAGCCCGGGCGGCTTCAATGGCGGCATTGAGGGCCAGCAGGTTGGTCTGGTCGGCAATGTCGCTGATGATGCCAAGAATTTTGCCCACATCCTGCGCCTTGTTGCCCAGGTCGTGCAGGCCGGAGCTCATGGTGGTAGTGTGTTTGCGCACATCGGCAATGGCGGCGATGGACTGGTCGGTAATCTTTTGGCCACTCTGGGCGCGCTGGCGGGCCTGCGCTGCCTTGCCCGAAGCATCGGCGGCGTTGCGCGCCACATCCAGAATGGAGGCGTTCATGGATTCCACTGCAACCGCAGTTTCGCGGATTCTGTTTTGCTGGCTGGCCGTGCCCTCGCTGGTCTGGCCGATGCGCTCAAGCAGCTGGTCAGATATATGGGCAAGATGCGTGGCGATTTCGCCCGCATTTTCGGCCACTCTGGCGACCATGGCACCGTTCTTTTCAATCTGCTGCTGGTTCTTTTTGATTTCGGTAATGTCGTTCCAGAAAGTTACCGAGCCCATCAGCTCGCCGTCCATGTCAAAGAATGGCGTTGCGGTAACCGTAACGTAGCGCAGATTGCCTTTTTCTGTGGGCAGCTCCCGCTCGGCAACAAATTTTTTGCGGTGTTCAACTGCACGTACCGCTGTGGTTTCGCGGGCGTCGTCGTTCCACAGAAAACGGCCGGATGTCTGCCCGATGAAGCTTTGCGGCGGCTGCGACTTTTCGAGCATGTCGCACAGATGCTGGTTGAGCCACAGAATCTTTTTGTCCGCGCCGATAATAAGGCAAGGTGCGGCGATACCGTTGAGCACTCCTTCTGAAAATCCCAGCTTGTCCTTGAGCTGGGCGACCATGGAGCCAATGTCGGTAGAAAGCCGCGCAAGTTCGTCCTTGCCTTCCTGCTCAAATGACACGGTCAGATTGCCAGCGGCAACCTGACCTGCGTTGGACACAAGGCGCGAAATTCGGCGAATGAGAAAATGGCGGATGGCCAGCACCGTAAAGCCGATAAGGGCAATAAGGCCCGCAGCCCCCATGAGGGAGGTTTGCAGCAGCTGGTTTTCCATGGCGTCCCAGGCCGTGGTGACATCAAGCTTCATCACCAGCTGGCCAAGAATGGGTTCGGAATCGCCATGGCAGTGGTAACAACGGCGCTGATTTTTGATGGAAAAAACGCTGCCCAGAATTTTTTTGCCGTTCTGGTCGATGAATACAGATTCCTCAAGCGGTTCCTTGAGACCACGCGAGTGCAGGGCAGCCAGATCCTTGTCGGCTTCTACCGCCTTGTAATCCTTGCGAACGGTACGTTCATCGGTGCTGTACGTGATGTTGCCCGTGTACGAGGTCATGAAGGCTGAAATATGATTGAACTTGTTTTTGATCTTGCTGAACTCTTCCGCAGTGCCCGTGTTGTCACCCACGATCATGGGCTTTTCAATGCCCATGTAGATGAGGCCGGTTTCCATGCGCGCGCCTGCGCGTATTTCGTCGGTCATCATTTTTTTAACGCCAACATACTCAAGGGCCATAATGCAGCTGATCACCAGAAAGGTGATGCCCACAATGGACATGGTAATTTTGAAATTAAGCGATCTGGATAAAAGCATTGCTACCCCCGAACTAGTGCGCGCCGGAAAAGATCAGTGGCTTGAATTTGAAATCCTGGATCCGTTCTGAGCTGTGGCATGCCGTGCAGGTTTCTACCGCAGGCTTTCTTGTGATGGACTGTGGATCCTGGGTTTCGGCATGTTCGCTGCCGGGGCCGTGGCAGGTCTCGCAACCCACATCGGCCAGGTCAGGCGTGCTTTCAATGCTTTTGAATCCGCCTTTGTTGTAGCCGGTGGTGTGGCATTCGTAACATTTCTGAAGCTCATGCTCCTTGAGCTTGGGCTTCATGATGGCTACAGAATTCCATGAATTGGCTTTTTTTGAATGTTTGATAAATGAATTGTACTGATCTTCGTGGCATGGGGCACAATTTTTTGAGCCTATGTATGTTTTTTGCTCTGCCGCAAAGCTGGAATCATAAGCCAGAATCATCTGAAATATGCAGATAATAAAGATTATCGGCAGCTTTTTGAAACATAAATATAGCATCATGCACGTTCTCTTGACTGGTTGTTTTCTGCCAGAGCCACTTTGATGAAGCAGCAGACATTGTCATTGGTCGTTGTTGAAAACCATGAGCCATTGCAAAAAACTGAAATGTAATTGCCTTGTTGACCCAAGGCATGTTCTTCTTTTCGGTCTGATGGCCTAAAAGATTATGGTATCTTGGGCTGTTGCACAGGTTTTTTCCGCCACTGTCCGAAAATGAGGCTGTTAAGAATTTGTAATAATTTGCCTTTTAGTAAGATTGGCTGGTTAAAAAATAATCAATACATCATTTACGCAAATTTTGAAAAATGGCAATCATTGAGCAAGCAGTGAATATGCAAATGCACGATATTTTGCCAGGCAGACTGCAAAAAATATCGATAAATTTAAGTTCGCGAAACAGGCATCTGGCGTAGATTCGGGCGCTGTTGGCGAGTAAAATTCAGCTGTCTGTGGATTTAGCGCGAAATACAAAAAAATAATATGTATTTACGTAACCTGAATTTGGGATGCATCGTATTGCATAATACAATTATTGCAATAAAAGTTATCGTTGAAATACAAAAAATGAATTTATTACGTTCCTTAATATAGATTAATTTGGAATTCAGTACGGAATTTTACATCTAGGGAATTGAAATTCTATTTTAAATGTGTCCGAGTGATGTTGTATTTGAAAAATGCTGAAATGTTTGCTTGTGGAATATGTCTAGTTAAAGCGCCATGTTTTCTAATTATGACTGAATTAATTCAGATTAATAAATAAGGCAGTATTGTTTGAAATGCATCGGAGAGATTTTGATAAAACACGAGTTGTCGAAATATAATTTTTTTTGGCCTTTTGAAATCGAATATCTTATAAATGGCAGACTCTATCAGCTCATATAACTGCATATATTTTTAAAAAACTAATGCATCACAGATGAATACAGTTGCTGATGTTGGCCATAACTGTTGGTAGGTACTGGGTAGGGCTTGTGCTGCGACAGGTAGCGGAGGGCAGCCTGACAGTGCCGTTTATGCCCGTGTTTTTTTGAAGGACTCGCGCTGTTTTCGCTTACGGCGGCAAGGCGGAACGCATTTTGCATTTGAAGTGTGTCCCTCAGATTGAGAGCACTTCATTCAGGAGACGTTTCATGACCTCACGGCGCTATACCATCAGTGAAATGAGCGAAACATCAAATATTTCAAAAAAAGCCCTGCGTTTTTACGACAAGCTGGGGCTTATTTCTCCTCGCTTGCGTGGCTCCAACAATTACCGCTACTACACACACGAAGACGTGCTCTCGGTGCCTCCGCTCAAGTATTACAAGCAGATGGGCTTTCGCCTTGAAGAAATTCGCGCTGCCTTTGATGCTGACAGCACGGCATCGCTCAAGGCCTTGTGCAGCATGTTTCTTTCCAAGATGGAAGACCTGCGGCAGGAAGAAGAAATTTTGCGCCTGCGTGCAGAATCCATTCACGACTGGCTCGAACTGCTGCACGAGGCAGAAATGCTGCTCGACAACGATACCCGCCAGGTTTCGGTGAAATACGTTTCACCCCAGCTGTTGCTGTGCCACGACGAGGAATTTTCGCTGGACATCAAGTCTACCATCATAAATATGGAATTTACCAACTTTGTCGAGTCGTTGGGCAATAATATCGCTGGCCCGGTGATCGTGCACTTTTCGTCTCTGGCTGACCGTCTGGCGAATGTTGAGCAGCCCATACAGGTTTTGCAACGCCCCATGCGCCCCTGCAAAGCAGAGCATTTGCAGGAATTTGGCGGAACACTGATGGCCAGCTGCTATCATATTGGCCCGCACGAAACCATCAGTGATACCTACCGCAAGCTGCAAAACTGGTGTGCGGCAAACAGCTTTGCGACTGCGCCCGATTCATATGAACGGTACGTTACCGATTACTGGACCACCAACAATGAATCCCTCTTCGTTACCGAGGTGCTCGTTCAGGTGCACCGCGAAGATACGGCTTCCTAGCTTCCGGTTATAGCTGCCACGCCAGCCCGCGTGCCGGGCACTGTTGAAAGGGCCGCCGCTCCATGGTTTTGGAAGGACGGCCCTTTGCTTGTGGCATCTGGCTGCTGGCTTGTTGTATGCCAGCAGGTTGGTGCTCGCACGCAAAAATGCACCTGCCGGCAACCAGTATGCGGGTTGCCGGCAGGCATGAAACCGGAGGAAGGAGCCGCCGGATGTTTAGAACTTGTACTGGAAGACCACCTGGCCCTTCCAGGCATCCTGCTTGGAGTAGGAGCCGAAGTTCTGGTAGCTCTTGTTCCAGGTGCTGCTGTCCATGTAGTTGGCCACGTAGCCCAGTTCAACGTTCATTTCAAGATTGTCGTAAATCTTGTAGGTGGAGATCACGTTGAATTCGAGCAGACCGTCGTTGGTGGTCATGTAAGGGCCATCAAACATGTTGGAAGTGGAATCCCAGGCGTTGGCGTGGTCCATGTACTTGACCATGGAGGGGCTGTTGGTGCCGCCCCAGTAGGCCACACGGAAGGTATGGTTCAGCTTTTCGATGAAGCTGACGTCGCGGATCTGGGCGCCAATACCCCAGGTACCGGCGTAGGACAGCGACTTGTCCATGAAGTTGACGTTGGGGCTCCAGCCAAGGTTGCCATCACCCATGAAGGAGGTGAAGTTGCCGTAGGCACATACGGAGGGCAGGCGTTCGGAACCGTTCTTGACGTTGCCGTCGTCGCCGGAGGCGTACCAGCCGAAAATGCCGGGCACGCCCCAGTCAAGCTTGTATTCCACGAGGGCCTTGGCCAGCCAGCCTTCACGCTTGGTGCTGCCGTGAACCACATCGTTGGGATTGTTGCGGCGCATCACGTTGAAGCTGCCCATCTGTTCGACATAGCCGTAGTTGGTGTCGAATTCGATGTTCCAGGGTTCCAGGGCGGTAATCTTGACGGGCAGACCGGCCCAGAACACTGTACCGTATTCCTTGGAGGCATTGGTCACGCCGGTCACGTTAAGGCCGCGGCCGCCACCAAGCTTGTTCAGGTAGGGGTACAGGGTGGTAGCCGGAGAACCGTCGTTGAGGCCGTAGTTGCTGAAGGCCGCAAACTTGCCGGTGTTACGGCCCATCATGCCGGGCATGACCCAGGGGGTAACCGTAATGCCGTCAAAGGTCAGGGGCAGGGTGAGGGCAAACAGGTCCATGTTATCAAGATAGCCGGACTTGTCGTTGCTGAGCACGTTCTGGTAGTTGCCGCCCTGATAGTTGTCGTTAAAGGGGCGCATCCACAGGGCGGTAAGCCCCACGTTTTTGTTAAAGGCATAGCTGCCCACCACTGCGGCTGCCTGCGTGTCAAACACGGCAGAGCCACCAGCGGCATTGGGCAGGGCCAGATACTGCAGGCCCATCTTGAACTTCAGATCGGTCTGCGGAACCATCCACTGCATGTTGGCCTGGGTAACGCGAACCATGGTGCCGTCGGCACCAAGGGCGGAACCCTGACCGGCGCGGCCCCAATCCTGCGGGCCAAGCTTGAACTGCACGCTGCCCATCAGGTTTTCAGAGGCAACAGCATCAAGGAACAGCAGCACGCGCTGACGCGACACAAACTGATCGTTGTTGTTGGCCTTCTGTTTGGTACCATTGGTCGTCACGTCCTTGGTCAGGCTGGAATCGCCCACACCAAAACCCATTGACCAGATGCCACGAGCCTTGAATTCCACTGCTTCAGCAGGCTGCCCAAACGCCAACCCCAATGTAAGCGCAAGAGCTGCTGCGGAAAGAATGGTTTTCCGTTTCACAGACATAAAACCTCCCAAGTTAAAACGTTATCCATTTGCTACAGCCTGAACCATAAGGCAGAGTGCGGGCGAAAATTCGTCCACACTACGGGAAGCATATCCAGTACCGCTGCATGGGGTCTGGTGCAGCGGTTGCGGTGCGCAATATATTGTTGAATTGGGCGTTGGAGGGCGCGGCATGTCCCATGCACGGCAAGAATCCTTGCAGCGGGTTTTCTGCAAACAGGGTGGTGCTGGGCACAGCATCAGACAGGGGTGCAGTCATGGCGTCTCACGGTTGTTTGATCGACAAAGTGAATTACGCACTATCTGCATCCTGTGTGCCAAATTTCACCATGCTGAAATAATTGATTTTTTTTATAATATGGACCAGCTTGTACCTAATACGCGGCATAGTTGTCGCGTGTTGCGACAAAAAAAATTTTAGATAAATATGTATAATTTCAGTATGTTGACAATTTTAATCAAAAATCGCGACATATTTGTCGCTAAAAATGTCAGCGCGGCATGTCCGCTAAAGCACGGATTGGATAATTGCCTTGTGGGAGTAGAAAATGATGTGATCGTGGAAGTTGTGAATGATTTGGCATGCAAATTGTAAGGAGGGGGGCGTTAAATCACAACAGTGCCCGTCGGTACTATCAAGGAGTTTTAATCATGGCTGCAAAAGCAAAGCGCGCCGCCCTTATAGGTTACGACTGCCTTATTCCCAAAAGGCTTGAAGTAATGCTGGCTCAGGGGGGGCTCGATAACTTCAGAAAGTTCATGCAGGAGGGCAGCTACATCCCCGAAGGTTTCAATCTGCCTACGGTCACTCCTCCGTCCTGGGCCACTATCTGCACGGGCGCATGGCCCCGCACCCACGGCGTGGAAGACTACTATTACTACCACGAAGGTCGCAGCCTTGATTACAAGGAAACCTCGCAGGCTTTCGGTTCCACCATCCTTACCGCCGAAACCATCTGGGACGCGTGGGACAAGGCTGGCAAGAAGTGCATCGTCGTCAACTACCCCATGTCCTGGCCGTCCAAAATGCAGCACGGCGTGATGATCATGGGCGAAGGTCTCAGCCCCGCTGAAACCCGTTGGCCCCTGCACGGCAACGAGCACAAGGAATTTCTGTGCTCTGAAAGCGTTATCTCTACAGATTTCTACCCCATGGGCGCTCAGGGCACCTTTGACGACGCCGAAGGCTGGGCCAACCTGCCCGAAGGCGAAGAGCCCCTTGAAATGAACGTGCGTATGCACTTCAAGGAAGCCATTGAACCCCTGGAAGACCAGACCTGGCACTGCCTTGTGTGGCAGAGCGGCGACGAGGGCTATGATCGCATGGCCCTGTGCCCTGAAAAGGACTACGCCAAGGCCTTCTTTACCATCCAGCTTGGCAAGTGGAGCGAACCCGCCCAGCACGACTTTACCGTGAAGGCCGATGGCCGCACCGAAAAGGGCGTGTTCCGCGCCAAGCTCATGCAGCTTTCTGATGATGCGGAAGAATTCAAGCTGTACATTTCCGGCATTGCTGGTCGCTGTGGCTTTATTGCCCCAGCCGAAGCTGCCGCGCAGATTGACTTTACCAAGCACATCACCGCCAACGACATCGGTCTGGTCGCTTACCTGCACGGTATTATCGACACCGACACCGTGTGCGAACTGGTTGACTTCCACAGCGCATGGCTCTGGAACACCATCGAATCTCTTATCAAAGCCAATGCGGACTGGGATCTGTTCTACATGCATTCCCACCCCATCGACTGGTTCTACCACGGCTGGCTCAGCGAACTGGACAGCACCGACGACGTGGTTCGCACCAAGGCCGAAAAGATGGAACGCTACATCTACGAAGTGGAAGACCGTCTGCTTGGCCGCCTCATGGACATCATGGGCGACGAAACCGTCATGTGCGTGTGCTCCGACCACGGCGCAACGCCCCTCGGCCCCATTCTCAACACTGCCCACGCCCTCAAGGAAGCGGGCCTGTGCTCGTATGAGCCCAAGAAGTCTGAAAACTACTGGGATATCTACGAAGAAACCGAAGGTTTCAACTACGTGCTTGATGTGAGCAAGTCGCTTGCCGTGCCGCAGCGCTATATGTTTGTGTACGTGAATCTCAAGGGGCGTTACCCCGGCGGTATCGTTGAACCTGAAGATTACGAAAACGTGCGTGACCGCATCATCAACGCCCTGCTTGACTACAAGCATCCTGATACCGGTGATCGCCCCGTGCTGCTGGCTGTGCGCAAGGAAGACGCGCATGTGTTCGGCATGGGCGGCGCGCAGGCTGGCGACGTTGTGTACGTGCTGAAGCCTGAATACATGGCCGAACACGGTTACGGCCTGCCCACTGGTGAATCCGGCTGCGGCAGCCTCAAGAACCTGCTCATGTTCCGCGGCCCCAACATCCGCAAGGGCTACCGTTATACCCGCCCGCGCTGGCTGGCCGACATTGTGCCCACCTTCTGCTACATCACTGGCAATCCTGTGCCTGCTGATGCCGAAGGCGCGCCCATTTACCAGATTATGGAAAACCCCAACCTGGTTGACTAATTCACTATGCCGGGGCAGGGGTGCTGCCCTTGCCCCGGCACGATAAAACGCAAAGCCCCGCCAAGGCGGGGCAGATGACGAGGAAAAGATCATGGCTGAAAAGAAAGCAATTCTCGTGGTGCTGCCTTCCGTTGCGCTCAGCAGCTCTTCTGAAGCGCTGGACAAGCTGAAGAAAAAGGCGGCCCTGCTGACCAATGCCGATACCGCTGGCCTGGAAGACCTGGCCCTGGCTCTGGGCGGTAAGAAGGTTGAAACCGCCGCCCTTGAAGGCGCGGAAGATGCCCTGCTGGTTGTGCAGGGTGACGAGGCCGCTCTGGCCGCTGCCCTTGAAGCTGCCGACCGTCGCACCCTGGTGGTGGTTGCCGCCGCTGACGGGCTTGCTTTCTACGGTCTGGCCGTGGACAGCAAGGCTGGTACCGTTGCCCGCGCCGTTAACGCGCAGGACCTCGCCGTTACCATTGCCACCATTGTGGATCTGCCCATCAGCGCAGACTGCACCGGCGCCATAATTTACCAGGCCATGAAGAACCCCAACCTCAAGCTCGATGAAATCAAAAAGCTCAAAGAAGCTCTCGTGCGTATGGAATCGGTTATCCAGCGTGATAACCGTGAACCGTGGGACAAGCACGACTGCGCCTAATCCCCATGCCGCTGTGACCGCGCTTGCCGTGTGGGGGCATGGCTTGCGCGGTAATCAGACGAGCCGTAGCTGTGCTGCGGCTCCGCAAAAACCTTCCTCCAAGCGCCTGCGGAAACTGAGCCTCTGGTTCAGTTTCCGCAGGCTGTTTTTGTGCCCGCACAAAAACATGCGGCTATTGTCCTTGGGGGGTATTCATTGGGTTGCATGCGGAGACAATTCACATGTAATAATGTAACGCAATATCAATTTTTAAAAAATTGTGTATTGGTTATGAGTTGTAATTAAATTTTTTTACATGTTAATATTTATGTGTAATAAGTTTGTATATGTCTTGTTATTTACTGATAAATTTGTGAATATCTGAATATGCAAAAGGCTCACTGGCTCAGATAAGACTTGGCAGAGCGAAGACCGGCCATACAGAGATGCGCGCTTTGTGCCCTGATGCTGCAAGACCGCATGATGCGGAAGATAACCATGGGGATAGTGGAGAAGGGCAGGATATACAACACCGTACATGACTTGGAAAACTTCTTGCTGTAATCATGCAGGCGGTTTTTTGCAGGCTTGCGTTGGGGAGGCTGTATGGGGTTTTTAAACTCAGTAGGCAGCATGCTTTGGCGTTTGTCACTTCGATATCGCCATGTGCAGCCCGGAAAAATACTTTTGACAGTTCAAAACCAGCACTTGCTGCTGCGTCTGTTCTTTGTTGACAGGCAAAGACAACTTGAAAATGTCGCCTGTGACGTTGTTTATCTTTCTCCCACCAAGGTGATACTTAAGTCAAACAAGCGTTTTCTGCCTGACGTGCTCAAGGCGGAACGTTGCAGCCTGTATGTAAAAATACCACACCATATCACTGAAAAATATATAGGTATCGTAAATCCTGCCGTGAGGCACGGCTTCCTTTTCAAATCACGCATTCTGGCTAATTACGTCGATCCCGTAACAAAGCATTGCATTATCGAAATTGCCATGCCGCATAGCTATGTGCAGCGTGATTTGCAGCGGCATGAGCGCGTAAGCCCCACCGCGCTTATGCTCAAGGAAATTTCATTATGGCTTTGCGGTAAGCAGCTGCCCAGTTCGCCAGGCAATCTGCTCGCGCCCGCATTCAGTTATCGTGATGGAGAGGCAAACCCCTCGGTGCATCTGGTAAATCTTTCGGCGGGAGGTTTGCGGGTGCAGCTGGACAACCTGAATGGATTCGAGAACCCCAAAAGGGATCTGAACAGGCCCATAGTAATGTGCCTTGTGCTGTACAAGCCCATGCGCAAAGAACTTGTTGTCTGGGCTGTATGCAACTGCATCAAGGTGCATTTTAGCCCGCAGCTGAAAATACTGACGCTTTTTTTGAAATACGTGCGCGTGTGGGATGAACCGGAAGAAGGCGGAAGGGGCTGGGTGCCTGTTGAGCGAGAGGGGCTTGCGGCAATTGAAAACTGGGTGGACAACGATTACTGCATGTTGCTCGACAAAAAACACATGGTGAGTGAAGAACTGTGCCGTTGTTTTGGTATTGAGATGGACAAGATGCGCCACAAGGGGCAATACGCCCGTAAATGCTAAAATCCCCGTGTGCCGGGCAGCTGATTGCGGTTGGCTGCCCGGCCTTACTGCTATTTACCCTTATGTTTTTCTCCTGCCACGGTCATTCGGCGCATTTTGCGTTGCAGGGTGCGCAGGTTCAGGCCCAGCTCTTCTGCAGCCTTACCCCTGTGCCAACGACAGCGTTCAAGCGTTTGCCTGATCATGCGCTCTTCAAGCTGCAATACGGCCTGATCCAGGCTGATACCCTGCGGCGTGTTGAGCAACAGATCCGCACGGCCTGCATCGCCCAGAGACATGAGGGCCTCATCGCCAAAGGCCAGATAGCGATCAAGAAAATTGTGCAGTTCGCGCACGTTGCCGGGCCAGTCGTATTGTTCCACAGCAAGACGCACGTGGGGAGGCAAGATAATGCTCAAACCGCGTTTTTCGAGCCATGATTCCACAAGCAGGGCAATGTCGCCGTGGCGTTCGCGTAGAGGCGGCAGGGTGATGGAAAGCACGTTTACACGGTAATAAAAATCGGAGCGCATGGTTTTTTCGCGCACCATTTTTGAAAGATCCTGGTTGGTTGCAGAAATAAGCCGGAAGGATGATTCCTTGGGGGTGTTGCCACCAACCGGGGTGTACATCTTGTTTTCAATGGCCCGCAGCAGTTTGACCTGTAGGTGCAGCGGCAGTTCGCCAATTTCATCGAGAAACAGCGTGCCACCGTTGGCAGCGCCAATGTAGCCTTCCTTGTTGGCATGCGCGCCGGAAAACGCGCCCTTCACATGCCCGAAAAATTCGCTTTCTAGCAGCTGCTCTGGTATGGCGCCGCAGTTCACAGGCACATAGCGGCCTTTGCGCCCGCTGTATTCGTGAATGCTTTTGGCGGCCAGATCCTTGCCACAGCCCGTTTCGCCGTAAATGATGACGTTGGAATCTGTTTCTGCCGCCTTGAGAATCTGGCTGTACACGCGGCGCATGGGCTCACTTTTGCCCACAATGTTGCCAAGGCCGTAGAGATTGATGACAGAAGTGCGCAGCTCGCGGTTTTCTTCACGCAGGGCCATTTCCTGAAACTTCTGTTCGCTCACGTCCATGATCAGGCCTTCGAGATATCTCAGAACGCCCGAATCGTCGTAAACTCCCTCCCCCTGATCCCAAAGCCATTTGACCCGCCCCGAAGGCAGCAATAGCCGGTACATGACCTGATATGGCTCGTGAGCGACAATACTGTCGCGTATGGCTTTGCGGCTGGGTCCCAGGTCGTCTGGGTGGGTCATGCGCTCGATGGTGTTGTGATGAGCATACACCATGTCTTCGGCAGGTACGCCCAGCAGCTCGTAACTGCCCTTGCTTACAAATTCCAGTTCATATTGAAGAAAATCGTTCTCGTCCGCATCAGTGTTCAAAATGCGGCACCGATACGCCATGCCCGGCAGGTGATTGAGCAGGCGTCGATAGCTTTTTTCCACATTGATGGGGGGAACTGGGGGGGATGAAAGCATAGGGGATCAACCTTGCAAGGAATGTCGTTTATCGCGACACAAATGTCGCTTCTGGCCACGGATACTAGGGGTATGTGCCATAAAACACAAGCGCCAATGGCTCTGGGCGGCACAGATATTTCTTATGGCACTATTAGTGCAATAGGCAGGCCAAATCGCGCGAGAGCAGGGTGCTCCTGCGTTTTTTAAGCCTGGAGGGTTTGAAATGTCACATGAACTCAGTGTTTCTCTCTGCCGCCGTGGTGGAAAGGTCGATCTGGATATGGAAAGCGGTGCCTTTGGCGTGCTGACCATAGACGGCGACAAGATCCCGGCTGAAGAGCGTGCCGGCACGGCCAAAAAGCTGTTGGCCGCATCTGCGCTGTACTGTTATTGCGCAGCTTTGGACAAGGCCCTTGATACGCGTAACGCCAAGTATGAAAAAATCGATGCCAAGGCCACCCTGCACACCGGTACGGATGATCTGGGCCGCGGCAGGGTAACGGGTATTGATATCGACGTTACCGTGCATCTGGACGAAGAGTACGAATTCATTTTTGACCGTGTTGAAAAGGTTATGCGGCAGGGTTGCCTGGTTACCGGCTCGCTCGAGGCCGCCTTCCCCGTGAAATACAACCTCAGGCTCGCCGACGACGAGGATTAGGAGCCAGGCATGTCCGAACAGAAAAAAAGCATGACCGTGGTGGGCGGCGGCCCCGGCGGTTACACGGCTGCCTTTGCAGCCGCCAAGGCCGGAATGGCCGTTACCCTTGTGGAATGCGCCGAGCTCGGCGGCACCTGCCTCAACAACGGCTGCATCCCCACGAAGACCATCAAGTCTTCTGCCGAAGCTCTGGAACTGGCCCATCAGGCAGTTCAGTTCGGCGTTAGGATCGAAGGCGGCGTGAGCATTGACCCTCAGGCCGTGTACGAACGCAAGGAACGCGTTTGCGCCACCCTGCGTTCTGGCCTTGAAAAAACCTGCGCCGCACTCGGGGTAACCCTGCTGCGCGGCAAGGGGCGCCTGCTTGGCGGCTGCTCGGTTGAAGTGACCAGCAACGGCACTGCCACAACCGTTACTTCCGACTTTGTGATTCTGGCCACGGGCTCGCACCCGGTAAACCTGCCGGGCCTTACAGCCGACCATAAGCGCATCCTCACCAGTGACGACGCTCTCAAGCTTACCCACGTGCCCGCGTCCATCATCATTGTGGGCGGCGGCGTTATTGGCTGCGAGCTTGCGTGCATCTATCAGGCCTTTGGTTCCACGGTCACCGTGGTGGAAGGGCAAGACAGGATTTTGCCCCTGCCTTCAGTGGATGCCGACATCAGCGTGCTGTTGCAGCGCGAGATGAAAAAGCGCCGCATCGCCTGCGAACTTGGGCAAACCCTCACCCAGGTGCGCATTGACGAAAACGGCGTCAGCGGCGTGCTTGCTCCCTCGCCCTTTGTGAGCGGTGCGCCCGTCAAGCCCGAGCGCCCCATCAGCGCCGAGCTGGTGCTTGTTTCTGTAGGCCGCGCGCCCATGACCTCGGGCCTTGGCCTCAAGGAAGCTGGCGTGGCCACTAACGAGCGCGGCTGGATACGCGCCGACGAATACATGCGCACGTCTGTGCCCGGCGTGTATGCCGTGGGCGATGCCCTTGGCCCCTCACGCGTCATGCTGGCCCATGTGGCTGCCGTCGAGGCGCTTTGCGCCGTCAACGACTGCCTCACCGGCGGCCAGGGTACTCCCATGGATTACCGCTTTGTGCCCTCGGCCATCTTCACCTCGCCCGAAATCGGCTGCGTGGGTATGAGCGAAAAACAGGCCCGTGACGCCGGACACGAGGTAAAAACATCGGTTGTGCAGGTGCGTGAGCTGGGCAAAGCCCAGGCCATGGGCGCACTGCCGGGCTTTTGCAAACTGGTGGCCGATGCTGGCGACGGCACGCTGCTTGGTGCGCATATGGCTGGCGCTCACGCTACCGACCTCATTGCAGAGTGCACCCTGGCATTGCGTATGGGCGCTTCTGTAAACGACATTGCCACCACCATTCACGCACACCCCACGCTGGCCGAAGCTGTAGGCGACGCTGCCCTGCGTATGGAAGAGGAGTAAGGATTATGAAAGATCTTGATCAATTGGCTTTGCCCGAAAACCTGCGTTATACTGACGAGCATGTGTGGCTGCGTGTAGAGGGCGATACCGCGGTGGTTGGCATCAGCGACTTTGCACAGGATCAGCTGGGCGAAATCGCCTTTGTGGATCTGCCCGCCACCGGCACAAGCTACAAGGGCGGCCAGGAATTCGGCACCGTAGAGTCGCTGAAGTCTGTCAATGCCCTGTTCATGCCTGTTTCCGGCACGGTGCTTGAGGTGAATGAAACCCTCGAAAGCACCCCCACCCTTGTAAATGCCAAGCCCTACGCCGAAGGCTGGATGCTTCGCATCCGTCTTGATGCCCCGGCAGAGGTCGATACGCTGCCCGACAGCACCGCATATCTTTCCCTTTTGCGCAAAGGTTAACACGCACGGCGGTAAACGTTTGCGATAAAAGGTCGGTCAGGCCTGGGGTGCAGACGTTCCCCCACGGGGGAAAGCTGCGCAGCCTCGCAAGGGTTTTTTATCGTGTGGTTGGGCAGAGTATGCGAGCGCCCGAAATTGAAGTTGGGGGCTTGCAACGTAGTAAATTACTATGTATTGGCTGCGGCGGTCATCAGCAACAGCAGCGCAGTGTTTCGGCAGAGCCACAAGGCGGCACTGCGAGCGGCGGTGGCAGTCAATACCCGGCCCATGCCATCTGGCGTGGCGGTCAATCCCGATAAAACAATATGCCGTCCATGGCTAATGCACTGAAACTAAAGCGTAAACTGCCAAAAGTGCTGGATGCCGGTCAGGCAGCCCCACGCGCGCGACCAGCGCATGGACAGCAGAGTAACCGGACCGCTCCATCTTTTTGCCGTGACCTGCGTCACGCCATACCCTTGTTGAATACGGCCGCAACCGCGGCAAAGGTGTCGCCCCATGCATGTTGGGGTGACAGGTGAAGTTTTGTTTAAAAAAAGTGCGGCAAAGGGTGCTGTGTCTTTTGGGGGAGCATCCAAACCCTCCCGTGCGGTGGAAGATGCGACGCAAATGTCGCCTTCTTTTTCACAGCAGTGAGGAGGCAGGGCGCAGGACGACAGAAGTTGTTCTTTTATTCCCTAGCGCTAGCGCCAAAAATGCGGTGCAATGCACCGCAAAAGCCCGAAAAAAGCGCACCGCAGCCCGCTGCGTCACATCTGTCGCAATCATGCGCATTCGTGTCGCAATGGTGGGTGCAGCGGTGGTGCATGGTATAAAAAATGTCCTGTTATAGCGCGTGATAAGCGGCTTTTTGCAGGATTTGTGAAAAATGGTATATATTATGCAAAATAGATCACAAAGAATTTCGAAGCACGCGCAACCATTCCGGCAGCCCGTAGGCAGCTTTCAGGGGCGTATGGCTTCTTTTGCGCACCCGGCCGGCAGACCGGGACATTCAATAACTCTCATCAAGGAGTGCAGCCGTGCAGCAAACCGATGACTGTGCCTGTTCCGACGCTAAGATAGCAGTCAGGGATCTTACGAAAATGTATGGAGACCTTACCGTTCTGGACAAGGTCAACTTTACCATCAAGCGCGGAGAGCTGGTTTGCATAGTCGGGCCTACGGGATGCGGCAAGACGACCTTTCTCAATTGCATGTCCAAGCTTACGGAAACCACTTCGGGCAACATTTACATTGATGGTGAAGTGGCAAACCCGCGCAAGCATAACCTGGCCTTTGTGTTTCAGGAACCCACGGCCCTGCCGTGGCTTACTGTTGAAGAAAACGTGGCCTACGGCATGCGCATCAAAAAAGTTCCGCCCAAGCAGCTCAGGGAACGTCTGGATATGATTCTGGAACTGGTGGGCCTGGAAGATACGGCAAAGCTGTATCCCAACCAGGTTTCGGCCAGCATGATGCAGCGTATCGCCGTGGCGCGCGCCTTTGCCGTGAACCCCGATCTGCTGCTCATGGACGAACCCTACGGCCAGCTGGACGTGAAGCTTCGCTTTTATCTCGAAGATGAACTCGTGAAGCTGTGGCAGACCCTCAAGAGCACCGTGCTTTTTGTCACGCACAATATCGAGGAAGCCGTGTACGTGGCTGACCGCATTCTTGTGCTGAGCCCTAAGCCCACCAAGGTCAGGGCAGAGGTGGTTGTTGACCTGCCGCGTCCGAGGGATTTCAGGGACCCGCGTTTTGTCGAACTTCGCCGCCAGGTCACCGACCTCATCCGCTGGTGGTAGGAAAAAGGGATAGCTCATGGAAAGCAATGAAAAAGTAACCTACCGCAAGCCCATGCGGCTTCGCATCCTGCCGGTTCTGAGCGTGTGTATTTTTCTTGGCGTGTGGCAGATATGTGTTGGGCCAGCCGACAGCAACGACTGGCGTATTCCCAGCACGCTGCTCAGCTCGCCCTACGACATTTTGAGCCTCATGTTTGACAAGCTCACCAACCCTGCTCCTGACGGTGCCGTTCTTATGGAACACGCCTGGACAAGCATGCAGGAAGCCTTTTTGGGCTATGTGCTGGCCCTGATCGTGGGCCTGCCCCTTGGCCTTGCCATGGGCTGGTTCACCACGGTGCGCGGCCTTGTGCGCCCCATTTTTGAAATCATCCGGCCCATTCCGCCGGTTGCCTGGATTCCGCTGACCATCTTCTGGTTTGGCATTGGTCTGCCGGGCAAGGTCTTTATTATCTGGCTGTCGGGTATCGTGCCCTGCGTCATCAACACCTATACCGGTGTGCGCATGACCAACCCCGTGCACATTCAGATGGCCAGAACCTATGGCGCGTCTGACTGGCAGATATTCACCTCTATCTGCATTCCTTCTGCGCTGCCCATGGTGTTTGGCGCGCTGCAGATCGCCCTGGCCTACTGCTGGGTGACCCTGGTGGCGGCTGAACTGCTGGCCGCAGACAAGGGCCTTGGCTACCTGATCACCATTGGCCGCATGCTTGGCCGCACCGACCTTGTGATGGTGGGCATGGTGAGCGTGGGTATTGCTGGCGCCATCATCGGTTTCATCATTGACAAGATTGAATCCCGGCTGCTGGCCGGTATCAGGAGATAGCGCCATGCAGTCTTCCGCCGAGTCCAACGGGCAGACCCAGAGCGTCTGCAACGAAACTATCAAGAATTCGAAAAAGTACGAGTTTTCGCTGGTTCGTGCCCTGAAGAGCGAATATTTTCTGTACATCATTTCGCTGGTGAGCTTTTTCGGCCTGTGGCAGTGGGCTGCCACCTCCAATGTGTTTGGTCACAGCAGCGCTCTTGCCACCCCTTTTCAGGTGGTGGACAGCCTGCACGACCTGAGCGTCAACAAGCTTTCTGGTCTTGGCCTGCTCGAACACCTCTGGATCAGCACGCGCCGCGTTATCATCGGCTTTGTGATCGCCGCTGGCTTCGGCATTCCGCTGGGTCTGTTCATGGCTTTTAATGAAACATTCCGCGCCATTGTCAAGCCCATTTTCGACATGTTCAAACCCATGCCACCCCTGGCCTGGATTTCTGTGGCCATTCTGTGGTTCGGCATTGGCGAAGCGCCCAAGATCTTCATCATCGTCATTGGCTCCTTCGTGCCGGTGGTGCTCAACTCTTACAGCTGCCTGCAGCTCATCGAACCCGAATTTTTCGATGTGGTGCGCATTATCGGCGGCAAACGCTGGGACGAAATTCGCCTTGTGTGCATTCCCGGTGCTCTGCCCGCCATCACGGCAGGGCTCCAGATCGCCATGTCCAGCGCCTGGACGTGCGTTGTGGCTGCCGAGCTCGTGAACTCGCGTTCTGGTCTTGGCTACATCATTGTGCAGGGTATGAAGCTTTCTGACCCCGGCATGATCATTGGCGGCATGCTCATCATCACGGCGGTTTCGCTCGTGTTTACCCTGGGCATGGATTTGCTGACCCGCAAGCTCTGCCCCTGGCAGCGCGAAATCGAGAATCTTTAGAGAGCCAAGGAGCTGAACGTGAGCAACACGCAGCCAAAGATTGTCTGTGACAATATAAGCAAAACCTTCATCCAGAAGGGAACCCAGATGGTTCCGGTTCTGGAAAAGATATCCCTTGAGGTTCGTGATCAGGAATTTCTGGTCATTCTTGGCCCTGGGCAGTGCGGCAAAACCACCTTGCTGCGCATTCTTGCCGGGCTTGAATCGCCTTCTTCCGGCGCGGCCTACCTCGACGGCAAGGAGATCGTGTCTCCCGGCCCCGAAATCGGCCTGGTGTTTCAGAGCTACAAGCTCTTTCCGTGGAAGACCGTGCGCCAGAATGTGGAAATTGGTCTTGAAGTACGCAGGCTTGAGCCTGCCAAGGTGCGCGAAATCTCGCACCATTACCTTGGCATGGTGGGGCTGCACGGCTTTGAAGACTATTATCCGCACCAGCTTTCGGGCGGCATGAAGCAGCGCGTGGGCATTGCCCGTGCGTATGCCCTGAACCCCGAAGTGCTGCTGCTCGACGAGCCCTTTGGTCAGCTCGACGCACAGACCCGCTTTTTCATGGAGCAGGAAACCGAACGCATCTGGCACATGGACAAGCGCACCATGATCTTTGTGACCAATAACATCGACGAGGCCCTGTTCCTCGCCGACCGTATTGTCACCATGGAAGACAAGCTGCCGGGCCATGTGCACACCTCGTATGATGTGCCGCTGCCGCGTCCGCGCGACACCATGGACCCCGCATTCCTTGAACTGCGGGCCAAAATTACGGAAGAGCAAAAACTTACCCTTTAACATTACCCAACGCAGCACCAGGGGCCGCGCCGAGATAATGGGCGCACCTGCCCGTCCGGCACGGCCCCTTCTGCAAAGTGCATAGTCCATATTTCTCGGCAAACCAGCATGTTTGCCGAGGTTGCCCAAGTGGTTTGTTTGTAGGTTCAAGCGTTAATGGTTTTTCGTCACATGTGGTTCTGTTTACTAACCAATAGGAGTCATGCATGAGAAAACTGCTTCTGATCGCGCTTCTGCTTTGCATGGGCGCTGTCATCTGCGGCAGTCCCGTCGCAACCCTGGCAGCCGACAAGCCCGTTGAAATTTCCACCTGCTGGATGGACGAATCGCCGGGCTTCAATATCTGGTATGCCAAAAAGATGGGCTGGGACAAGGAAGAAGGCCTGGACATCAAGATGCTGCTGTTCAATAGCGGTCCTGCCCAGATGGAAGCCCTGCCCGCCAAGGAATGGGTGCTTGGTTCCACCGGTGTGGGTGGCCAGCTGATCGGCGGTATCCGCTACAACATCTACTCCGTCGCCCCCATCATCAGCGAAGGCGACGTGCATGTACTTTATCTGCGCCCCGACAGCCCCGCCGCCAAGGTCAAGGGCTACAACCCCAAATATCCCAACGTGTACGGCAGCCCTGAAACCGTCAAGGGCATGAAGATCCTGTACACCTCCCAGACCACCGTTCACTACATGATCGGCAAGTGGCTGAGCATTCTTGGCCTTACCGAAGCTGACGTGACCCTGGTGAACATGGAACAGCCTTCTGCCGTGCCTGCCTTTGAAAAGGGCATTGGCGACGCCGTGTGCCTGTGGGCTCCCTTCACCTTTGTTGCCGACTCCCGCAAGTGGCAGCGTGCCGGTACCATGACCGACATGGACTGCATCACCGTGTCTTCTCTGGTGGGCGACAAGAAGTGGTGCGACGAAAACCCCGCTCTGGTTGCCAAGTTCCTGCGCGTGTACCTGCGCGGTTCCAACATGCTGCGTGAAGAAGGCCCCAGCCCCCGCATCATCAAGGAATACCGCCAGTACATGAACGAATTCGCCGGTATCCGCATGACCGACGACGAAGCCAAGCTCGATCTGCAGATTCACCCCCGCTGGTCTTACGAAGAAACCATGGCCCTGCTCGACAGGACCAAGGGCGATTCGCAGGCCGACAAGTGGCAGAACTCTGTGGCCGACTTCTTCGGTAGCATCAAGCGTTTCTCGCCTGCTGAAATCCAGAAGTTCAAGGACGCCAAGATCAACACCGACAAGTTCCTGAAGCAGGTTCAGATGCCTATCCCCAGCTATAAGTAGCTCCTCCCCCACGAACATGCGCCGGATATAAATCTGGCCGAACAGGGCCTGTTCCTGCCTATTGCCGGGCAAGAACAGGCCCCTTTGCTTTTGCCTGCAGGGGGCGAAAAAGAATGAGGAAGGGTTGGTAAAAAATGGGCAGTATTGCAGCAGTACGCAATGAAAAATTATTATAAAATGTTGTATGATTGTGTGTTTATTTGATATGCTTTTATTTTATATTTTACATGATTTTGAAGACAGTATTTGAGTATGATGTTAGTATGAATTTAGTTGGATTAAAAGGAGGTCAAGTATGGATAATATATCTAATCTGGCTTCTGTGGCGCTCATGAGCAGGGAGTCAAAAATATTTACCATTGAAGACGGGCACGAAATGACAATCACTCCTGCTGGCGATGGAAAAACAATGAATATTAACATTGATGACGGAGCGTCATATACAACAAAAGGAGTTAGCGCTTTTATTGAGCAAATTGAGCGCATTTTAAAAGCCCGAAGTGTAGCCGGGTGGGATGAAGCCCGGGAAGGTCAGGATTCACTTGGTCAGGTGCTCTCCATGTATGACGATGGATGTGCTTCTGACAATTGCACGGCAAGCGGGTAGCCCCAAACGCCCATAAGAGGGTCATTTTGTTGCTTCTGCCAATCCAATAACCTGCTTTTCGTTTAGTACCGGCCAACCTTTTTTGTCTTGGCCGTGCTAGGGAGGAACCTTTTTTTTGAATAGTAATAGGAGAATGAACTTTGCAAATTAACTCAAAACAGCGTGCTGAGATTGAACGGATTTTATCCGGTTGGAATACATATCTTGATAGCCTGCCACCAGCCTCAGATGATTTGAAATTGCATAAATGGCTTGGAATGAATACATCGTTAGTTAAAAAAGATGATTTTAGTAATAATTTGAGATCATTTGCTAATGAATTAAGGAAACGCCTAAACGCGATTCCTGTCTAAAACTGCAAAATAGACAAAAGGCCGTAATAACTTACGGCCTTTTGTCTATCTATCATTACAGCAATGCGCTGGGTATATTGGCGACAAGGTTCATGCCACTCGTCTTGTTCAGGCGCAAAAAAAGAAGGCCGTAATTGCTCACGGCCTTCCTGCATTTCTAAATGCTTGTTGGCTTACCAGCGACGGGCGGCGGGCTTTTTGGGCTCGGCCTTGTTCACGCGCAGGTTACGGCCGTCAACTTCCTTGCCGTCGAGGGCAGCGATGGCGTTGATGGCGTCGGCTTCGTCCATTTCAACAAAGCCAAAACCACGGGCGCGACCGGTTTCGCGGTCAGAGATCAGGTTGACGGAATGCACGTTGCCAAAAGAGCTGAACAGTGATTCAACGCCTTCCTGAGTAGCAGACCAGGAGAGATTACCAACATAAATAGAAGTAGCCATGTGAGACTCCAAGGGGTTACGGGAGGTAGACTTTCTGCTTGAAGCCTTACCCATGTAAAGTCTCTGGCGAAAAATTTACTATACCCAATCAGTGATGGGCGAAACTAGAGCCGGGGCAGTGAAATGTCAACAGATATTATTTAAAAATCGTGGTTATTTGGAATAAAAGGCAACTTCTATTAAACTATAATCAATCTGAACAGCTAGATATGATGATTAAAATTATTTTTTAAAAATTATTTTTACACTATAGCTATATGTTTGTATTATATTTAGTTGATAGTCCAAAATGATGGAGTAATTATGAACTATAAATTACGTCTTGTTTTAAATGTTCTTAAAAGCAAGGAAGAAAAAGTATTTGTACTTTATGATGGGCAGGAAATGCTGATTTCGCCCGTTGGAGATGGCAAAACGGTCAACATCGCTGTGGGAAACGAAGAAACTTACAAAACCAAGGGTGCTGATGCCTTTTTGAAACGGGCAGAAAAAATTCTGAAACAGCAGGCCGATGCCGCGGATGACGAGCTTTCACAGGTTCAGAGTGATATTTTCAAGGTTCTTGCCTTGTATGAAGGCACGGGCCCACGCCGCAGGTGAGATGTAATGAGTGGCAGGGCAAAAGAGGGGCGGGAGGCGCACAGTATGCGCGCCAGCCCTCATGTCCACCTATCTCGCCAGTATCAGCGTTCGGCCAGGTATTTGGTCTTGGGCTTGAACACCGCGCAGGCAATGACGGCAACAATGGCCGAGGTAATGAATGCGCCCGCCATATCAAACGGGTAGTGCACGCCCACAAACACTCTTGCCCAGGCAATGCCAAGGCCCATCAACAGGATGGCAAGAGCCGTGCCGCGCGTGTTCCTTTGCGCAAAGAGCGGCAAAGCCAGCGAAAACAGGAATGTGGCGTGAAAACTGGGAAAGGACGTGGTGGCATCGTGCTCTATGAGCATGCGACCAAGGCCCAGCACAAATGGCCTGGGGTTATAAATGGTGCAGCGCATGACAAGGGCAAGCCCCATGGACAGCGCAGTGGCAAACAGGGTGCGCCCCACAAAAAGCCTGCGGTCGTTCTGTCTGTAGCAGGCAAGTGCCACAAGCAGCAGGGCGATGGGCACGGGCCATTCCGCCAGAGCGCGGCCCAGCCATATGCTGAAGGCGCTGGCGTTGGCATCAGCATTGAGCAGTAAAAACAGATTCTGGTTCAAAGAATTCATTGGTATATACCGGCGGCAGGGTGTTGCACTGAAAGCAGGTCATGGGGAAATGCGTGTGTGATCTGGAGCGACAGTATGAGCAGTGCACGCGTGAATTTCTTGCTCATCTGCGCAATGGTGCAGAAAAACAGAAAGGGGTTACTGTTTCCAGCAACCCCTTGAAATCTGGCGGAGAGGGGGAGATTCGAACTCCCGGTACGCTATTAACGTACACACGATTTCCAATCGTGCTCCTTAGACCAGCTCGGACACCTCTCCATTCGGTGATGTTCACCGCTCAAAGCCGAATACTTGTATAGCAGCCTCTAAAGAATTGCAAGCAAAAAAATCAAATATGGGCGGATTGTTGCAAATTTTTTTGATCCGCGCGAGGGCAAGTCGCCCACGAAACCTGCCGCAGGCCATAAAGCTGTAGGCAAACAGCTGCACTGGCAAACTTGAAAAAACTGCTGCCCGTAAAATCCGCAGTGGCGCAGCAAACGTGCCGCAAGAGCGGGGCCGTGCAGTCTGGGCAAACAAGGCCCGTCCAGCTTGCGCCAAACGGGCCTTGCATTTCAATTCAGGCAGTATGTGCGCCTCTAGTCGTCCTTGCGCTCTTTGTCTTTCTTCTCGTCTTCGCGGCGGCGCTTTTTGGTGATCTGCGCGGCGCGGTAGAAGGCCCACAAGCCAAAGATAGCC
This sequence comes from Desulfovibrio sp., assembly GCF_009712225.1. Classification (NCBI taxonomy): domain Bacteria; kingdom Pseudomonadati; phylum Thermodesulfobacteriota; class Desulfovibrionia; order Desulfovibrionales; family Desulfovibrionaceae; genus Desulfovibrio; species Desulfovibrio sp. The sequence goes on along the minus strand of NZ_WASP01000006.1, from coordinate 946,373 downwards.
ATAACGGTAATGCCCACAGCGTTCAGGGTCAGGGTGTCCATGGTTCGATCCTTCTGACGGCATCAGGCTGCTGAGGCCGCGCTGGTGCGCGCACGCACGTTCGGGTTGCGCCGCCAAGGCGCGGGGCCGGGGCGGCGGCTGTGGCTGCTAGGACATCACGCCGATGGTGCTGAAACCGCTGTCTACGTAGACCACCTGACCGGTCACCGCATGGGCGAGGTCAGAGGCGAGGAACAGGGCCGTGCCACCCACGTCGCCGGTGGTGACGTTGCGGTGCAGGGGGGCATTGCGGTCAACAATGTTGCACAGGTCTTTCATGCTGGAAACAGCAGAGGCAGCAAGGGTTTTGATAGGGCCAGCGCTGATGGCGTTGACGCGGATGCCCTTGGTGCCAAAGTCGCACGCCAGATAGCGCACCGAGGCTTCAAGAGCGGCCTTGGCAACACCCATGACGTTGTAGCCGGGAATAACCTGGGTGGAGCCGTGATAGGTCATGGTCAACACCGAGGAGCCCTCGTGGAGCAGGGGTTCAAAGGCGCGGCAAACACCGGTGAGCGAGTAGGCAGAAACGTCGAGCGCAAGGCGAAAGCCCTCGCGCGAGGTGTCCACAAAACGGCCGCCCAGGTCTTCGCGATTGGCATAGGCCACGGAATGCACAAGAATATCCAGATCGCCCCATTTTTCTTTCACCAGATCAGCGGCAGACTGGATCTGCGCGTCGTCGCATACGTCACACTGAAAGGTAAATTCACCACCGAGCTCTTCGCTCAGGGGTTCAACACGCTTCTTGATGGCTTCGCCCACATAGTTGAAGGCAAGGCGCGCGCCCTGTTCTTTAAGAGCGTTGGCAATGCCGTAGGCAATGCTTCTGTTGTTGGCCAAACCCAGTATAAGAGCTTTCTTTCCTTGCAGCAGCATGGATCCTCCTGAAAAAACAATGCAAGCCGAATAAATCGGACAAAGGGTATTTTAGAATAGCGACAGCTCGCGCCCAGGCAATAAACAGCCGCATGAGGAATGCGCGGCACTGTCGGACAGTGGACGACGGACCCGTGAATCAGACTGGCGCTTGTGAAAAAAACGCCATGCCTGTCACGCCAATGCGCGTCCAGCACTGCTGTGCCGGACGCGCTTGATTTGTTACTTTGTGAGAATGTCGTAAGCTTCCTGGTAGCGGTTCGCCGTGGCCTTGATGATCTCTTCAGGCAGAGCAGGCGGCGGGGGCTGCTTGTTCCAGGGCTGCTTTTCAAGCCAGTCGCGCAGGTACTGCTTGTCAAAGCTGGGCTGGCCCTGACCGGGCTTGTACTGGTCGGCAGGCCAGAAACGCGAAGAATCGGGCGTAAGCACCTCATCAATAAGATGGAGCTTGCCGTCGATGAAACCAAATTCAAACTTGGTGTCGGCCACGATAATACCGCGACCAGCGGCATAGGTGCGCCCTGCCTCGTAAATGGCAAGCGTGGTGCGTTCGACCTGGGCCGCGGTTTCGGCACCCAGCAGTTCCGCAGCCTGGGCTACGCTGATGTTCTCATCGTGCTTGCCCAGTTCGGCCTTGGTCGAGGGAGTGAACAGCGCGGGTTCAAGCTTGTCCGATTCGCGCAGGTTGGCGGGCAGCTTGTAGCCGCACACCGATCCAGTGGCCTTGTAGTCCTTCCATCCAGAGCCGGTGATGTAACCGCGAACAATGCATTCCACAGGCAGGGGCTTGGCCTTGCGCACGATAACGGCGCGGCCTTCGAGCTCGTCCTTCCAGGGGGCAAGGGCAGCGGGAAAGCGGTTTACGTCGCTTTCGACCAAGTGGTTGGGAATGATATCCTTGAACTTTTCCATCCAGAACAGAGTGATCTGGTTAAGGATCACGCCCTTGTAGGGGATGGGCTCGTTCATGATCACATCAAAGGCCGACATGCGGTCAGTGGTGACAATGAGCAGGGTTTTTTCGTCCACATCATAGATATCACGCACTTTCCCGCGTGAAAGCAGGGGATAGGCGCTGATCTCGGTTTTTACCACGACTTTCATGATGGCTCCTGATTCCTCTAGCCCTTGCTATTTCTTTCCACGCGCTTCTACGGAGCGGGCGTGTGCTTCCAGACCCTCAAGGCGGGCAAGGGCGGCTATGGACTGCATGTTCTGCTGTAAAAAGGTTGAAGAGGCGGCCACGATGCTGGTTTTTTTGCAGAAGGTCTGCACCGAAAGGGCCGAGGAAAAACGGGCCGTGCCCAGAGTGGGCAAAACGTGGTTGGGGCCGGCAAAATAGTCGCCTACGGGTTCTGGGCTGTGCTGGCCCATAAACACGGCCCCGGCGTGCCGTATAAACGGCAGTACCGCCCAGGGGTCGCGGGTGCACAGCTCAAGGTGTTCCGGGGCCACCATGTTGGCAACGGCCACAGCAACGGAAAGATTGGGCGTAACCACAATGGCGCTCCAGTCTTCAAGAGCGCGGGCTGCGGTGGTGGCTCTGGGCAGAGCGGCGCACTGCTTTTTCAGTTCCTGCTGCAGGGCATCGGCCAGACGGGGGTCGTCTGTAATGCAGATGGCCGAGGCGAGGGCATCGTGCTCTGCCTGCGAAAGCATGTCTGCGGCAAGCCATGCGGGGTTGGCCGAAGAATCGGCCAGCACCAGCACTTCGCTGGGGCCCGCAATCATGTCTATGCCCACAATGCCCTGCACAAGGCGTTTGGCCGTGGTCACAAAAATATTGCCCGGACCTGCAATAACATCCACAGGCTGAATGGTCTGCGTGCCGTAGGCCATGGCCGCAATGGCCCATGCGCCGCCTACGCGGTAAACTTCATCAATATCAAGCAGATGCGCTGCCGCAAGAATATGCGGGTTGACCGTGCCATCATTGCGGGGTGGGGTAAATACGGCAAGACGCGGCACGCCCGCCACCTGGGCGGGAATGGCGCTCATGAGCAGGCTTGAAACCAGGGGCGTATTGCCACCCTGGCCTCCGGGAACATACAGGCCGCCAGCGTCTACCGAGGTAACCTGCTGGCCGAGAATGCTGCCGTCGGGCTTGGTGACAAACCACGATTTCTCAACCTGGGCTTCGTGAAAAGAGCGTATATTTGTCGCTGCCTCACCAATAACCTCGCGGCTTTCGATGGTAACAGAGGCGGCCGCCCTGGCTATTTCCTGCTCGCTCACGCGCAGTGGCGGGGCAAAGTCTGGGCAGTCAAATTTGCTGGTGTACTCCACAAGGGCATCGTCGCCCTTTTGTCGCACAGCGCTGATAATGTCGTTTACGGCGCTTTCCACCCCGTTGCCGGGGTTGTGCCGGCCCTGCAGCCACGTGGCCAGTTCGGGCCATTCCTGCTCATGTTGCAGTGTCAAAATTCGGCATGTCATAGTGCTATTCCTCTTCTGGTGCGAGCAATATACAGAAGCAGCCGCAGAATGTCGAGGCGCAGATGCCCGTAGAACGGCCCAAGAGCAGGGCGGCGTGAGGCAAAACTTTTTGCAGTTACGGCAGCGCCTTGACAGGGCGGATAAGCATACTTACTTAACGTGAAGCATCACGACCCCAGCGGGGCGATTCAGGAGGAAGCATGCAGCGTCATAAAATGAACCATTCATTCGGGCAGCAGGGCGGTCAACAGGGCGGCCACGGCGAGAACGAGGCAGATTGCCATTGCACCCGGTCGGAAGATGGTTTTCTTGAACAGGACGGCATTTTGTTTGGGCAAACCACGGGCAAAAATGCAACTTCCGCTGCAGAGCAGGACGAGACCGCACCAGCTGCCGAACATGCAGCCTCTGCCGAGAGCATCATTGAAGAGCGCTGTAAAGCCGAGCTCACCGAACTGCGCCTGCGCAACGCCGCCGAGATGGACAATTTCAAAAAGCGCCTCACCCGCGAGCATGAGGAACAGATGCGCTATGCGGCTGAAAAGGTTCTGGGCGACCTGCTGCCCACGCTCGACAACCTTGATCTGGCCCTGCGCTACGGCAGCAAGAGTGAAGCCTGCAAGGACATGCTGCAAGGTGTGGCCATGACCCACAAGCTGTTGCTTGAAGCTGTGGAAAAGCACGGGCTTAAACCGCTTGGTGAAGAAGGCGAAGAATTCGACCCCAATGTGCACGAAGCCGTGGGCTTTGAAGACCGGCCAGACTTTGCGCCCAATTCAGTGGCGCGCGTGCTGCAACGCGGCTTCAAGCTTGGTGATCGTCTGCTGCGCCCCGCCAAGGTTATGGTAAAACAGTAATTTTTTTGAATGCTGCGCACTCAGCCCGGCTGCTTTGGTGGCCGGGCTTTTTTTATGGCACGGGCTTGCCGCCAAGGTGCTGGGCTGCTGCGTTCAGCAGCTCCTCCAGATGGTTTGCGGCTGATCCGGTGGCATCATCCCGGCAAGCATCCTGCCCTGCACCACTAGCGGGCAGTATCAGACCAAGGCGCATCTGCATCAGGCTGGCTTCTTCAATCGGCTGAAAAAACACGCCCTGCCGTCCGATGGCCGAAAACGAATGCGGCAGCAACCCCATGCCTTCGCCCTGCGCTATGCGGGCCAGCAAAACATCGTATTCTTCCGGTTCTTCAATATATAGTGGCGCAAAGCCAACATGCGCAAACAGACCGCGCATGTGGTCGAAAAAAGCGGGGTTAACCTCGCGCCGGAACCAGAAGAGAGCCCTGCCGTTCATATCCTGCAAGTGCATGTGCCCTGTTTCAGGCTTTGCCCACGCCGCAGGCAGGGCCGCCAGCAGGGATTCCGCATGAGGCAGCGGGCTCACGCGCAGGCCCGGGGTTTCGAGAGGCAGGGCAACAAGGGCTGCGTTCAGCCTGCCCCGGCGAACCGCGCGCGCCAGCTGCGGGGATGACTGCCGCACAAACCGCACCGGGCCATGCCAGTGTTCTTCCATGTGCCGCACAAAGCCAGCAAATACACCCTGCTCAAAAGCGGTGCTGAGGCCAAGTGCGAGTGCCGCACCCGCCCTTGCTGCCCGCTGCCCCATGGCCCGCAGGGTTTTGCTGGCAGCATCCTGCGCTGCCAGCACCGGGCGGGCAATGTGCAGCACTTCCTGCCCTTGTCTGGTGAGGGTCAGACCCTTGCTGTGCCGCGTAAACAGTGTGACCCCCAACATTTCTTCCAGACGCTTCATGTGTCTGCTCAGGGGCGGCTGGGTCATGTACAGCCGCTCCGCGGCGCGGCGCATGCTGCCTTCTTCGGCAATGATCGAAAAATAGCGCAGCAGCCGCCAGTCCGGGTTTTCAAACAGATCGTTTGCCATGCCTTAAAGGTATCACCAAAATGGCAAGAGGCAAAGACCGGGCCCACGCCTACAAAGGGGCTGTGGTCGCTGCATGCTGCGGCGGCCGGAAACAGGAGAATTGCCATGCAAAGCGATCGTTATGCCACAGGGCTTGCCATGCTGGAAAAGGTGGACGGAAGAGGCGGTGAGGAAGTGCTGGAGAGTGTGCGGGCCATCAGCCCCGACTTTGCGCGCTATCTCGTGGAGTTTCCCTTCGGCGACATTTATTCGCGTGACGGGCTTGATCTGAAAAGCCGCGAAATAGCGGTGGTGGCAGCGCTTACGGCCATGGGCAATGCAGCGCCCCAGCTGCGTGTGCACATTGGCGCGGCCCTGCATGTGGGCTGCACCCGGCAGGAAATACTGGAGGTCATCATGCAGATGGCCGTGTACGCGGGTTTTCCCGCCGCGCTCAACGGCCTCTTTGCCGCCAGGGATGTGTTTGCCGGGCACGATGCCTAACGGCACGGCCGGTGCGGCGGCTGGCCTCTGGCTGTAAGGTCCTGCCCATGTTTCTGCCCGGCAGCCGCTGCACCCTCAGACTGTCATGCCAGCCAGCGAGGCCTACACATCTGAATACTTTTCTGCAATGGAGCGGAACTGTTCCTGCAAGGCCACAAAGGCATCCACCACTTCGGGGTCAAACTGCGTACCCTTGCCGTCTACAATAATGCGCGCGGCTGTTTCGTGCGGCATGGCCGGTTTGTACACGCGCTTGCTGCGCAGGGCGTCGTACACGTCGGCCACGCTCATGAGCCGGGCCGAAAGCGGAATCTCCTTGCCCGTCAGACCGCGCGGATAGCCCTTGCCGTCCCAGCGTTCGTGGTGGCAGTAAGCGATGTCGCTGGCGATGCGCAAAAAGGAATTTTCACCCAGAAACTTGTCTGCCGAGGCAAGCACCGCGCGACCATGCGTGGTGTGCTCCTTCATGGCCTCGTATTCCTCGTCTGTGAGAGGGCCGGGCTTGTGCAGCACCGTATCGGCAATGGCAACCTTGCCCACATCGTGCAGAGGCGCGGAAAGGTAAAGCCATGCGATGGCGTCTTTATCCAGTTCCTCCCGGTAGTTGGGCAGCTGGGCAATGTAGACGGCCAGAGCCTTCACATAGTTCTGCGTACGCTTGATGTGCGCGCCTGTTTCCGTATCGCGCCATTCTGCAAGGCTTGCCATGGCGTGAATGGTGGCTTCCTGCGTAAGGGCCAGCTGGCGCGTGCGCTCGTGCACCATGTCGTTGAGGTGATCACGGTAGCGCTTGTACTTGAGCTGGTTGGCAACTCGGTTGCGCACCAGAGAAGAGCGGAAGGGCTTTGTTATGTAGTCCTGCGCGCCAAGCGAGAGCCCTTTGGCCTCGTCGGTTTCTTCATTCTGCGCGGTGATGAACATGATGGGGATGTCGCGGGTCTGCGTGTCGTCGCGCAGGCGGCGGCACACTTCGTAGCCGTCCATACCCGGCATGATGACGTCGAGCAGTATCAGGTCGGGCGGGGGCTGACGCATGGCAAGACGCAGGGCGTCCGGCCCGTTTTTGGCAAACATGATGGTGTACCTGTCGCGCAGGCACTCGCTGAGAATGCGCAGGTTTTCCGGCGCATCATCCACAAGCAGAATCTTGTTGCGCTTGAGCTCAAGCCCGGAATCGGCGGCATCCTCGGCCAGTATCATGACTTGCCCCGTATGAGTGCGGGCAGGCGGGTTGCCAGATGCTCCGCCAGGCGACGCACCATGGCGCTTTCTGCCGCGGTGAGGGTGTCGTAGGTTTTGCCATTGACCTGTTCCACGTCGGCATAAATGCCACGGGCAAGGACATCGTCGTGCCGGTTCTTGATCGTCCAGCGCGCTTCAAGCACGGCGTTGGCTTCAAAGTTGCCATCGAGCCGCTGCACGTCAACCAGCAGCACATAGTCGGCCCTTGTGTCGTCGCCCGCCGCCAGCACGTTGAAGCCCGCTGCCAGCATGGGCGCGGTGAGCACTTCCTGCACCACACGTCTTACGCCGTGGCCCACAGGTTCCGCCCAGGCATGAAACTGCGATACGATCAGCTCTGTCTGACCGTTTACGCGGCTCACAATGCTGTTGCGGTCAAGATAGTCCGGCACGGTAACCTGCGCCACACGCAGGGTTTTGCTGGGCAGGCTGTCGGCCTTGACCGGGCCAAGGGCGCTTTCAAGCAGGTAGTAGCGCGTGGGGGTGCTGCGTCCGCAGCCGCACAAAAGCACAAGCAGTGCAAGCGAGAATAAAAGAATATTACGTGGCATCAGCGTGCTCCTTGCTTGCCCCGCAGCAGGGCTTCGGGGTTGCGTTCAAGCGTTTCGGCCAGGGCGCGCATCGAGCGCATGGCATCGGTGCTTTCCTTAAGCAGACGGCGCAGGTCGTTCATGGTTGGCGAATCGCGCCCCAGAATGCCCTGTGCGGAGGCCGTGGCCGCGCGCAGCTGGTCTGCGGCAACGGCCATGCTCTGCATGCCCTCGCGGAAGGCCGTCATGGTGGCTGGCAGTTCTTTTTCAACCGAGGCGCTGGCAGAGCTCAGGTTTTTGAGCACCTGCTCGGTATTGGTGCGTATGGAGCCCGTGTGCAGAATGCCGTGGACCTCGTCAAAGGTGTTGGTAAATGCCGTAAGCGCCTTGCCCAGTTTGTCGTCGCTGAGGCCCAGTGCCAGATTTTGCAGCACGGCGCTCAGCGAGTTGACCATCTGCTCGAGCGGCATCTGCGAAAGCGTGCTTTGCAGCGTGTCTATGGGCGAGGGGATGGTGGGAATTTCCATGTCTGGCGTGGCAGAGCGGAAGTTGGCCGCAGTGGCGGGGTAAAAATCGAGCTCCACGCGGTACTGGCCCGTAATCAGGCTTTGCAGTTGCAGGCGCGCGCGCAGGCCGCGCTGCACCATGCGGCGTATTATTTCCTGCTGGAAAGATTCCGAGGGCGAGGTCGCGCCGCTGGCGCGTACAAAGCTGCGTTCGTCGATGCGCACATAAACGGGAATTGTCACGTTTGAATCGCGCGCGTTGGCAACCAGATTGATGCGGGTAACGCTGCCCATGGGCACGCCCCTGAACACCACAGGTGCGCCGGTGGTGAGGCCGCTTACCGAGCCATCGAAGTAGAGCACGTATTCAAGGTCGTTGCTGAACAGACGGCCGCCGCCCAGCAGAATGATGCCCAGAACCAGCAGGGCCAGGCCCCCCAGCACAAAAGCGCCAACAGTTGTCTTGTATGATTGCGAGTTCATCGGCTTTGTTCCTTGTGTGACGTTGCCGCCTGTGCGCCTTCGGCCCCTTCTTCAGTGTTTTCGCGCTTGCCGCCTCTGGTCAGAAAGAGCATGGCGCTCTGGTCTGTGGTGGGGTCCTTGACCATCTCGCTGGGGTTGCCCCTGGCGGTGACGGTTCTGCTTTGCGCGTCGAGAAATATGCCGTTGCGGGCAATGGTAAAAATGCTCGCCAATTCGTGCGAAACAATGACAAACGTTGTGCCAAGGCTGTCGCGCAGTTCAAGTATCAGGTCGTCAAGCAGGCGCGAGCTTACGGGGTCGAGTCCGGCCGAGGGTTCATCCAGAAAGAGTATCTGGGGGTCGAGGGCAAGCGCCCGCGCCAGACCCGCGCGTTTGCGCATGCCGCCGCTGATTTCCGAGGGATAGTAGTCCTCAAATCCGGCAAGCCCTGCCAGAGCCAGCTTGAGCGAAGCCTGTTCCCTGATCTCCTCATCGGAAAGATCGGTGTACTGTTGCAGGGGCAGGCCCACATTTTCTGCCAGCGTCATGGAGCTCCACAGCGCGCCGCCCTGAAACAGCACGCCGGTGTTGCGCATGATGCGGCTGCGGCTTTCTTCCGTGCCTGCCCAGAAATTTTCGCCGTTATAGCATATCTGCCCCTGCTGTGGCTCTTTCAGGCCCATGAGCACGCGCAGCAGGGTACTTTTGCCGCAGCCGGAACCGCCCATGACCATAAAAATATCGCCCACGCGCACGTCAAACGACACGTTGCGCATGAGCACGAATGAGCCAAAGGCCACCGTAAGATCGCGCACGCTGATGCGTACATCGTCGCCAGCGGCCGCATTGGGGGTGCCTACGTTGGGAAGGACGATGGAAGTTTGCACTGCGTCGGGCATGCTACACTCCCAGCACGTTGCAGATAACAGTGATTATGGCGGTTGCCACAATAATACCCACAATGGCCTGCACCACCGCCGTGGTGGTGGCCTGCCCAACGGCCTGGGCGCTGCGCCCGCAACGGATGCCCTGATAGCATCCGGCCACGGCCACAATGGCTCCAAATACCGTGCCGTACACCAGACCGATAATCAGGTGCTTGAACGGAACCATCTGGATGGTGGCGTTGATGTATTCAAGCGGGTTGAGGTTCAGCATGGCCGTGCCCACAAGAAAACCGCCGATTATGCCCATAAGGTCGGCGTACAGGGTCAGCAGGGGAATCATGGCCATCAGCGCCAGCACCCGTGGCAGTACAAGAAAGTCGTGGGGTGAAATGCCAAGGGTAGACAGGGCGTCCACCTCTTCATTCACCTGCATTGTACCAATAAGGGCCGCGTAGGCAGCACCCACCCGGCCCGCCATGACAACCCCCACCATGATGGCTCCCATAACCCGCAGCATACCTATGCCCACAAGGCCCGCAACGTATATCTGCGCGCCAAACTGGGTAAGCTGCACAGCTCCCACAAAGGCGAGAATAAGGCCAAAAAGCAGGCTGGTGAGCGAAATGATGGGCAGGGCAGCCACGCCGCATTCGTGCATGGCGGCAAAAAGATCCATGGGGCGCATCTTGGCCCGGCCAAGAAACAGCCGCCAGATGGAGAGCACAACCTCGCCAAGAAAGTTGAGAAAATCCTCAATCTTGGGCCGCAGCGCCAGTACGCTTTCGCCCACGCTGGTTACAAAGCCAACGGATTCCTTGCTGCGCGCCGAGCCTTCCTTGGCCGGAACAGCAAAGGCCAGCTTGATGAGGCGTTCGAGCCCCTCGGGCAGCATAGTGCGCAGGGGCAGCTGGCGGGCGCGCGCCGCCTTGACCATCTGCACCAGAAAAACAAGCAGGGTGCTGTCCCACTGGCCCAGATTATCGCTTTCAAGGCTCACCTCGCGGATACGCTGGTCGGCGACGCTGGCCAGGGCGGTTGCCGCCTCGCTGGGCCAAGGTTCATCAAAATTCCAGCGTCCGCCGACGCTCACGCGCAGCAGCGGCCCCTGAACAGATACGGTCACTTGCGGACTTGTTTCCATCACTATACTATACGCGTAGCACTACATCTTCGCAAGCATCCAGGCCTGCGAACCTCCCTGCACCCTTTCAGAAACCGAAAACCACCGGGCAATCATGTCGCTGAAACAACGTCTCAATCTCCCTGCCGAACCGCTCTTTCTCATGGACGGCTCTGCCTTTATCTATCGCGGTTTTTTTGCCAACAAGAACATGCAGCGTTCCGACGGCTTTCCTACCAACGCGCTGGTTGTGGTTACCCGCGTGCTGATGCGTATTCTGCGTGATGAAAGGCCCGGACATTTTCTGTTTGTAAAAGACGGCAAGGGCAAGAATTTCAGGCACGACCTGTTTCCGCTGTACAAGGCCAACCGCGACGCCACTCCAGAAGATCTGGTGCGGCAGATGGAACCCATTGTGCGCATGGTCAAGGCTCTTGGCATTCCAGTAGAAATTTCTGACGGCTGCGAGGCCGACGACTGCATTGCCTCGCTGGCGGCGCGGTTTTCTGCCGAGCGGCCCGTAATAATCGTGAGCGGCGATAAAGACCTCAAGCAGTGCCTTGGCCCCAACGTGTACATGTGGGACCCCGCCTCAAAGGAAGAAAAGCTGCTCTCCGCTGCAGATTTTACGGCAGAGAGCGGCCTGCGGCCCGACCAGTGGGCCGACGTGCAGGCTCTTGTGGGTGACACGAGCGATAATATTCCCGGCGTGCCGGGCATCGGCCCCAAGACCGCGCAAAAGATATTTGAAATCTGCCCCTCGCTCGAAGACATACGCGACCATTTTGCCCTGCTTGGGCCCAAGATTCAGGACAAGCTGCGCGACCATCTCGACAACATGTTTTTGTGGCGTCAGCTTACGTCTCTTTCGCTGGACATGTGCAAGGAACTGACCCTTGAGGACATGACCGTTGGCCCGCTGGATGAAGCCCAGTGCGCTGCCATGGCCGACGAATTTGAACTGCACGCCCTGCGCCGCGACATGGCTACTCTGGCCCGTTTGCAGCACAGCGCGCCCATTGGTGCAACTGGCGGTGCATCTGGCGGTGGCTCGGGCCCTGCGCAGGCTGTCAGTTCTGCCACCACAACCACCATGCCTGTATCAGATTCTGGTGCGCTGCGCCCCGCGGCACAGGGTTCTCTCATGGCCCCTGCCGAAAAGGCTTCATCAAAGTCCCGGCCCGCAGCAGGTGCCGGCCCGCAGATGAGCCTGCTGGATGTGGCCGATGAGCCGGAAGCACCCCTTGTGAGCGCACTTGATCAGTTGCCCCCCTGCGCGGGGCTTGAGGTTGCGGTTGTCTGGCCCGGCGGTATGGGCAAGGCCCCGCATGTGGGCGTGGAAGGGCTTGATGATTTTCGCTGGGGTGGCTCACAGGAAGACCTGTGTGTCTGGCTTGCCGGTGCGCGCAGGCTGGTGACCGCCGACCTCAAGGCCCTGCTTGTTGCTGCTGCCTGCTGGCGCAAGCTGCCGGTTGCGGCCACGCCGCCGTTTTTCTTTGATCTTGGGCTGGCCGCCTACCTTATCAACCCCGAAGAAAGCGACTACGGCTGGCCCCGGCTGGCGGTGCGCTGGGGTGCGCCCCTGCGCGAAGGACAGGGCGGCAACGGACCTGCCGGTATGGCCCTGCGCATGGCCGCTGTTATGGAGCAACGTCTTGAGGCCGACGGCCTTCTTGAGCTTTACCGTTCGCTTGAATTGCCGCTCACCCCGGTGCTTGCCCAGATGGAAGCGCGTGGCGTTGCCATTGATGCGGCTGCTTTTCAGGCTTTTCTCTCAGACGTGCAGGGCGAAATAGACCGCCTTACGCAAGAGGTTTTTGCCGCAGCGGGAACCACCTTCAACATCCGCTCGGCCCAGCAGCTTGGTGACATGCTTTTCAACACGCTCAAGCTGCCCTCGCCGCGCAAAACCCGTGGCGGTCAGGCATCCACCAGTCAGGAAACACTGGAAAAACTGGCAGGTCAGCACCCGGTGGTCGAGAGCATTCTTCAGTTCCGCAAGCTGGAAAAAATGCGCTCCACCTATCTTGATCCATTGCCGCGCCTTGTGGATTCGCGCGGGCGCATCCACACTACCTTCAACCAGAAGGCCACGGCCACGGGGCGGCTTTCGTCCAGCAATCCCAACCTCCAGAACATCCCCGTGCGCGGGCCGCTGGGCAAGCGCATGCGTTCGTGCTTCATCGCCGGGACTGATAATCTGCTGGTTTCTGCCGACTATTCGCAGGTTGAGCTGCGTGTGCTGGCGCATATGTCGCAGGACGCCGCCCTGATTGAGGCTTTCCGCAATGGCGAAGACATTCACGCCCGTACTGCGGCCCTGGTATACGACCTGACGCCCGATCAGGTGAGCCCCGATCAGCGGCGCAATGCCAAGACCATCAATTTTGGGCTTATCTACGGCATGGGCGCGCAAAAGCTGGCGCAGGAGCTGAAAATCAGCTCCAACGAGGCCAAGGAATTCATCGCCCGTTATTTTGAACGTCTCACGGGCCTGAAAGAATTTTATGAAGAAGTGGAGGCTGTTGCCAAGCGGCAGGGCTATGTGACGACCCTTGGTGGGCGGCGGCGGCTGCTGCCCGACATCCATTCCGCCAACGGGCAAAATTATGCGCTGGCGCGGCGGCAGGCCATCAACACGGTTATTCAGGGCTCGGCGGCAGATATCATCAAGCTTGCCATGCTGGCTGTGGCCCATGATGCGGAGTTGAAGCGCATGGAAGCCCGACTGCTTTTGCAGGTGCATGACGAACTGCTGCTGGAAGTACCCACCGATGCTGCGGCTGCCGCGGGCGAGAGGGTTGCGGCGCTTATGAGCGGGGTTATGCCTGGTGGTGCGGCTTTGTCTGTGCCGCTTGTCGTTGACTGGGGGAGTGGCCTCGACTGGGGCTCTGCCCACTAAACATGCGCGGCATGTCGGACTGATTTCGCAACCCCGACTTTCTTGGCCTGACGGCGTTAAAATCCTGTTTTTGATGCTCACGTACTTGAGTACGCTGCGCTCAAAAACAGGATTTTTCCTTGTCAGGCCAGAAAAATGTGTATTTTGCAAATTCGCCCAACACATCCCATCGCCTCCGCCTCCGCTCCGGCGAGTTTAAAAAAGGGCAAGGCACAAATATGACTATCTCATTTTTCTGTTGTAGTTGGCTGAAGCGGAACCACTCCCGAAGCGAGAGCGCACTTTGGCATTTACGCGGCGCGGCGGGGGCGAAGCCCCATAACCGGCCCCGCCTTGCCGCGCGCCGCGCAGGCATCCCAAACTTCGCCGGACGGCGAAAGTCAGTGCCCACAGGGCAGCACAAACTAGAAAATTGAGTTATTTGCCCGCCGCAGGCACCCCAAAAACAATATTCCCACCCTTCAAATACGCCTCCAACCCACCAGGCAACTGAAACCGCGTATTCCCCCGCCCGCTGGCAAGCGCTTCATCAAGCGCCAGCAGGGTCCGGGCGCGGGCCTGACCCCGCAGTTGCCCCGTACTGTCAGAATCCTCGCGAGCATTTCCCCCCACTGAGCGGCACAAATACCGTACCGCCCGCACGTACAGGCGCAAACGGGCCGCAGGGTGCAAACCCGCCAGCAGTTTGGCGGGCAGGGTAAGGCTTGGGCCGCTTGCACTGACCACAGGCTGTTCCAGCCAAGGGGTTACTGCCAAGGCCGCATCCAGTGTTGTATTCCAGTAATCTTCGTCCAGGCGGGCCATTTGCCACAGATCGTGCACGGTGCGGTCCAGCGAGGGGTTCTCCTGCCGCAGCAGGGGCAGCACATCAAGGCGCAGGCGGTTACGCTTGTACTGGCGGCTCTGGTTGCTGGCATCTTCGCACCAGCTGATGCCGCACACTCTCAGCAAATCTTTCAGGGCTTGCGCGTCCGTTGCCAGCAGGGGACGCAGCAGACGGCGATCATCATCGCGGGCTGCCATACCGCCAAGGGCGGGCCAGCCTGTGCCGCGCACAAGGCGTAGCAGCACGTCTTCGCTCACGTCTGCCGCATGGTGCCCCAGGGCGATAAAGTCGGCCCCCACGGCAGCGCGTTCATGTTCCAGCATGGCATAGCGCAGTTTGCGGGCCGCATCTTCAATGCCAATCCTGTCGCTGGTCGCCAGTCCGTGCACATCGGCCTGTCGCACAGTACAGCCAATGCCCAACATATTGCATAGTTGCAGTACAAATTCAGCTTCTTGCGCGGATTCTTCCCGCAGGCCGTGATCAACGCTCAGGGCGTGCAGTGTCAGCCCAAGGCGTGGGGCCAGCAGATGCAGCACAAGGACCAGCGCGGTGGAATCAGCTCCGCCAGAGAGCGCCAATAACAGATGTGAACCACGCGCGAGACCCAGCCGCAAAAGGCAGAATCGCTCAACCTCAAGGCAAAGATGGGCCGCAGCGGGCGGGAGGGTTTGCAGCGTAGGCGGTGATTCCATCATGGCATGTCTGTGGCAGCGAAGGTGTGGGCAAAAGATGGACCCGGAAAAACTGGAGATTGTGGAAACAGGAAAGGGCAGTTGAAAACGGCCCTGGGGTTTTGGCGTTGCGCATCGCCCCAAGGCCATAGAAATATTTACTATCAGTGCCTAGGCCGGGTTGATGCCCAGCTCGGCCAGCAGATTTTCAAGCCAAACGATCATGCGGTCGCGCAGTTCGGGCGAGGCGTAGTGTACGCATTCGCAACGCATGCGGCCACGGGCACGCACCAGCAGTTCGAGGCGCACAAAATTTTCTTCAATTTCCAGCCCCATAACGTGGGGACCGCAGCTTTCCACATGTTCCTGCTGCACGGGCGAGAGCATCTCGGCGGGAACAGGCAGCCAGAAAAGGCCGTCCATGCCCGATGTCAGCTCCATCTCGGTGAGCGTGGCAACCAGTTTTGCGGTATCTTCTTCGGTAATGTCGTCAATTCCGTACCAGCGCATCAGTTCTCCTCCGAGGAATAGGGACAGCCAGTTTTATCCAGATTGAAAATACGGCGCGTTATGCTTATGCGAGGGCCGTTGCCCTCCTGGGACATGCTGCCGCGTTTCAGAAACATGATGGGGTCGTGGTTGAACTTGCGCACCAGCGAGCCCACCAGCGCTTCAAGCGCATCGCGGGTTTCGTCGTTCACCGGGCCAAGCCTTTTGAGGGTCTTGGCCAGTTCTTCCTGTCCCATGCGTTCGCCGCGCTGGATAAGGTCAACAATGGTGGGTTGTACATCAAGGCTTGAGAGCCAGCGCGAGAAAAGCAGCACTTCCTCGTTTACGATATCTGCGGCCTTGGCGGCCTCGTCGCGGCGGGTGGCAAGGTTTTCTTCCACCACTTCCTTGAGGTCGTCGATGTCGTACAGATAGACGTTGTCGAGGCCGTTGACATCGGGGTCGATGTCGCGCGGTACGGCAATGTCAATAAAGAACATGGGGCGGTTTTTGCGGGCTTTGAGCACGGCGCGTATGTCGCGCGCGCGGATGATGGGCTCCTGCGAACCGGTGGAGGTGATGATGATGTCCACCTCGGTGAGGTGCTCGGCCATGTCTTCAAAGGCAATGGCGCGGCCTTTGAACTGCTGCGCCAGCTCCTGCCCGCGTGCCAGCGTGCGGTTGGCCACCAGAATTTCATCAATGCCCGATTGCAGCAGGTGCATGGCGGCCAGCTCGGCCATTTCGCCAGCGCCCACCAGCATGGCCTTGTGGCTTTTCATGTCGCCAAAAATGCGCTTGGCGAGCTCCACTGCTGCATAACTGATGGAAACCGCGCTCGAGGCCACGGCTGTTTCGGTGCGTACGCGCTTGGCTACAGAAAAAGCCTTGTGAATCAGCCTGTTAAGGATAACGCCCGTGGCATGACACTGAACCGCCTTGCGGTAGGCGCTTTTGAGCTGGCCCAGAATCTGCGGTTCGCCCAGCACCATGGAATCCAGGCTGGACGCCACCGAAAACAGGTGACGCACGGCTTCAAGATTTTTGTGCACGTACACATAGGGCCGCAGCTCATCGGCCTTGGCCCCGCGCGCCGTCGCCCAGTTTTCAAGCACCTGCCCGGCAACGTCGCCGTTGCCCGCAGCCAGCAGTTCCACGCGGTTACAGGTGGAAAGGATAACGCTTTCACTCACCGCGCCAATACATGGCACGGCCCAATGCTCTTCATCGCAGTGGTTGACCAGGGCAAAGCGCTCGCGCACGTCCACGCTGGCAGTGCGATGATTCAGGCCGACAAGAAAGATATCACAGTCCATGGCTATAGCCCGGTCAGCGCCGGATGAATGCGTGGTGGGTTTCCATAAAGGTATTCACCACAATGATTGAAAAGAGGCACAGAATAAAAACAAAAACAGCAAGTTGTGCTGGCTTGCGGCCTTTCCAGCCCTGAGTGATCCGGTTGTGGAACAGCACCGAATAAAACAGCCAGATCACAATGCTGATAACTTCCTTGGGGTCGCCCGTAACCGTACCGCCAAAAACAGGTTTGGCCCAGATAAGCCCCGAAACTATGCCCAGGGTGTACAGGGGAAAGCCCACCATGGTGGCGATGGCATTGATCTTGTCGAGCATGGAAAGGGCGGGCATGTCGAGCCAGAAGCCCTTCATGGTCAGCTTGCTCTTGATGCGCCCTTCAATGAACAGAAACAGCGCCCCGGCGGCAAAGGCCAGCGCCAACAGGGCCAGACTCAAAAAGAGCGAACCTATGTGCAGGGCGTAAAACGAGGTGGTGAGAGAAGGCGGAACCTGCACCACAGAGGCCAAATACGGAGCCGACATGGCAAACAGCATAAGGCCCAGAGGCGTGGCAAATACCAGCGGTATTTCCTGTCGTAGCTTGGCCCATGCGGCAATGCCGCACAGCACCACAAACCAGGCCATCAGCTGAAAATACGCGCCAGCGCTCAGGCCGCCGGGCAGGGCTTTATGAAAGCCCATAAACAGCATGAAGGTCTGGCAGGCAAAGCCCACCACGGCCAGTGTGCAACCGATTTTGCGCCACAGAGGCGCACGGGCAACTATGCCCGCAAGCCCCGCAACGCTGGCCGAGCCATAGAGCAGCAGGGTCACGGCGGTGGAAAATTCAGGGGAGATCATGGAGTAACTCCGCTATATCAGCGTGCAATGCGGGCGGCAGCTCCGCCTGCAAACAGCGTCGACAGTTTTCAAGGTCGTTTTCTTCCAGCCATTGTTGCAGAGAAGAATCCGCAAGCTTTCGGAACAATCGTGTATTCTGCCCTGTATCTTCGCCCAAGGCAAGAACCAGAGGCCGTAACCGACCCATCAGGGCAGCCATGCGCGCGCGGGGCTCCAGCCAGTGCTCAAGCTCGCCCTTCCAGCGTCGCGCAAGGGCAGGGCTTGCCCCACCGGTAGAGAGGGCCGCAGCCAGCGGTGTACGACGCGCAATGGCGGGCACCTGAAAGCAGCCTTCCTCGGGATTACTGGCGCTATTGCACAATATGCCCGCCTCGGCGCACAGGGCGGCAATGCGGCTGTTTTCTGCCGCACTGCCTGTGGCAGCAAAAACGAGGGCGCAGCCTTGCAGGTCGGCCTGTGTGCAGCTGCGGCGCTCAAAGCATACGCGCGAATCATTCAGCAGGGCTGCGGCTTCAGCCATGGGCTCTGCGAGATCAAGCACCAGCACAGAGGCCGGGTCGCAGGCCAGCAGGCCCGAAAGCTTGCGTTGCCCCACCTGACCAAGGCCGACAACCAGACAGCGAATGCCCGAGAGCGAAATAAATATGGGGTAGAGCGGTGCGGTGGGCTGTGTGCGCATGTGTGATCCAAAGGGTGAAAGAAGCTTGAGAGCGAGCATACAGCAGCGCGAAATATTTTGCAAAGGGCCAGCGCGCCGCCGTATTTGCAAAGCAGCAATAGTTGCGTGGGCGCCGCTGCGGCGAACCTTGCTTGCCTAGGTGGCCTGATTGCCTTAGATTGTGGGCAATTGGCAGTTTTGCGGATACTTGCGGCCATCAACATACTTACGGAATGATATGCCCAAATTTCTGGTCATACAGGCGGCACGCTTTGGCGATCTGGTGCAGACCAAACGCCTGTTGCTGAGCCTGGCCGGGCGCGGCGAGGTGCACCTTGCTGTGGATGCCGGCCTGGTTCCGCTGGTCAGGGTGCTCTATCCCTTTGTTGAGCCGCATGCCCTGTCGGTGCACGGCAGGCCAGAGGCCGAGGCGCTGGCGCGCAATACTGCCGTGCTGCTGCGGTGGCAGGGCTTGCACTTTGAGGCCGTGTACAACTGCAATTTTTCCGGCACTACGGCGGCCCTGTGCCGTGTTTTTGATGAAGGGCTGGTGCACGGTTACCGGCCAGAGGCAGGGGGAATCTCGCGCTCGCCCTGGGCACGGCTTGCCTTCAGAACAAGCGAGCGTCGGGCTCTGGCCCCACTTAATCTGGTGGATTTTTGGGCGCATTTTGCTTCTGAACCGGTGGAGCCACATAGCATCAACCCTGTGGCGAGCCCCGGTGGGCGCGGTCTGGGCGTGGTGCTTGCCGGGCGCGAATCGCGCCGCTCTTTGCCCGTACCCGTGCTGGCCGAAGTTGTGCGCACGGCCTTTGGGGCCATGGGCGGCCCGCGTGTGTTTCTGCTAGGTTCTGCGGCAGAGAAACCCGCAGCTCGCCAGCTCATGCGGCATCTGCCCGCCAGGATGCTGTCGTCGATTGAAGACCTCAGCGGCAAAACAGACTGGCCCGCGCTTGTGGAAGCCGTAGACGAGCTGGATGCCCTGATCACGCCCGATACGGGCATCATGCACCTTGGCGCGCACCTTGGCGTGCCTGTGCTGGCGTTTTTTCTGTCCTCTGCCTGGCAGCACGAAACAGGCCCCTACGGCGAGGGCCACTACGTGTGGCAAACCTGCCGCGCATGTGCCCCCTGCCTTGAAACCGCACCTTGCCCCTACAATGTTGTCTGTGGCCAGCCGTTTACGCAGGTGGAACTGCTACGCTCGCTGGTGGCCGTGCTTGGCGGTATAAAGAATGCTCTGCCAGCGGCGGCGGCAGATGAAAAGCCATGGCCGGCACTTGTGGAGGGTTTGCAGCTCTGGCGCACAGGCTTTGATGCCCTTGGGGCGCTGCCCCGGTTACTGGCCGGGCACGACCCGCACGAGGCCGAACGTCGATATGTGCGCAAATTTCTGGCAGGCCGCCTGCATGTGTCGCTCGATCCCGCTGGCCGCGCCATGACGCCCCCGCCCCCCGCCGACCTTGAACAATGGCTCTGTAATGATGCGGACTGGATGTTGCCGCCAGGGAGATACTACTGATGCCCGCCGTTCCTCTGCGAATTCTTGTGGTGCTGCCCATGTACGGCGGCTCGCTGCCCATTGGCAGATATTGCGCCAGCGCTCTCAGCGCCCTGGGGCACAGCGTGCGCGTGTTCGAGGCTCCGTTGCTGCATGCGGGCTTTACGGGCCTGCGAGGTCTTGGGCTGGCACCGGCGCAGACCGCCCAGCTGGAGAATTCATTTTTGCAGGTGGTTTCACAGGCAGTGTGGGCGCAGGTTCAGGCGCAGGAACCGCATCTGGTGCTTGCCATGGCGCAGGCTCCGCTTGGGCGCAGCCTGTTGCAGCGTCTGCGCAGGGCGGGCATCCGCACGGCCATGTGGTTTGTGGAAGACCACGAAATTTTTGACTACTGGAAAGGCTACGCCCCCCTGTACGATGTTTTTGCCGTCATCCAGAAAGAGCCGTTTTTGTCCATGCTGGCGGGCATAGGGCAGGGCAACGCCCTTTATCTGCCGCTGGCGGCCCAGCCAGACTTTCACAAGCCGCTGCAACTCAACGATCAGGAACGGCGCGAGTACGGCGCGGATATTGGCTTTCTGGGCGCTGGCTACCCAAACCGCAGGCTGGCCTTCCGTCAGCTGATCGGGCGCGATTTCAAGATATGGGGTTCGGACTGGGACGGCGAAACCCTGCTTGCCGCCCACGTGCAGCGCGGTGGCGCGCGTATTGAAGCCGATGAATGCGTAAAGATTTACAATGCCACGCGGGTAAACCTGAACCTGCACTCAAGCCTCGGCACTGCTGAGCTTGTGAGCAGGGGCGATTTTGTCAATCCGCGCACGTTTGAGCTGGCGGCCATGGGGGCTTTTCAGCTTGTGGATCGGCGGGCGCTTATGCCAGAGCTGTTTGCGCAGGACGAACTGGCAACCTTTGGTACGCTGGAAGAATTCTATGCGGCCA
Source organism: Desulfovibrio sp. (assembly GCF_009712225.1). Taxonomy (NCBI): domain Bacteria; kingdom Pseudomonadati; phylum Thermodesulfobacteriota; class Desulfovibrionia; order Desulfovibrionales; family Desulfovibrionaceae; genus Desulfovibrio; species Desulfovibrio sp. Next base: position 925,759 of record NZ_WASP01000006.1, on the reverse strand, counting down.
TAGAGCACTTTATTGCGCACCCCGAAGAACGCCAGGCTTTTGCCGCCCGCGCCCGCGCCCGTGTGCTGCGCGACCATACCTATGAGCAGCGCATGAAGGCCCTGCTTGATTTTATGGAGCAGAAGCTTGGGGCGTGGCCCCAGGCGGAGGATGCAGTACAGGCCCTGCCGCCTGATGTGGATGCTGTGCTTACGCCAGAAATACGCGCCGAGCTTGCAGGCGTGGTGCAGGGTCTTGGCCTTGGGCCCAATGCGGGCTTTGACGACGTTATAAGCGCCTTGCGCGCCCGTAGCGGCGCGTTGACAGAAACAGAGACCGCCCTGCTGTTTCTCGACGAATGGCGCAAACAGTACGGCAAAAAATAGCCGCTGACGCAATCTGCTACCATGCCGCATGAAAACGAAAAACCCCGCCGTGAGGCGGGGTTTAGTTGTATCGCAAACTGTGCGGCCAACGTTATTCAATACCCTCGGTAAGAACCGCTGGCATGGTGATTTCTGTCATGCTGGCGTAAAAGGGCAGCATAACGGCCACGGCCAGCACTAGGGCTGCCAGCAGGGTGAGCTTGTGGCGCATGGGCGTTGCGCTGCGGGCCACGAGGGTCCACAGCAGGGCGGGCACCAGCCAGAGCAGCAGCTCGGCGCTTTCCAGCACGGCGTCCATGGCAGTAAAGGCTTCGCTCTGCCATTCGCGTTGCACGTCAAATACTGACGATGCCAGCAAAATCACCCAAAAGACCGCCCAGGCGTTGCGCGCCCACATGGAGCACCAGGGAAGCATGGTGTTGTAATGGTCGCGGCCAAAGTCGTCGTATTTGCGGCGCAGCACAAGCCAGAAGGCGCCCATGCCGCCAGCCACTGCCAGCGTGAGCGGCAGCGACCAGAAAAGGGCGCACCAGAAGGGCGTGCCGAAACCCGGCACATAGATGTGCCCGAGGGTCAGCATGTCCGCATCGGGGCGCGCCAGCGCCATAAGCATGCGTGCGGCGGCCAGGGAGGCTGCCGTGGCAATGCACGCCTGAATGCCGCTTACAACGCCGAGGCCCACGTGCAGCATGGGCAGCTTGACCAGAAACTTCCACAGGGCAAAGTACAGGCTGTTGAACAGCACCGCCAGGCCCAGCATGACCCAGCTCATTTCGACCATAAAGTCAGAAAGTGAATCGGGTGTGTAGGAACCTTGGGTAAAAAAGAGCCATACGCGGCCACAGATCAGCAGCAGCCAGCCCATCAACAGGGCCAGCAGGGCCAGCTGGCGGGCGCATTTTTCGTATGAGGCGCGCTTGCGCGTGACAGCCAGCGCCCTCGCGGTGGCCGACATGAAGTTAAGACCCACAAAGGCCAGCAGGGCGGCCAGCGGCAGGGCCACGCTCAGGGCATCAAGGCCCATGCGCGCCAGGGGAAAGGACTGTCCAAGATGCCGCAACGCGTCCATCCATGTGGTAAGGGTCGCCGCCATTTCCTGGAAAAAATTCATCAGGCTTCGCCTCCGGTATGGCTTGATGCCGGATAGGAACGGTTCATAATGTTCTCGCTGAGTTGGCCGCAGCACAGGGCAAACGCGTTGCATAAGCCCTGTTGCCAGATCGGCGTCATACCAGGCTGCAAGACGCATTCGGCAGGCTGTGTAGCAGCTTTTTCCGCGCCGTAATGCCCTGTTTGTCCGTAACTGTTGTTCTGTAATAGCGTGAGCAAGCCTGTTCTTGCCTGAAAAACGCTGCCGCTGCAAGAGTTCTTGAAATATGGTCGGGGTTGAGGCACAAGAAAGCTTGGCCGCTTACGCGCCTTGCATGCCTTCACCCATCGCTGCAAAGGCCCCGGCGACATTGCCAAAAAGTATGATGAGCGTCTGTTGCGGGTTTTTGACGCATTGAAAGATATTTCAACGCACGAATACTCTTGTGCTGGAGACAGGGATGAAAAAACTGATCGTTGTACCGCTGACTTGCCTTGCGCTGGCTGCGGGGTGCGCTTCTTCAGGCAAGGTGCGTCAGGCTGAATCGAACAGCGAAACCAACCAGAAACTGCTGCGCGAGACAGATCACCGCCTGCGCACACTGGAGCAGAGCGTCAACACGCTTGATACGCAGGTTGCCCAGCTCAACAACAGGGTTTACGAGGTGCGCACCCGTGGCGGGCAAAAGACCGGCATGACTGTTGTGCCCATCATTCCTCCGCAACCATACAAAAGCGCCGTGGCTACCCCCGCGCAGCCCGATGCCCAGCTGACCAAGCATGGTCCTGTGGCTGTGCCGACTGAAGAGTCTGCCGCCAGCCAGCAGGCCGCCACCAGCCAGAATGCCGCGCAGGCGAGCGCCAGACCTTCCATCGCAGTAGCTTCGACGAGCACGCCTGCCAGCAGTTCGGGCAGCACGCCCGCCAGCAATCAGGCAATCAATTGGAATGATCCGGCGGCCACCATACGGCCCATTCCCGCCGCGCCCCAGCGCGAAGCTGCAAGCCCCGCCGTTGAATCTGCCCAGCCTGCGCCCAAGGCTGTGCCTGTGCAGGCTGCTCCGGCAGAAAAACCGCTTACCAAGGCAGAAGCCAGAGCTGCGGCCAAAGCCGAGGCCAAGGCTGCCGCCGAGGCTGCCAAGGCAGAGGCTGCTGCCGCCAAGGCCGCCAAAACAGCGCCCGCCGCAACTTCCGCAGGCGGTGCCACTGCTGCAGCGTCGTTTGCCCTGCCGCCAGAGGCTGCCTCTCCCTCCAAGCCTGCCACGCCGGTTCAGCCCATGCTGCCGCCTGTTGCGGCAGCTGGCGGCAATGCCGATGTTCCCGTGCCTGCAGTGCCGCAGGCAGATCTGGCCCTGCCGCCAGAAATTCCTGGCCTTGTGCCGCCCTTGCCCGGCGAAGCCCCCGCTACCTCTGCAAAAAATGGGGCAAAAGGCAAGGCCGCTGCCAAAGCACCCACAGCTGTGCCTGCAGCGCCAGTTCTCGCCGCCACTCCGGCAGCCCCGGCAGAAGTGCAACCCGCCTCGCTGCCCAAGAGCGGCAAGGGTGAAGAGGCTGCCTACAAGACCGCCCTTCAGCCAGCCATGGCTGGCCGCGCCGCTGAGAGCATCAGCCGGTTCCAGACATTTTTGCAGGAGTACCCGCATGGCCGTTTTGCCGCCAATGCGGAATACTGGATAGGCGAGGGTCTGTACGCTCAGGGTAAATATAATGAAGCGCTGGCGCAGTTCCAAAAGGTCAACAGCCAGTGGCCCAGCCACCACAAGAATGCCGATGCCCTGCTGAAAACCGGCATGACCCTGAGCCGCATGGGCGACAAGGAAGGTGCGGCGCAGGCGTACAAGAAGCTTCTGTCGCAGTTTCCCAACTCTGAGGCTGCGGGCGTTGCCCGTTCGCGCGGATTGGCCCGATAGTATGGACGGAGCATGTGTGCTGACCCCGACAGCGGGGGCGGCATGACCCGGCAGGGCAGAAACTGGGCATGCATGGACGAAGCCGCCCGCAAGGAATACTGGGCCAGCCTTGCCCTGCGGCACTGCCGTGGTTTGGGCGCGCGTTCTGCCGCACGCCTTGCGCGGCACTTTGGCTCGGCTTACGCCGCTGTTCAGGCTCGCGGGCAGTGGGGCGAGGCGGGCGTCAACAAGGGGCAGGCGGCTGAATTTGCCACAGGTTCGTGGCGGGTAACCGCCCGCGAAGAATGGGACCGCTCCCGCGATCTTTCCGCATCCATAGTTCTGTGGACAGACCCTGAATATCCCGCGCTTTTACGCTCCATTATTGATGCGCCCCTTGTGCTCTATTGCCGGGGTGATCTTTCTCTGTTGCAGTCTCCGGGTTTTGCCGTGGTGGGTTCCCGCAAGGCCACCCGGCATGGCAGATCTGTGGCCGAATACATGGCCCGCTGCCTTTCGGCCTGCGGCATTGCCATTGTTTCGGGAATGGCCCTTGGCATCGACAGGGTTGCCCACGAGGCCGCACTCGCACGGGTGGGGCGCAGCATCGGCGTACTGGGTACAGGCATTGACGTGCTGTACCCACCGGATAACATGGTGGCATTTGACGCCATGGAGCGCCGTGGCCTGCTGATTTCTGAATTTGCCCCCGGCACTGTGCCGCACGCGGGCAACTTCCCCATCCGCAACCGCATTATCAGCGGGCTTTCGCTGGGGGTGCTGGTTGTGGAGGCCGCCCAGCGATCGGGCAGCCTCATAACTGCGCGGCTGGCGCTGGAGCAAAACCGTGAGGTCTACGCCGTGCCAGGGCCCGCTCTGGATGCGCATTGCCTGGGATGTCAGGATCTTGTGCGGCAGGGCGCGCGCGCCGTTTTTTGCGCAGAGGATGTGCTGCGCGATCTGGCCGAACAGCTGCGCCCCTTCGGCATAGACGAGCAGAGCGTTCCCGAACAGGAGCAGGGCTTGCAGGAGGATGTCCCCTCAGCAACTTCCGCAGAAATGCAGGCTGCAAAACCCTCTGCGCCGCAAGCGATCACCAATCCTGCTCCGGCTGTTTCGACAGAGTCCGCGCCCTCTGCGACAGCGTCAGAAGCGCCGCCGCTCAATGATGGCGAACGCGCGGCTGCGGAGCACGCCGCCAGCACGGGCGAAAGCCCGGATCTGGTTGCGTATCTGCGCCAGCACGGCCCCACCCATGCAGATGTTCTGGCCGATGCCGCGGGGATCAGTGCCGCTGCGGCCAACGCCGCCCTTGTGGGGCTTGAGATGCTCGGCAAGGTGAGGCGTCTGCCCGGTGCGCGCTACGAGGCCGTGTCGTGAACAAGCGGCAGAATCAGCAGCAGAAGCAGCCTGCGCCTGACCGCGCCAGGCTGTTTGTCGATGCCTTTCTGGTATGGATGGAAGTGCAGAAGGGCGCATCGTCAGCCACTCTCAAGGCCTACGGCAGCGACCTTGCGCAGCTGGCCGAATTTCTGCGTGGGCAGGATGCTGACCTCGGCAGGCCCGAAACCGTCACCAAGCGCCACATTCAGGCCTATCTGGCGTGGCTGTTCCGCCTTGGCGACGCCAAAAGTTCCATGGCCAGAAAACTGGCGGCAGCCCGCTCGTATTTTCGTTTTCAGCAGCGCACTGGCGCTGTGGCAGAGAATGTGGCCGCGCAGGTGCGCAACCCCCGGCAGGAAAAGCGCCATCCTCGCGCACTCAATGTGGATGAAACCTTTGCCCTGCTGGACACGGAACAGAAGCCGGGGCAGACCGGGGTGGAAAGCGCCGAGGCAGAGCGGCTGCTTTGCCGCGATCTGGCGCTGGCCGAGCTGCTGTACGGTTCTGGCCTGCGCATATCTGAAGCGCTGGGCCTCAATATAGATGATGTGCAGCTTTCATCGCGCGTGCTGCGGGTCATGGGCAAGGGGTCGCGCGAGCGCCTTGCGCCGCTTTCCGACACTTCGTGCGAGAGACTCAAAAGCTGGCTCGACGAACGCCCCCTCATGGCCTTGTCCGACGAACCGGCCCTGTTTGTAGGCTCGCGCGGTTCTCGCCTGAACCGCAGGGAAGCCGCGCGCATTGTTGAGCGCCTGTGCCGCAGGGCAGGGCTTGATTTTACGGTATCGCCCCACAGCCTGCGCCATTCGTTTGCCACCCACCTGCTCACTGCTGGCGCAGACCTGCGCAGCGTGCAGGAACTGCTTGGTCACAGCAGGCTGACCACCACCCAGCGATACACGCAGGTGAGTCTTGAGCACCTTATGGAGGCCTACGACAAGGCCCATCCCAAGGCGTCCAAAAAATAAAAAAATCACGAAGTTAAAAATATTGTTTTATTCAAGTAAGTTATATTTTCATAGCAAAAAGCTCATCAATCTGTGCCGGGTTTTTTTGCGCTAAGACCTTGGCATGAGCAGGACTTTGTGCTAAAGAGAACAAAGCGGTCAGATTGAACCGCATACCCGAACAAATCCCGGAAGGAGAGACTGTCATGTCCGCATTAGTTATTGGTCACATGAATCCCGATACCGACAGCATCATTTCTGCCATTGCCGCCGCCGACCTGTACAGCAAGCGCGGTCTGGACGTTACCCCTGCCGCTCAGGGCGCGCCCACGCCTGAAACCGAATTCGTGCTCAAGAAGTTCGGCCTTACCGCTCCTCAGGTTGTTGCCGACGTGGCTGGCAAGAATCTGTACCTGGTGGACTACTCTGACATCGCTCAGGCCCCCAAGGGTATGGATTCCGCGTGTGTGCTCGGCATCGCTGATCACCACAAGCTTGGTGATGTGACCACCTCTGCTCCCCTCGAAGCCTGGATCTGGCCCGTGGGCTGCACCTGCACCGTGCTGAAGAACATGTTTGACTTCTACGGCGTGGAAATCTCCAAGGGCATCGCTGGCGGCATGCTGTGCGCCATCCTCTCCGACACCGTTATCTTCAAGTCGCCCACCTGCACCCCCGCCGACAAGAAGGCCGTTGAAGAACTGGCCAAGATTGCTGGCGTGAGCGACGTGATGGCTCTGGGCATGGAAATGTTCAAGGTCAAGAGCGCCGTTGAAGGCACCTCCATGAAGGATCTGGTCTTCCGTGACTACAAGGATTTCGACATGGGCGGCAACAAGGTCGGCATCGGCCAGCTCGAAGTGGTTGACCTTTCCATCCTGGAACCCGTCAAGGCTGGCCTGCAGGCCGAAATCGCCCGCGTGAAGGGCGAAGGCCGTCACAGCGTGTTCCTGCTGCTGACCGACATCATGAAGGAAGGCTCTGAAATGCTGATCGTTTCCGACGATCCTTCCGTGGTGGAAAAGGCTTTTGGCGTGAAGGCCGAAGGCGAGTCCGTGTGGCTGCCCGGCGTCATGAGCCGCAAAAAGCAGGTTGTGCCCAACTTTGAAAAGGCCTTCAAGTAAGCTTTTACAAGCTTAGCTTGATGTGATTTTGCCCCGCCGGGGCAGGGAAGCAGGCTCTTGTGAGCTGAACCCCTGCCCCGGCGGGGTTCTTTTTTGCGCGGGGACGTTGTGCGACATGCAATCGGTTGCCGGGGTATCGCCAGCTTTTGCGTTGCCTGCGCTGACGGCATGGTGTTGCGCAGCATGCTGCCAACATGTTCACCCCGCGAGGGGGTAGCCGTGGCAAACTGTTCTGACCGCCAGCGCCTCCACATCACTGCGGCAATTCCCCATTGCTGTAGATAGGACTGTGTACTCTGCTGCACCTGCTGGGTGCGAGGCGGCAATGTTTGCACCAGACGCTCTGGATAGATGTGCCAGAAGGCCGTGTTGCGGGTTGCCGTTTTAAACTGGTTTGAGCGGCATACAAAAAAGGCCGCCGGTTCATGAAACCGACGGCCCATTGAGCGATAGTATGCGATTGATGGCGGCGTGCGTCAGCCCTTACAGGCTGCGTTCTTCCAGCCCGCTGCCCTTGGGTGCGCTTTTGTTGGGCGGTGTGGTCACGGGTTGCAGGCCGGGAACCACGTCGTGGATTTCAGTGGGCGGCACAAGGGGGTCGGCCGCATCGCGCTGAATCACCTTGCTGTCGCGCACATAGAGCGTGCAGGAGAGGCCAAAGCATTCGTACACGGCGGCAACCGTGCCCTTGAGCTTTTCTTCATCATTGAGCGGCGGGGGAACCAGCACATAGTAGATACGGGTGCGGCCGCCGCGCTTGGGCTCAACAAAGCACGACACAATCCATTCGTCCTGACCGTCCCCGTTCCAGTCTGCAATACCAACCATATTGACTTTAAGCCTCTGGGTGGCATGATCTATGCTGAAACCGTTGGGAAAATGCTTTACGCGGCTGTCGGGCAGTTTGGTGGCAGCAAAGGTAGCGCCAAGATACACATCGTGCGCAGCGTCATTTTGCAGCATAAACGAGGGCGACAAACGGTTGTACAAAATCTCGCCGTAGTCCTTCAGGCCCTTGAAGGACATGGGGGCCGTGTACGAGCCATCCGCGTCCAGCAGATTGCGTGCCTTCAGTTCCTTGGGCATGTTATGCGCCATTTTTATGAATTCGTCTTTTTCTACCACAACCACCGGGCGGGTAGTGCCGCATCCGGCAAGCAGGCAGCCCAGACAGAGCAGGGCGCAGATTCGCGATAAGAACATGGTGTGTGTCAACTCCCCTGGCGGAGTTTTGACGGCAGGGAGCCGCTTTCTCCGTGAATGCAGACTTTGTAAGCGTCTGCGTGCGCCTTGTAAAGAGCATTGCGGCCACGATGGTACGGTATCTGCATGTTTTTATGATAATGTCATGAAAATGCACCTCCACCACAGGACAAGCCATGCCTGAACCGATTTATTTACACTTGCCAGAGGCCCCGCTGAAAAAGCACGGGCGCCAGTTTTTGCGCCTGCTGCCCATTTGGGTACTTGTTTTTCTGGCAGCCGGAGCCTGGTGGTGGATTGAGGCTGGCCGCGTTACAAGCACCTGGGCCATGCTGGACGGCATGGTTTACGCCGTTTCATCCGAATTTCCCGCCAGGGTGGACGCCGTCGCAGTGCGCGAGGGCGACCGCGTCAAAAAAGGCCAGGTAATTGCCCGTCTTGATGTCAGCGGATACGCCAAACGTATGGCTGAGGCCGGAAAGGATGTGGCAGGCATGCGGGTAATGGCGGGGCCTCCCGGCATGGAAGAAACGGCTTCACGGCTCAGACAGGCGCAGGCAGCCGAGCGTGAAATAACGCAGCGCATAGCCCAGGCGCGGCACGAAGAAGACCTCAAACAAAAAAATCGTGAAGAACGGGTGGCAGAGCACGTGCGCGCGCAGCTTGCCCTGCGCACCCTTGACAGCCAGGGCGGTGAACACGCTGTGGGGACATCACGCTATGCCGCCGCCAAACAGGCGGAAATGCAGACCCGGCTGGCCAAGGAAAGGGCCGTGGTGGAATTTGAGCAGGTAAGTCTGGTGCGTGCGGCCATGGATCAGGAACTGGCCCGCGTGCGCGATGAAACCCTGCGCTACAAGCAGATGGCCTCGCGCAACCGCTATGCGCCCCAGTATGTCACCGGCGCTCTTGGTGCTGCCATGAATGCCGCCCCCCAGCAGGTGGTGGACGGCAACCTCTACGCGCCGCAGGACGGGCGCATCCTGCGTGGCCTGGCCGTGCCGGGGCAGACCGTGCAGCGGGGCGATCCCGTGGCCTTGTTGCTGCCAGAGGGCAAGGAAGCACAAAAATCTTTCTGGATCATTGCCTACTTTACGCAGGATGCGGCCAATGCCCTCAAGCCCGGGCAAAAGTGCGCCGTCAGCCTGCAAAACAATGTAAAGCTTGAAGGCCGGATTTATGACCGGCTCGAACCGCAGTCCCTGCCCGCAGGTGCCAGTGTGAACAGCAAGGAGGTTGCGGCCAGCAAGGAAGCCGTAGCCAGCCCGCAGCTTTATGTGCCTGTGCGCATTACCATCAGTGATGGCGAGGGCAAGCAGTTTGAGCCGGGAATGGTGGGAAAGTGTGAAGTTATGACGAGGGTGTTCTGGGATTAGGGGCTGCTTGCGAGCGCGGAGTGCGACACGATGGGCTGGTTATTGGGCAACGCCAACCATGCTGATGCCAGACCCCGCTTTGCGGTTTGAAAAAAGCGCCGGAATTTTGCGTGCAACGTACCCGTGTACGTGGGCAGCAAAATTCCGGCGTTGAAGCATTCAGGCCGTAAAAGTCAGGTTTGCGCAGATCAGCCTGACAGCTTCACCCCAATTCATATTGTGACAGCGGGTTTTGCCCGCCAGACAAAGCATGTCCTGAACCTATCTGCCAGTGTACACTGCGCCAGAAGTGGGGCTTTCCTTGACCACAATCTTCGAAAGCCCTTTGATATGCGGCTCAAGCTTGCGCCATATCCAGATGGCGATATTTTCGCTGGTGGGATTTTCCAGCCCTTCAATATCATTCAGATACGTATGATCCAGCTGATCGATATATGATTTGGCAATGCTTTTGAGGTCGCCAAAATCCACAACCCAGCCACTGGTTTCAGACACTTCACCCTGCACATACACTTCAGCAACAAAGGTATGCCCGTGCAGATTGCCGCACTTGTGCCCAGCGGGCACAGCAGGCAAGCGGTGCGCTGCGTCAAACGACAAAGAAACGTAAATATCCATGATAGCTCCTAACGAATCCCGATAAACTTATGTGTCTGAAGGCTCAGTTTCCACAGGGGCCGCCTGAGGCAGGTTTGCACAGCCTCCTGGGTCGCCTGCGTCTGACCCGAATAGTCACGCGGTTGCAGAAAAAAATGTTCAAAGTCCATCTGCTCAAAATCCTGCAGCTCAATGCCTTCTTGCGGCCACACAAGCTTCAGCTCGTTGCCGCGAGTGACGACCAGTTCTGTTCCTGCCTTGGGGCTTACGGTAATCCAGTCCAGCCCGTCTGGCAGTGCCAGAGTACCGTTGGTTTCCATGCCTACCTGCGCGCCGTGGCGGGTCAGCTCCCACACCAGCTCGTCCGTAACCTGCAGGGCAGGCTCGCCACCGGTGAGGACAACGTATGGCCGGTAACCGGAATGCACATAGCTGGGGAAGTGGGAACAGATGGTGCGGGCCAGCTGTGTGGCGTTTTCAAATGTTCCGCCCGACTGGTCGGCGCCGAGAAAAGCAGTATCGCAAAAACGGCATTTGGCAAATTCGCGGTCTTCTTCGCGTCCCGACCACAGGTTGCACCCGGCAAAACGGCAAAATACGGCGGGGCGGCCAGCGTGAAAGCCCTCTCCCTGCAACGTATAAAAAATTTCTTTTACTGCAAAGCTCACGATATTTCTCCCGTTTGACCAGCCTGCTGCCATGTGCTGTCTGCAAGCACTGGCAGCCGAGCGAATGTTTTTCATCTGGGGCGTTCAGCACCATAACCCGAGAGCCATGCGGTGGCAAAATGCCTTATTTCATTAAATATGTTAGAATGTTATTGACTGCAATATTGGGGTGTCCCTTTGGGCCGGAACAGAAAGCGCCGGAATTTCGAGTGCGCCGTACCGAGGTACGAAAGCATCAAAATTCCGGCACTGTAACCTTTAAAACACAAATTCCGGGTTTGCAGGGCGCAGCGCAGCTGGTTTGCCACCCATCAAGGCTCGCCTTCGGTGAGGGAGGCAGGGCCAGTATCGTTAGACTGCGAGTTCGGCCAGATGTTTGCGGGCAAAATCAAGGCTCGCGTCCAGCTCCAATGCGGCGCTCAGGTATTCACGCGCCTGTTCGGCATTACCCATGAATTTTTCACACAGGCCCAGATTGGCCAGATCCATGGCAGAACCTTTGTCCACGCGCAGCACCGCCCTGAAGGCCTCTGCCGCCTTGGCGTAGTTGCCGGTTTTAAAGTGCGCCACGCCAAGAAGATTGCCGTATTCCTTCATGTCCGGGCACAGTTCTGCAGCTGCGGCCAGAGCTGGCAGGGCCTCCTGCCAGCGGCATTGCAGGGTATCGGCATAGCCAAGATAAAAGGCGGCCAGCGCTCTGGAATCTGTATCGGGTTGCAGGGGCACGGCAGCGGCAAATGCGCAGCGGGCCGTGTCAAAGTCTTCTGCCCGCAGGGCCAGCATGCCCTCAAAAAAAGGCAGAAAATGCGCACCGGGGTAGCAGCTTCCCAGCACTTTCAGGCCGTGCAGCACGGTATCGGCATCGGCTTCTTCCACCAGCTTGCGGCCTACAAAAAGCCCCAGGCTCTGGTTGCGGTCACGTTCGCGAAACTGCAGACCCGGCACAATGCTGTAATGCGTGGGAATGCCCAGGCGCGGGTGTGTGGTTTCAACCGCATAGAGTTCCAGCGGGGCAAGGCCGCGCAGGGCCGTGAGCAGCTCTTCGCGTATGTCGGCATTTTCCACGCTGGGCAGGCTTTTCAGATCAACAGTGGGGCCTTCGATCAGCCAGTTGATCTGTTCAAGTGCCGTGTACTTGGAAAGGCCCGAAGCCTCGTAGCAGGCGCGGGTGCAAAAATCGCCCGCAAGCTGGGCCACTTCGGTCACGGCGCGGATGGCCGCCTTGGCGGGGGAAGCCGCCGTACCAGCGGTGTAGACGATTTCAGACGTATCGGGGAATGTTTTGGGGTCCCATGCCACGGCGGCAACCGTGGGCAGGGGCATGCCCAGCGAAAAGTCTTTAAGCACAATGTGCACGCCCTCGCGCTCAAAGGCGGCCAGCAGTTCGGCCAGCACGGGGTCAAAGGCGCAGGATGCCGGGTCAATGGTGGGCGTGGTGGGCAGGTTGCGGTCAACGCGGCAGCACACGTGGCGTTCGATCAGTTCGCTCAGGCCCTGCAACAGCGATTCTTCGCGGCTGTTGCCGGCAGAGGTGCCGTTAAATTCGCCAAGCAGCTTGAACCAGTCGAGCGGCAACCACACGGTTTTGCCGTCCAGCAGGCGGGTGGCGGGGTAAAACTGCCAGCTTGTAAGGTCAAGCACGCGGCGGGCGTCTGCTGGCGCAAGCTTGTCGTCCACAGAGCGCAGCATGTCCTCAAGGGGCAGCAGGTCGCTGCCAAAGCGGGCCTCGGCCTCGCTCCATGTGGCGCTGACCATGTGGGGGAGTTCCTCCCAAAAGCTGAAAAACGCAAAGCGTTCCATCAGCTCCATCAAGGCCGAGGCTTCGGCCTGCTCGGCAGAGGACCCTTTGCCCATCTGTTTGCGGGTGGGCATGATGCGCCGGGCATCGGCCCCGCACACGCTCAGAAATACAGGTATGCCCAGGCGGCCCACGTCCACGCGGCGCGTTTTTGAAAGAATATCAAGGCGCGACGATTCAAGCTTTTCACGCACGCGCGCAATGGTCTGCGCGGGGCTCATGGTTTTGTCGAGGTCGCGGGTGTAGCCCTTGGGGCAGGGGGCAAGTGTTATGATGGGCAACTGCTCGCTCATGGCCGCTCCAGAATCAGAATGCTGTACAGACGGCGTTGTTCCTCGCCGTTTTCGTCCTGCGATTTTACACCGATGCGGCCTTCGGTAATCTTGAAGGTCTTGGCTGCAAGCTTGCCAAAATGGGGTTTGGCGCGGGCCACATCGGTGCAGAAAAATGCCTTGCCGCCGGGGGCCATGTGGCGATCCACAAACTTGACCAGGGGGCGGTGCAGGTCGTCGAGATACAGAATTTCAGAGGCGGCGATAATGTCAAAGCCGCTGGCAAAGCGGGGGTCGCGACCCGGCGCGGTCACGTCCACATGGGTAACCTCGATCTGGTCACCCAGACCGTTGCGCAGCACGTTGGCCCGGGCAAAGCGCAGGGCCTGCTCAACCACATCACTCAGCACCACGCGCTCAAAGCCGTAACGCGCGGCCACAAGGCTGAGTGCGCCGCAGCCCGCGCCAAGTTCCAGCAGGGTTTTGCCCTGCGGCTCATATTTGCGCAGCAGGCGGCCAAGCACAAACGAGCCGGGCCACAGCTTTGCCCACAGGGGCAGGTCTTTGAGCGGATCGTGGATGGCCTTGCGTTGCAGCAGTTTGTCCAGATGCGCGCTCATGTTCTGTATGGAGAGCACCTCAAGGGGATTTTCGTCCACATGCAGCGGTTCGAAATCCACCTCAAAATCGGCGCGGATGCGTTCAAGCAGGCTTTCAAGTTCTGCGGCGTGCGCAGCGGAAAGTTGCGGCCCGGATTCCGGGGCGGCCTGGGGCGGGCTTTGAAGGTCAGACATGGATGTTCCTTGCAATGGGGAATACAAAGGCATTGATAAGTTTGTCACTATACCCGCATTTAAGGTATATGGCAATCCTTATTAAATTGATATGTTTCAAGCGCCCTTACAGCCAGAGCGTGGGGGACTCGACCCAGCCAGCGAAGTCTGGCATGCTTCGCAGGTCGGTTGGCGTGCCTGTGGCCCCACCGCAAACACTGAGCGAGAGGATTATGAAGAATATTTTTCGTCTTGAACTGGTTGTGGCCGAAGAAGACGCAGACCGCGCCACCGGCCTGTTGACCCTGGGCGTGCCCTTTGGCTGGGAAGAAGAAACCCTGCCCACGGGCGAAACCCGCTTTCGCGTGCATTGCGAAAACCCCGAATTTATCAACAACCTGCAAAGCGATCTGCAGGCGCATATTCCCGCTGCGGAATACACGCTGACCACCCTTGAGGACCAGGACTGGCTGGCGGCGTGGCGGCAGTTTTTTACGCCCGTTTCCTGCGGCAACCGCTTTGTGGTGCTGCCCCCGTGGCTGGCCGACAGCCCTGACTTTCCCGGGCGGGAAAAGATTGTTATCGAGCCCAAAAGTGCCTTTGGCACGGGTCACCACGCCACCACCGCCCTGTGCCTGACCGTGCTGAGCGAGCTTGTGGAAAAGGGCCGCGTCAAGGCTGGTCAGCATTTTCTCGATCTTGGTACGGGCTCTGGCGTGCTGGGCATTGCCTGCTGCAAGAGCGGCCTCACTGGCGAGGGCTATGACATCGACATGCTGGCCGTTGAAAATGCCATTGAAAACCGTGGCATCAACGGCATTGAGGGCTTTGAGGTCGGTCTTGGCAGCATAGATGCCCTTGAAGGCCGTACCTATGATCTGGTGCTGGCAAATATTCTGGCCCGCCCGCTTATCGACCTTTCACAGCGCATTGTGTGGGCCTGCAAGCCCGGCGCGTGCCTTGTGCTCTCTGGTCTGCTTGAAATTCAGGCCGACAGTGTTGAGGAAGCCTACATGGCCCAGTGCCTGCCCAAGCCCCGCCGCGTTATCGACGGCGAGTGGTGCGCGCTGGTCTGGGAATAGGTGCTGCTTGACGCTATTTGCTCTTGCCGTGGCGGCGCAGGCAGATACCCTGCCCGCGTCGCCCGGCACGCTCATATATCTTGAAGGGCAGGGGGCTTCGGCCCTGATTTTTGCCGTGCTGCTGGGGCTGGGTGTGGCCCTGCAGGCACTGGGTGTTTACCGTGCAGGCCCGCATGGGCTCTGGGCCCTGCTGGGGGCGGTCATGGTTGTGGGTGCGGGGCTTTTTGACCGTGACCCAGTGCTTGTGGTGGGGCAGATTGTACTGGTTGCGGCCCTGTGGCCAGCGGCGGCAAAAAAGTTTGCTGGATCTGGCTCAGGTGCGGCGCAAAAGAACCAGAAAATACGCTAGCCCCGTGTTAGCGGCGCTCGTTCCAGGTGGGAATGGGCGGCGGCGTGTAGCTATCCATTTTTTTCAGCATTTCGCCAAGGCGCACAGGGTGCCCATTGGGGCCGCGCTGCACTGGCCCGCACGATTGTGCCTCAAGAACCTGCGGAATATCAGCGGGATCGGGCTGCAGTACTTCGTCTGCCGAATGCAGGTAGGCCAGCGGGTCAATGGCCTTGCCAGTGGCATCAAGCAGGCCAAAATGCAGATGCGCGCCGGTTGTTCTGCCGGTGCAGCCCACAAGACCCACGGGTTCGCCAGCTTCAACGCGTTGACCGCTTTTTGCAAGGGTTTTCGACATGTGCCCGTAGCGGGCTGTCATGCCGTCATCCTGTTTGATATCAACAGAAATGCCCATGGCTCCGTTATCGCCTGCCCGAACCACCTTGCCGGGTTTGAAAGCCGTGACGGGCCAGCCCATTCTGGCGCGGATATCAACACCCGCATGGTCGCGCATGACCAAACCACGCCTGCTGAGCCAGCCGGGCATGCGCCGGTTGCCAAAAGGCGAGGTAACAAGTTCGCGCAGGGGCGGCAGGGTATGCAGGGCTTCTGCGGGGGGCTGGTTTTGCGGGTCGCCAGGTGTGGCCTCTGACGCAGAACCGTTGTCACTGCTGGCAGAATTCTGCTGCTGGGCTGGCTGCTGCACGTCTGCATCGGGGGCAACCGCTTGCGCATTGTCCGTTTGCTGATTATCTGGTGTTGTATTGTTGCGCTGTCCGGCTTCTTTTTGCGGCTGAGCAGCCTGCTGCCGGTCACCGGGGTTGGCGTCTGATGGCGTATCAGCCAGGGCAGGCGTGATGATGGGGCAGGCGCAAAGGGCAAGCAGCGCAAGGCTGAAAAGTATTTTATGCACGTTTTCTCCTGTGCTGCTCGGGTGTGCGCCTTGGCGTACAACAGGTTGGCAGCATACGACGCACTGCGAAAAAATCAAGCGGGTTGCACTGCGGTTCAGGCAGTGCAGCGCATTTTTGGGAGGTCACAATGCCTTTGCGAACCGTCGTTCAGGACGTTACCGGCAGACCAACAGTTGATGGCGCAGGCGTGCGACTTGTGCGCGTGCTGGGTTCGCCCACGGTCAAGACCTTTGACCCCTTTCTCATGCTTGATGCCTTTGATTCGCTGAATCCCGACGATTACACCAAGGGCTTTCCCACGCATCCGCACCGGGGCATTGAAACCTTTACCTATCTGGTGAATGGGGCCATCGAGCACAAGGACAGCCTTGGCAACCAGGGAGTGATAGGCGATGGCGACTGCCAGTGGATGACCGCCGGCGGCGGCATTCTGCACCAGGAAATGCCGCTGGCCTCGCCGCGCATGCTGGGCTTGCAGCTGTGGATCAATCTGCCTGCAAAACACAAGATGGTCGATCCAAAATATCGTGATATCACCGCTCCCATGATTCCGCATGTGACGGAAGACGGCGCCTCTGTGGCCGTGGTGGCGGGCAGGTACAATGGCGTGAATGGCGCAGCCCAGGGCGATTATGTGGATGTGCGTTTTCTCGACGTGCGCCTCAAGCCTGGCGCGCGCTGGCAGGTAGAGACAGACCCCGCGCACACGGTTTTTGTCTATGTGTATGAGGGCGACTGTGTTCTGCCTGATAGCAGCGAGCCCATTCTGCTGCGTCATGCCTACCTGCTGGGTGATGGAGACTCCGTGGCCTTTGAAGGCGGCGATACTGAATGCCGCTTTGTGCTTGTTTCCGGTGCTCCATTGCACGAGCCCGTGGCCTGGGGCGGCCCCATTGTCATGAATACTGATGAAGAACTCATGCAGGCATATTTTGATATTGAAGAGGGCAGATTCATCAAGAACTGGGTTTCACCGCGCAAATAGCTTTTGTCAGACAAAAACGGCCAGCCTTGACACGCCTGCTAACGGGTCTTATTGGGGACTGCTGCATCAGAAACAGGAGTCAATGTTATGAGCAACTGTATTTCTGCATTGTTCTGCAAGGGCAAACAGTATGCCCTTCTGCTTGCCTGCACCCTGCTGGCAACCTTTTTTGCGGTTGCAAATGTTGCCGCCGCCGAGCCCAGGGTGCGCGTTCTTGCCACGACCTATCCGGTTTATCTCATAACCCGCGCAGTCACACAGTCGAGCCCAGATGTGCAGGTAGACCTGCTTATTCCCGCCCAGACCGGCTGCCCTCACGATTACGCCCTTACACCCAAGGACATGCAAAAACTTGCCAAAGCCCGCATTGTGGTCATCAACGGGCTGGGGCTTGAGGCTTTTCTGGAAAAACCGCTTGCCGCCGCTGGCAAGATTACGGTTGTCGACAGCAGCAAGGGCGTAAACGCCATTGCTGAAGATCACGATGAAGGCCAGCACGCCGCACACGGCAATGCCGAAGCTGCCCACAAGGACGACCATGCCCCGGCTGCTGCGGCAAAGGGGCATGAAGCTGAACACGGCCACGGACATGGTAATGAGCATGGGCACGACCACGGCGGCGTAAACCCGCACGCCTTTGCCAGCCCCATACAGGCGGCCATAATGGCCCGTAACATTGGGCGTGAACTTGCCGCCGCCGAGCCTCTTGCTGCAAAAAATTGCCCCGAAACTGCGGAAGCCTATGCCGCAAAGCTTGAAGCCCTGGGCAAGCGTCTGGCCGCTGTGGGGGCCAATGCCGCCAACAAAAATGTGGTGGCCCTGCACGACGGCATGGCCTACCTTGTGCGTGATGCCGGTCTGAATCTTGTGGATGTGATTCAGGAAGACGAAGAGGCCCAGCCCTCTGCCGCGCGGCTGCTCGATCTTGTTAAAAAAATCAAGGATTCAAAGCCTGTTGTGCTCATTGGCGAACCGCAATACTCGGACAAGCCCGTGCGGGCCCTTTCGGCTGAAACGGGGGTGCCTGCAGTGCAGCTTGATTCGCTGGCCTCCGGGGCTGCCAGCGCGCCGCTCGACCATTACGAAACCGTCATGACCAGAAACTGCGATATTCTTGAGAAATACTTTGCCAAATAATACCCTTTCTGCCCCCTCGGTCTGCTTTGAGAATGTTTGCCTCAGCCGAGGGGGCAACCGTATTCTTGAAGGCATCTGCGCCACTGCCCCGGCTGGCGGCAGCACGGTTATTGTGGGCCCCAACGGTGCAGGCAAAACCACTCTGCTGCTGTGCCTTATCGGCGAATTGCCGTTTACGGGTCGCATCGAATTTACCGGCAGTGCGCATCAGCCACGCGTGGCCTACGTGCCGCAACATCTGAGCATGGATCGCAGCCTGCCCCTGCGCGTGGGCGAATTTATGGCCCTGAGCAGCCAGCGGCAGCCCTTGTGGCTGGGATTGCGGCCCTTTGCGCGCGTAGAGGGCCGGCAGCTGCTGGAGATGGTCAAGGCAGAGCATCTGGAGCAGAGCCGTATGGGTGACCTTTCTGGCGGCGAATTGCGGCGCGTGCTGCTGGCTGCTGCCCTTGGCCGCAACCCGGAGCTGCTGGTGCTGGACGAACCCGCTGCTGGCGTTGATGTGCGCGGCGAGAGACTGTTTTGGGAACTGCTGGACGAAGCCCGCCGCGAGAGGGGCTTTACGCAGATTATGGTTAGCCACAACCTGCCTCTTGTGGCGCACTACGCCACCCATGTGATCTGCCTCAACAGGACTGTGTGCGCCATGGGCGCGCCCCGCGCAACCCTGATTTCGTCCACCCTCATGGAGCTTTTTGGCGTGCCCATTCACCTGTACCCCGACCAGTGCGACCCCGAAGACCCCGGCTGCCCGCAGTGCGGCGTAGTGAGCGAAGCGGAAGGGCTGCTCCCCAATTATGCATCCATTGAACGGCGCGAAGCTGCCCGCAGTGCTGCGCGTAAAGCTCGTCAGCAGGCTGGCCGCAGCGACGGCGCTGCAACTGGTCAGGGAGGTTCCCGTGCCTGATCTCGCACCCGTGTATGCGCTCATCTCCCTGATTCCGCTCGACTGCCTGCAAATGCGCTTTATGCAGCAGGCCCTGCTGGGATTGCTGCTGCTGGCTCCCATGGCCTCTGTGCTGGGTGTTGAGGTTATCAACTTTCGTATGGCCTTTTTTTCAGACGCCATCGGGCACTCGGCCTTCGCCGGTGTGGCTCTGGGGCTCATACTGGCCGTGCCGCCGCGCCTTGCCATGCCCCTGTTTGGCATACTGGTGGGGCTTGCCATCATGGCCGTGCGACGCAAAAGTGATCTTTCGTCCGATACGGTCATCGGCATTGTTTTTTCTGCCGTTGTGGCTTTCGGGCTTGCGGTGGTGAGCCGCGCCGAGGGCGTGGGCAGGGACATGCAGCGTTTTTTGTACGGTGATATTCTCACCATAACTGATGGCGAGATCGGCTTTTTGGCCCTGCTGTTTGTTGCCCTGCTGGTGTTTCAGGTGGTTGGTTACAACAGACTGATGTACATTGCCCTCAACCCTGTGATGGCCCGGGTGCACGGCGTGCGCGTGGCCCTGTGGCAGTACGCCTTTGCGGGCCTGCTGGCCCTGGTGGTGATGTTTTCTGTCTGGGCGGTGGGCGTGCTGCTGGTTACTGCCATGCTGATCGTGCCTGCCGCTACGGCCCGCAATTTTGCGCGGTCTGCCGGGGGCATGTTCTGGTGGGCACTTTTGGTGGGCACTTCTTCCGCCTTTGTGGGGCTTGCGCTTTCGGCTCAGGAATGGCTTGCCACGGCCAGCGGGGCCACTATCATTCTTGTGGCCTGCTGCTGGTTTGCACTGAGCCTGCTGGCAGTGCAGGCGCGGGAGCACAGGCGCGGGTAGCGCTAAAGCCGCAGGCTGCACCAGCGTGGCAGCAATAAAATAAAAAAACCGCCTTCTCCGTTTTTTCGGGGAAGGCGGTTTTGCGTGCGGGGCTTTAATGCACTAGACCAGCTTTTTTACGGCTTCAAGGGCGGCTGCGTAGTCCGGTTCGTGGGTCACTTCGGTCACCATCTGGCTGTAGGCCAGAGTGCCATCGGGGCCGACCACAAAGATGCTGCGGGCCAGCAGATCCAGTTCCTTGATCAGAATGCCATAGGTTTTGGCAAACGAGGCGGTGCGATAGTCAGAAAGGGTTTCAACAGCGGTTACGCCAGCAGCGCCGCACCAGCGGGCCTGGGCAAAGGGCAGGTCACGGCTTACGGCCACAATGCGTACCTTGTCGGACTGGGCGGCGGCTTCTGTATTGAAGCGGCGCACTTCCATGTCGCATACGGGGGTATCGAGCGAAGGAACGCATACCAGCACCAGCACCTTGCCCGCGTAGTCTTTCAGGCTGCGGGGGCTCATGTCGTTGGCGGTCAGCGTAAAATCGGGAGCCTTGCCGCCTACGGCAGGCTGGGAGCCTTCGAGATGCATGACATTGCCTTTGAACGTAACTGTATCCATAGGAAACTCCTTATTGTTTCAGGGTTCTTGGATTGTGTGGCACCAAGGCTTTATTGTCAATGATTATTATTAACGAAAATTCACAGAAGAATTTTCGCCAATACTTTTTCATTGTACCTTTGGGCCACATTCTTCGCAAGAGTGACCGGGCGACTCAAGGCGCGCGGATAAAATCGGCGCTCTTTCCATTGCCATATGCGCGGCAGTGCCTATATTTAAACAAGAATGTGTCTACAGCAGGAGCAATTGATGAGCACTTTGACACCACGCGGCATAGTTGCCGAACTTGATAAATTTGTTGTGGGACAGGAACAGGCCAAACGCATGGTGGCGGTGGCGGTGCGCAACCGCTGGCGACGTCAGCACCTTTCCCCCGAACTGCGCGACGAGGTTTCGCCCAAAAATATCATCATGATGGGCCCCACCGGTGTGGGCAAGACAGAGATTGCCCGTCGTCTGGCCAAACTTTCCGGCGCTCCCTTTGTAAAGGTTGAGGCCACCAAGTTTACTGAGGTGGGCTATGTGGGCCGCGATGTGGAATCCATGGTGCGCGACCTCATGGAAATTGGCATCAACCTTGTGCGCGACGAAGAAAACGCCCGTGTGCGCAAGGCCGCTGAGGCAGCGGCAGAATCGCGCCTGATGGATCTGCTGTTGCCCAGCTCTTTTGGATCGGAAGAACGGGCCTCTACGCGTGAAAAGCTGTTGCAGCAGTTTCGCCTGGGCTTTCTGGACGACCGCGAAGTGGAAGTGGAAGTTACGGAGCAGGGCGGCGGCAGTGTCGATATTTTTGCCATCCCCGGCATGGAGCAGATGGGCGGTCAGGTAAAGGACATGTTCAGCAAGGCCTTTCCCCCTAAGCACAGCCGTCGTAAAATGAAGGTGCGCAACGCATTTGCCGTGCTCGTACAGGAAGAATCGGGCCGTCTTGTGGATCAGGAAGCTTTGGTGGACAAGGCCCGCGAGCGCGTCGAGCAGACTGGCATCATCTTTATTGACGAAATCGACAAGATCGCCAGCTCTTCGCAAAACCGCACCTCGGACATCTCGCGTGAGGGCGTGCAGCGCGACCTTCTGCCCATTGTGGAGGGCAGCGCTGTCAACACCAAATACGGCATGATCCGTACCGATCATATTCTGTTTATTGCGGCGGGTGCGTTCCACTTCAGCAAACCCTCGGATATGATTCCCGAACTTCAGGGGCGTTTTCCCCTGCGGGTGGAATTGCAGCCCTTGGGTAAGGAAGAATTTTTGCGCATTCTGAAAGAGCCGGACAACGCCCTGACCAAACAGTACGAAGCCCTGCTTGCCACAGAGCAGATTCGCCTGAGCTTTACCGATGACGGGCTGGAAGAAATTGCGGCCTTTGCCGAAGACACCAATACCCGCACGGAGAACATTGGTGCGCGGCGGCTCTATACCATTATGGAAAAAATTCTGGCCGACATATCGTTTGACGCGCCAGAAATGCCCGGCGCGAAGATAGTGGTGAACAGGACCTATGTGGAAGACCACTTGCAGGATGTGCGCGACGATCAGGATCTGAGCCAGTACATTTTGTAAACTGCAGGGCTTGTGCCCAGCATATCAGGGCTGTAGTGCCCCTGCACTCGGTTTGCCAGCCTGGGGTGGGGAGTGCGGATAATGTCTGATGCGGCAAGCCTGATGGTTACGAAAACGTTTGTACCAGTAAAGCCGGCCTCGACAGTGCGCGAGGTCGGCTTTTTGATTTGGAGCGTTGTGTTGCTGCGCCATTGGCCTGAGAGCGGCGGAAAGGGCAGGGGGCAGAAAAGGGCAAGAAAAAAGGTTCGCGGTGTAACCGCGAACCTGAATTTTCTGGTGGGCCATCAGGGACTCGAACCCCGAACCAACTGATTAAGAGTCAGCTGCTCTACCAATTGAGCTAATGACCCGCATTGCGTGAAGAGGTGTTTACGCAAATGGGGGCTGAGTGTCAAGCGTATATGAAATTTTTTTTATAATTCTTTTTTGCGGCAAGCGGTTACCGACATAAACAAGGTGGATTGGGCGACAGAATATCCGCAACTGACGGGAGATTTTTAGAATTCTTGGGTGCGAGATCATCCTGCCGACAAAATTTGAACAAAAAATCGCCGGCTAAAAAGGGGCAACCTGTGAAGGCCGACCGGCAACCGACCACAGCACTTGACGAATTACCCCGCCTTGGGCTACAAAGCCACTCACGCCACGCATTTGCAACATGTTTTGCACGGTGTTGGCCTGTATGCCGGGATGGTGGAATTGGTAGACGCAGCGGACTCAAAATCCGCCGAGGGCAACCTCTTGCGAGTTCAAGTCTCGCTCCCGGTACCAAGTAAATCAAAGGGTTAGGAGTAATCTCCTAACCCTTTTTTATTTCTGTTCTGCACCAAACTGCACCAGATCGAGAGGGCATTATTCCGCTGCTCTGGTGTGAGAGGTCGCGCAATTTGAGAATTGCTTTCACGGAAAATGAGAACGTGCCGCAGCCTTTTTTAACTGCGGCACGTTCCTTGCTTTAGGCTATTTTTTGTAGCCTTTCTGCGCTCAATTTTGCGTACTCTGGGGACAGCTCCACGCCGATACACTTTCGACCAGTGAGCTGGGCTGCATGGGCCGTTGTTCCGCCTCCCAAGAAGGGGTCAAGAACCGTCCCGCCTTCCACGACAACGCCCATAAGTTCTTTCAAAAGTTCCAATGGCTTACCTGCAATATGAACTTTCGTACTCGCATTTACTGGGTATTTAAAAACCCCCGGAAAGCATCGGCGGGAATGCAAGTTGGGTTTACCCTTGCTGCCATAAATGACAAATTCTGTCTCGCGCCTGAACTCGCCTATAGCTGGCCGGGCGCTGGGCTTCTGCCAAACAACAACCCCTCGCCAAAGCCATCCCGCAGCCTGAATGGCGTCCGTAACACTGGGCAACTGCCGCCAGTCTGTAAATACCAGTAACGGAGAACCATCTCGCGCTATGCGCCAGCACTCTGAAAGCCACCACGTTGCCCAAAAAGCATAGGACCGCTGGTCCCGCGTATCTCCAAGCATGGCCGGATACGCCTTTCTTGTGCCGCTATTCTGGTATTTCTTGCACGGGTCTTGCTGCTTACTTGCCAGCGTCATTCCCCCAGTGGAATACGGCGGGTCCGTTATTACTGCATCCACGCTGGCGGTTGGCAGGCTGTGCAGGACTGAAAGAGCTTCCCCCTGATAAATAACCGTGTCATTTCCAATTTTAAGGCAATCCATTTAAAGTTCCAAAGGTTGCGCCCCCTGAATCTCCGTGATAGCTCTTTTTGACCTCGCGTAAGAGGAAATAGGCGGAAACTCTGCATGAGGCCGGAATCCTCATGTGGGGCCGTGGTGCGACACTCCCGGCGTCGCATCGGTGGGGGCGCTGCTACGCCCCCGCCACTGCCACGGCTTTACCATCTTACTTTTCATATTTTTTTGCGCGGAGACTGCGCGTTCTGTGCGAGGAAAACCCCCTTCCGCAAGTCCGGTGGTAACTGCCTCCCCTCGAATTCTGACCAAAAACTTTCTTCACAGTGATTTTTGTCCCCAAAAAGCAGTGCAAGGCTATCAACAACACGGCACGGCCAGCTACGCACACCGTTGATATGCCAACGCCAGCAGTGTGCGCTAATCGTTTCATCGGCCCACCATAAACCAGCTTGCCCCAAACGTGGGCACAGTGCCACCAAAGCCACTAAAAGGCCCAAAACGGCGTTACCTGTTTGGTCCAAAGCAATGAGCAGTTGCTTGGCGTTATGCGCAAGCACCTTTGTGCGCGATAGAGGCACTGTCATATGGCCTCCAACTCTTCGGCAGTTGCGCCCCGTGCCACTGCTTCGGCTAAAGCAGCCTTGCGCGCACCACCTTCGGCCATTCTGGCGGCCTTGTGAGCAACCGCCCCAGCCGTGTATAAGGTAAGAAATGTGGCCGCAGTGAACGTAAGGCGAACGAGTTCGCCCTTGCTGTTTTGCCAGTTTTTATATGCGTTCCAGTTGACGGATTCAGGCAATCCCGTGCCACCCATCTGGGCAAGCAACGCCACATTAGCGGTGTCTGCAAAATTTTGCTGGTCGAAAGCGTCGTATGAAAAGTGATAAGAAACGCCATCCACAACGTAATCAAAGCCAGCTATGATTGCCGCCGATGTTTCCGAATCGATGGCGGCTAAAACTCTGGATGCAATAGTAGCAATGTGCGCAGCACACAGATCAGCCCACGCGGGCTTTACGCGCTTGTCTTCCCACGTTACAGCTTGCCATGCTTCCTGCGTACCGTCCGTTACAGAACCGCCAAATTTCCAGCCCGTGCCAAGCTGTTCAAGTGCCATGCGGATGTTGATTACATTTCCCATATGCGCAACTCCGAGTATATTTCAGCAACGCCAGATATGCCCGCCACAGGGTAGCCCATGCCATATGAGTTGGCAGATTGCGTCCACATGCGAACTTCAATCTGCGAAGGGGTATCCAGAACAATTTCTCCTTCTACAGTAGTTTGAACAATGTGGGCAGAACCGGGGTTGGTGCGCCCTGTAGGGCCGTGCAGCATGTAGGCCGAGGATGTGGCGTTGTAGATTGCCAGCCGGGTTGTTTCTGCCGCAAAGCTTGGCGCGTTTGCCCTGACATAGTATCGACCTGCGGGCAGGGACACTCTGTTGCTATTTAATGATGCACCGATGTAATTGTTTATTATGGTGTTTATGTCCCGCGTGTTCCAAGTACCTGACGATGTTGCCCCGCCACTAGTGCCAGAGGGCTTTTCATCGCGCGCGTAGAAGTACTTTGATATGGCGTTGCCCGTAGCATTTCTCAGGTCGGTATTGGCCTTGCCAGCAAGCGCTGCCATGTAATTCGACCAGTCGAACACACTCGCACTGTTATGGGCGCTGGCAACAACCACAAAATGGCGTAGACGAACCTGCTCATCTGTGACAGTGGTGGAGTTGCCGTAGATTGAATTAACGGTTGAGGGGTCAATTACAACTGTATCATTGTAGCCACTACCGCTCAGGTCTGAACCACCAGTGCCAGATTTTTTGGCAGCCCCAGAGGCTGTTTGAATCAATCCTCTACTGACAAAGGTAGCGGTAAAATTCGGCAACCCAGCCTTTACACTCTTGCCAACCTCCGAAGCGTTGGCGGCCTGCGTCGTTGAATCGCCGTCTTTCTTAAATGGAACCCGGAATTTTTTATTCTCTCTGTCGAGCGCAAATTTTGCACAGTTGCCCGTCAGGGCCAATTGTGCCGTGTATTCTGCATATGTGCAGGTGTTAAGCTTGCAACCAACGAGGTAATCAGCGTACAGGCTGGGAAACTGGCTTTCAGCATATTCTGCACCATCTTGGGGCACGCAACCCAAGGGTACATAGCTTGCTGAAGCATAGTGTGCTACCTCGCTGCCGATCAGCGTTGTGCTTATGGCTGTGACATTGGCTTCTACTGCTTCAAGCTCTAGTTTGCTGGCCTTGTCCACGTTAAGGGCAGCCAAACCCTCCGCGTGAGCACGAAGCGTATAATCGCAGTCTTGCAACGCCGTATCATGTGCTTGCAGCGTGGCCGACGCCTGCCCCATACTAACTTCTAGTGTCGAGGCCCGGACTTCAACTGCGGACGTTCGGCCCGCCAAGGCTCCCACGGTTTCCTCGCTGCTTGCCGCCCGCTGTTCCAGCACCCCCGCCCGTGTTTCAATACCGCTAAAACGGGCATCTTCAGCTGCGGCGTTAACGTCCAGAGCCTTAAGGGCTGCTTCAATCCGCAAGGCGTCGTCTTCAAGCTCGTTGTCAACATTGGGAAGCGGCAATTTCAGGAATTTAGTTTTATTATCAACCATGATGCCCCCTTACGCCACGGCCATCAGCCGCACATTCTGGACCATGGGACGAGCGGCCAGCGTGCCAGTCAGGGTAAGGCGCACCTTTATCAGGTCCGCGCCGTTCAAAACGTGCTTGAACTTATATTCCACAAGACCGTCGCCCTGTTGCGTTGCACCGTCAGCTTCCATTCTTTCCCACGTCCCGGAATCCACCTGAATTTCAGGCGTCACACCAGCGCCGGAAGGAATCAGAGCGTCGTAAATCAAGACGGCCTTCACGGCTCCGGCAGCGGTTATGCTGCGCGTATAGTAGTCCGCCGATTCCTGCACCGTACCTGCCAGCACTTGCGAACCCGGCCACAGCACCGGCGAGCCCTTAGAGTCACCGGCCAGCTTGGCCTTGACAGACAGCGCCCCGGTCAGGGTTTCCGAAAGGCGTACAGGCTGCCCGTCTGCCACGGTCACAGAAGCGCCGCTGGGAAGCCCCAGTTCATACTCCACCCTTGTTTGCGCTGTGGGTGTTTCAGCCAACGCCAACAGAATAATATCCGTGGCCCGTTCCGTTATCTGTGCGTCACCAAGCTCGACCACGTTTGTGCCGTCAGCGAACGCCGCTTCAAGAAGTCGGAACGTAAGGTCACGCGACTGGTGAGCCGTCCACGTCGATGCGTTGGAAGACGAAAGAAGAACACCCACGGTGTAAGGCTGTGACGCAACCCATTGCTGCGCGAACTGGTCAAACTGGCCTAATTCTGCAACACAAAGTTCGGTCTCGGCATCGTCGCAAAGCACGACCACCGCGTATTCCGTGGATGCTGCCAGCGACACGGGGGCGGGGAAAAGAATCCGCGTATGCCCGCCGCCAGAAACAACGATTTGTTCCGCCGGAACAATGGCCTCGCAAAGCACTGTGCGAGTAGGCACACCATTACTTACCTCACGAATCTGCACCCGCACGCCTCGCGCACCTTTGGCCGTGAACCACAGGTCAACGCCAGATATTTGCGAATCCCCATCCAACACGAAGGTTTGCGCCAGCGGGTCAACGTAAGTATAAATCACGGTGGACACTTTACGAAGCGTTTGTGTTGTGAGCGCTCCCTGCCCCACAAATGTTGCATTTGCTGTGCTCCCGCCCCGTCCAGTCGCTTTAACGGTTTTGGCTCCGGCAGGGACGCTTGCAGGGATAGTAAACATGCCCGCCAGCGTACCTTTGTTGTTGGCCACAATCTCGGTCTTGGGTGTTACATCAATGCCGTCAAACGTCAGATTGTCCAGAACTTCGCCGGGGCCAAACCCGGAAACGGCAAACTTCACATCAATCTGCCGCAAAAATTCTAGGGCAACTGTAGTAGAGTTGACGTTTTCAACAGTGGAACTTTTGTTCACAGAAGACAGAACACCATTGCCCGTACCGCCCCAACGGTGAGCATCCTGATTAAACGCCTTGGTAACTTCGCTGGTCCAATCCGTCACGGTTTCGGTCCAACGGTCCAACGGCGGTTCAAGAGTCATCACGCCCGGCAAAGGGTCAAACGCCATATAGGGGTTTACCTTCATGGTCCCTGTGCGGTACGGCTGGGTCATAAGGACGCGAGGGGTGGACGTGCGGGCCACCGGTACGGCAACATCAGCCGAAAGAGCATACACCTTGGCCGACAGTGGCAAGGTCAACACCCCGTCGACAACGGCGGCGCTTTGGGCAAGTCCTTGGTCGCGCATGGAATCGTCAAGCAGGGGGTCCACAAAAAGCCCCACACGCGCCCCAGATTCCCGCGTAAAAACGTCTGCTTCCAACCGTTGCCGGGCTACTTCCTGCAGGGCGTATTCTACCCGTGCAGCAAGCGCCTCAATTTCTGAAAACGCCACAACCCGTACACCGTCATTTTTTACCGTCCGGGCGCTGGCATCTCGCCAAGTTTGGGATACGCTGGCTATGGCCAGTGACGTCTCCGGCACTCTGGGAGCCTTGGGGTTGTATTCAGCAGGGACGCCCTGCACCCATGTAAATGTTCCGTCGCTGGTGATGCACAGGCGATCAATACGCGGCAGCGCCTGATTGTAAGACACCATTATACCCGTGCCCTGAACGGCCCCGGAAACACTGAACCCGTCGTAATCCACGGCCTCCGGCGTAAGGGTTTTGTCAATGTAGGTATATATGACCTGATAGGTCGAACCGGGAGCTGGTTCCGCGCCTGACGGCGTGCGGGGTTTTTCGGTGCTCAGTGGCTTGTTTGGCCTCTACGCATCTGGAGAACTGTTCAGCCCGCGCAACGTGACGTGCTATCGCAGGCTTGGACGAACGTTATTGTATTGGGCTGCAGCCGCATTCCTGCACACGCCGTTGCTTTCCTTGGCTTCCTCTATTGGTATGCCCCAGGGCCAGCGGCACATCTCCGTGGGCATCGGCTCCGTGGAAATCGTCGCCCTTTTCGCCGGAGCTACGGCCCTGGTTATTTCCTGGGTCATGGATGAAGGCCGGGGAATCGAAGAAGAACGTACCTTGACCATCTAGGTGAAACCATGGCCATACTGGTTAATCTCGATGTGATGTTGGCCAAGAGGAAAGTCTCCTCCAAGGCCTTGGCCGAGGCTGTGGGCATAACCGCCCAGAATCTCTCTATTCTGAAAACTGGTAAGGCCAAGGCCATCAGGTTTTCCACCTTGGAAGCCATCTGCCGCTTTCTGGACTGCCAGCCGGGGGACATTCTGGAATGTCTCCCTGGTGAAGATTCGTCGACAGGGCCGCAGCGGAACGGATAGTGCACATCCGTCGCTGTGTCTGAATGCACCCACCTTTGCCCCCGGCGACTCGGGGGCTTTTCTTTTCTCCTATCCCGTGCGGAAAGCGGTGAGCTAGTTTTTGATTTTCTCTTCGGTGCATGGCGTTTGCGCCGTTTTTTTAAGGCTCAATTCCTCCTCATTATCTCTCAGATTGCATACTGCCGCCAGTAGGGCGCCGAATAAAAAAGAGGGAAATGTTAGGGATATTTTTTGTTGAATTATTTTTATCATTATATTTAACAAAGTTACATATGATAAATGGCACTTGCGCCCGGTATAAAAGCAAGTCAGAGGGTTAGGAGATCCTAACTCTTTTTTGTGTCTTTTTGTATCACCACCGTATCACCATCACCAAGACCGGGCATGAGGGCAGCAGCCTGACTACCAGCTGTAACGTGCGAATACGTACCTCCTGCGGTTGCCCACATGCTGTGCCCAAGCTTTGCGGCAACCGCGGCGAGGCCTGCACTCCTCTCAAGCCTTCATGAGCAAATAATGCAGCCCTATCGACAATATGTTGCCCTTCAGGTAGGTTGATATCCAGTTTCTGATGAAGCGGCTTATGCGGAATCTGTAACCTCAAGGGCCCTTGTGAGTATTTTCAGGATTTGTCATGTGCTGCCCGCCAAAAAAGGCGGGGGGGCATGAATGCATCTGTGCCTCCAGGTTGGAGGCCCTCTTTTGCAGCGAAGCAACGCCGCCCCATAGGTTCCGGCGCTTCGGCCCAGAGCCGCAAGCGGCGGGGCTCATTCCATTTTTCTTCACTCATCTCTATCCGGTCGTTTTTAGCCGTTTTGGTATTTACTGGGCGGCTGGCCTGTCCATTGTGGCAGTCTCGCGGCACAGTCAGCCCTGACTTCATATTTACCAGTTTTGTCAACCTCGCGGCCCAAAGGGCCAAGCGCGATTATTTATTGGCTTACAGCCCGTCTTGCAGCCTTGCGCTGCACGGCGGGTTTTTGTTTTGCGGTTTTTACCAGGCGGGCAGCCGCAGGAGCAGTTGAATGTATGTAGCAGGTATTGATGTTGGTTCTGTCGCGGCAAAGGCCGTGGTGCTTGAGGTACAGCCACTGCAGGCGCAGATGCCCCCGCGTGTGGTCGGGCGTGCCGTGTTGCCCACTGGCTGGAACACCGCCGAAGCCGGTGAGTATGCGCTGGAAAAAGCCTGCACACAGGCGGCAGTTGAGCGTGGGGCGCTTCAGCGTGTAACGGCCACGGGCTATGGCCGCATTGCCCTGCCGTTTGCCGACAAGGCCGTTACGGAAATCAGCTGTCACGCTCGCGGTGCGGCTCAGCTTTTTCCACAGGCCGGGCTTGTGCTTGATATTGGCGGGCAGGACAGCAAGGTCATCAGCCTTGAAATGCCTCGTGAAGCCAGGGGCGGCAAGCCGGGCGGGACAAAACCGGGCGCGGTGCGCGATTTTTTGATGAATGACAAATGCGCCGCAGGTACTGGCCGTTTTTTGCAGGTGCTCTCTGGCATTTTGAACATGCCGCTGGATGAACTGGGCCGAGCAGCCTCAACGGGTAATCCCGTTGCCATTTCAAGCATGTGCGCCGTGTTCGCCGAAACGGAAATTGTGGGCCTGCTTGCCCGCAGTACGCCCCCGCAGGATATTGCCGCCGGGGTGTTTCGCGCCATTGCCCGCAGGATGTGCGCCCTTGCCCGCCGCATTCCCATGCAGGGACAGTGTGTGTTTACCGGCGGGTTGGCCACAAGCCCAGCCTTTGCGGCCATTCTTTCAGACGAACTTGGCCTGACCGTGAATGTGCCAGACGACCCGCAGACCGTGGGCGCGCTGGGGGCCGCGCTGATTGCGGCAGACTGGCTTGAAAGGAACAGTCGCACAGCTGTTGCATCCATATAACCCCATCAACCAGAAGCCTAAAACAAGAGGAAGGAAGCCCATGAAGTGCGCCAGCTTTGACCGTATCGTCACCGCTTTTGAAAAGAATGCCCTGGCCGTGCAGGAGGCCAAAAAAGACGGCAAAAAGGTTGTGGGGCAATACTGTTTGTACAGCCCTTCTGAAATAGCAGTGGCCGCCGGGGCCATTCCTGTTTCGTTGTGCGGGACGCGCAACGACTCCATTCCCGCTGCGGAAGAAGTGCTGCCACGCGCCATTTGCCCGCTCATCAAGAGCAGCTTTGGCTTTGCCCTCAAGGACAGCTGTCCTTACCTCAGCGCCGCCGATGTGGTGGTGGCCGACACCACCTGTGACGGCAAAAAGAAAATGTACGAGCTGCTTGCCGCCTACAAGCCCGTATTTTTGCTGCAACTGCCGCAGGTACAGAACGATGACGCCCTTGCCTACTGGAGGCACCAGTTTGAGCTGCTCATCGCCTATCTTGAAAAAGAATTTAACGTGTCCATTACCGAGCAAAAACTGCGCGACGCCATCAAGCTCATGAACCGCGAACGTATGGCCCTCAAGGCCGTGATGGATCTTGCCAAGCGCAAGCCCTCGCCCATAACGGGCATGGAGCTGCTGGAAATCGGGTTCAAAACGTCCTTCTTCCCCGACAAGGAAAAAGGCATCACCATGATGCTGGAACTGGCCGACGAACTGGGCAAGATGGCCGACGCGGGCCAAGCAGGCGTTGCCGCCACCGCCCCGCGCATTCTGCTTACGGGTGTGCCCGTGGGCATGGGATCGCACAAGGTTGTGCGACTTATTGAAGAATGCGGCGGCAGCGTGGTGTGCCTCGACAACTGCTCTGGCTACAAGAAAACCCGCGTGATGATGGCAGAGCAGGGCGATCCGCTGACGGAGATGGCCCGCCGTTATCTTGATGTGCCCTGTGCCGTCATGTCGCCCAATCCGCGTCGCTACGAGGCCATCAGGGAACTGGCGGCAGATTTTTCGGTCGATGCCGTGGTTGATCTGACCTGGCAGGGCTGCCAGACCTACGCGGTGGAATCTTCTTCACTGAAAAAATTTGTGCAGGATTCCTTGCAGCTGCCCTTTATGCAGATTGAAACAGACTACTCCGAGACCGATACGGAGCAACTCAAGGTGCGCATAGAGGCATTTATCGAAATGCTGTAAAAGCTGAGCTGGCGCACGCAACTGCATCCGCGCATGGTATAAAATCAGACGGCCAGGCTTTCCGTAAGGTGAACCTGGCCGCCTGTTGTTCGTTGCCGAGATTGGGATCATCGGTGGCTTTGCGCCCGAATTGGGCCCCCCTCAGGCTTTCGCCTGGATACCATTGTCGCCTAGCTGTCTAACCTGACTGGGCATCTCTATCGTGGGCAGGCGTGTTGGGCCGCCAGTAGATAATAAACTAGAATGTGATGAGGCAGCGTCCGGCAACTTCTCCAGAGCGCATTTTGTCAATCGCGGTATTGATTTCTTCCAGCGGATACGTTTCAGAGATCAAGATATCCAGATCAATATTCTTGGATTGGGCAAGTCTCAGATATCGTGGAATGTCTTCGTGCGGGATGGTTTCTCCGCCATGCGAACCGGTAATACTTTTACCAAAATGAAGCGGGAGCGTATAAATGGTTGTGGCGTCATTTTTGGCCGGGACTCCCACACAAACGGTTCTGCCCCGCGAGTGGGTCAATTCATAGGCCATGGCAATGCATTGGCTCTGGCCTGTGTTGTCGATGCAAACATCCGCACCCTGCGGCATCTGAACTGAGGCCAAAATATCCTTGATGGCCTTGCGGGTGTCTGCTGCGGCTCCATTAACTGTATGGGTTGCACCCATACGTTTTGCCAGCTCCAGCCTGTTGTCGTACAGGTCTACGGCGATAATGGGGAAAGCTCCGCTCAGCGCCGCCGCCTGAACAATGTTGAGCCCTACACCGCCTGCGCCCAAAACAACAACAGACTCTCCAAGCTTGACCTTTGCGTCATTGACAACAGCGCCAAATCCGGTGGTCAGGGCACAACCGAACAGGGGCAGGATGTGGGGTGGGGTACCGGCTGGTACAGGAGTCATCCTGTTTTCTGAAATGACAGCATAATCGTTGAATGTGGTCACCCAGCCAGCATTGAGTTTGCGCCCCTGCCAGAGGTAGGCTGGGGGAGCAGCCTCAATGCCCAGGCCTTTTCGCCAGTGCAAAACGACCATGTCACCAGCGTGTACATGCCGAACACCAGGGCCGCATTGAACCACTTTTGCGGCAGCCTCATGCCCGAGGAGGTGCGGCAAATAGTGGTCTTCTCCTTTACGGGCGTCTATTTCTCCCAGCTGCGAGCCGCAAATTCCTGAATACAGAACCTGGACAAGTACCTGACCATAATCAAGCTTTTCCGGCAGTGAGATGGTATCAATCACCAGCGGAGAGCGACTTTGAACAAGTATGGCTGCCCGAGCTGTTTTTTGCTCTATAGTGTACATTGTATCCTCTCTACATATATTCTTGCATGGTATTTTGCAGGAAATTTCGTGCCCCAGCAGTGAAGATTTCTGCTGGAGGTACCGGCAGTGCCTTGCTCCCGAAATGCAGTATTTCTTTTACTTCACGCGAGGCAGTTTGATGTGCCTTGCCCCATTCTTCTTCGCTGCTTATTGCTCCCGAATAAAAACGACAGGGCAAGGAAAAAAAAATTCTGTTCCACAGGTTCATTCCCAGCCGAAAATCCCTGGCAAAGCTGGCGAGGTCATAGGGGGGCCAGCGCATTGCGTTATCCTGAGCTGCACGAGGGTCCATGCTGGCAACACACAGTGACACGTTGTCTGTAATGATCTCCATTTGCTGTGGCGGCAGGAGAGGGCTTATCGGATGATCAGCATCAATGGTTGTTCGCGTGTAGATATTGGGATCCGGTTTGAGGATTATGGGGACAAAACATGCCATGTGGATAATGTCGCCATGCGTTTTGATCCTGTACATCCGCATGATGGCGCCAAAATAGCGCAATGGTGAATTGTCATAATTAAGCAGTGATGATGTGTGCCTGTATTTTGAGCATATTTCACGCAGACCTTCATTGCTTATTGCCAATACGTCGTCATCAAGGAATTTTTTGATGTTTTTCTGAACTGCTTCAAGCTCGGTGTATGGCCCTGAATAATAAAATATGTGAGTTTTTCCACTCTTGATGCGTGCGCTGATTTTTTCAAAAAAATCTTTCTGCCATATGATGTCTGGAAAGTTGAAGAATACATAACGCCCTTTTTGGGCGGCATGGCGCATGCAATGGTTATGGGCTGCGGTCATGGGCGCATACTTGTCGGCAAAACGCAATCCCAGCAAGTCGTGCGCTGTATCCCGCAACATGCTGTCCATTATTACAAAGCGGATTGCCGCAAACTGTTTCAGTCTGCGGTAAACGGGCAGGCTGCGTATCCTGTCTCTGTCTTCATGCGTTGTATAAAAGACAAGACATACGGACATTTTTTTAGCCATGGCGGGGATATTGCCGGGGGCCAGAAGTGTGGGAGCATTGATCTCTGCCCAGCGCTCCACGTAGGTTTTTCCCCAGATGACAGTGACAACATCAATGCTCTTCTCCGAGGCCTGTTGACCGCCCGTGCTGGGTTCTTCTTCCGCTGGAAGCGCAACGGCTCCGCGGCGAAGCCTTTCTCTCTGTGTTTCCACCTGCCGGTTTGCCAGAATATAGGCCAAAAACCATGTTGCCATGCGCTGGGGCGGGTTTCCGGATCTGTCTTTTGTGTCGTGGCGCATATAGAAGCGCAACAGAGGCTCAGGCAACATCTGGCCGGGTGCTGCACATGCTCGGTAAAAGAGCCTGCCTATGCCTTGCAGCAGCCTGCCGCAGCAGGTCTGAAATGTGCCGTCAGGCTTGTTATTGCCTCGCTTCATTTGGAAGCATCTGGCCAGGGCAGGGCGGTGCTCCTGCAAATACGCCATTACCCCGGGAAGAAAGAAACCAGCTCTCTCCGAATGACGCAGGGCTGTCGTCAGCGCCTGTATTGGCGGCATTCGCCAAATCTGGAAAGGATCTATCTCGTTCTGCACGTCTTCCTGGGCATAAAATGTCTCCCGAAGCTTGCGCAGCCATGTGATGGCCATGGCTGGCGGCAAGCGAAGTGAAAGCTCCAGGGCGAATGGATACGCATACGGGTGCTGTTCCAGAAGGGCGTGGCATGCACGAATGCGTTCTTCACCATTCAGGCTGTCCAACCGCTGCCCCAGCATGGATGCTGCCAGGTCTGCAAATTGACGCACTTCATCCTCATGGAGGAGATAGCCGGGATCGGAGCTTGGAGTCGTGTTCATGCTGGTTTTCCCGAATGCATTACAGAGGGGCTTCTCCGTTACGGTTCACAAGCCTCGGCTGGGGGCAAAGCACCACAAAGGTGCCGCCGCGTTCAAGGTATTCCTGATGTTCCTGAATGATCTTTGCCGCATGTACCCAGGCAAGAATGACGGTATAGGGCGGCATGCGCTCGTACAGTTCTTTTGTTGGCACAATAAGTGTGCCTTCGCCTGATGTGTGTAGCCCCACCTTTTGCGGGTGGTCGTCCAGAATGTACTGCAGCATGTTTTCCAGGCCCAGTTGCGCGATGAGGGTGGGGCCGCTACGCGCTGCCCCGTAGCCTGCAATGCATGCCCCTTCGGCTGTGCGCGCCTGCGCCCAGAGGCGGATACGCTCACGCATTGTTGCTATGTCATCCGCAAAGGCGCGGAAAACAGCAATCTGGTCGAGCCCCTGCTTGTGTTCAAAGTCGAGCAGGGTCTCCACCGAGGGGCACATTGCATGCGGCCCATGCAGGTGCTGGGCAACGCCAATAATGGAGCCGTGCTGGATGGGTACGCGCTGGATGTCTATCATTTCCAGACCGTGCCGTTTGAAGAAAGGCACCAGCGCAACGGCAGAATGGTGGCTCATGTGTTCATGAAAGATGGTTGCGATCAGGCGTTTTTCAATAATGTCAGAAACATATTGGGATTCAAAAACAAAGACGCCATCTTCATGAAGAAGCTCGGCGACGCAATCGGCTATTTCTTGCAGGTTGTCCATATGCGCAAAGGCATTGAACATGAAAACCAGATGGGCTGGCCCGTGCTCCTTGCGGATGCGCTTGGCAAGTTCCAGACTCATGGGTGCTACAATGGTTGGAATTCCCTGCCGGTTGGCCTCGGCGGCAACCGTTTCAGCCGGGTCCACTCCCAGAACGCGCAGGCCAGCGGCCTTGAAGGGGCGCAGCATCGACCCGTCATTACTGCCGATATCAACAACAAGTGAGCCGTTTGGAGCGGGGTAATCGGCCATGATGCGCGCGGCAACTTCGGCAAAATGCTCGGGCATGCCCTTGGCCGACCCGGAAAAATAGGTATATTTGCTCCACAGGCTTTCAGCATCAACCACATCCAGTTGCTGAACATGCCCGCAGTCGCCGCACATATACAAGTCTACGGGAAAACGGGGGATGTTCCTGCCTTCCTCGGCTGTTGCACTGTAGGCTTCCGCCAAAGGGATAGGCTCGAGTTTAACAGCGAGATTGACATTATCAGAATTGCACAGACGGCAGGTGGGACGGTGATAGACTCGCATGCATAAACTCCTCATAAGCTGGCAGACAACAGAATATCTTTCACAACTTCATCAACCGGTTGCGGATGGAGGCCGGTACAGGCGGTGGTACGGGTCATGCCCAATCCGCTGAAACGGGGCTTGAAAGGAATATCCACCCCTTTGGCCACAGCCGTGGTTGGAACAATAAGCCTGGGGTCAACGCCCAGAGTTTTGGCTAAAATATGGGCGAAATCAACATAGGTGACGTTTTCTGCGCCGGAAACGTGCAGTGCGCCAGCTACCTTTTTTTCGGCAATTGCAGCCAGAGAATTCGCGGCAAAGCGTCTGGATACCGGGGCAAACGTAAGGTCGGCAAAAGGTTGCACGGGCTGCCCTTGACGCCATGACTCAAACCACGCTGGCAAAGGCGAGGACGAGGCGTCCATGACCTTGGTCAGCCGAATGATTGCCAGGCTCTGTTCCGCTTGGCAATTGCGTGCGGCCTGTCTTACGCCTTCTTCCGCCAGAGATTTCTGCACTGCGTAGGGAAACCGGGCATCGTGGGGGGCATCTTCATGCGGCCAGGGGCGGTCGCCCCCGAAAACAGAATTGCTTGAAATAAAGCTTACAAAAAACCCCCGACGCAAAAGAGCTTCCACCATGCGCGGCGTATGCACGGTGTTGATGGCGTGGCATTCCGGGCGGGCGGCACAACGGGCATAGTCCGTAGCTGCTGCAACCACATGAACATACGCCACCGCATCGGGAAACTCGGGTGGGGTGGGGTCTTCAAAGTCGAAAAAAAGACGGTCGGCAGTCAATGTTTCCTTGCGTCTGGTTGTGCCAAACACCCGATGACCGCGCTCCCGCAATGCTTCTATCAGGCTGCTTCCAACCAGGCTGTCCGCCCCGATTACCAGATGGGCTTGTTCTTTCATATCTGTCATCCTTTATCGTGCGGCACAGGCGTCGTAGCGTCCACGCAACATCTTCAAATAACTATGGACGGCAACGGTATCTTCAGCATGCGGGGCAAAGGGTGCAATTATTGATTCGTCTGGGGTAAATGGGCCGGTGATTGTTTCATGTATAACCAGCATGGGCCCGTGCGGCAGCACGGTATGGTACAGCGGCGCGGAAAGACGGTAGTAAAATCCTTCCGGGCTGTCGGAACTCAAAGAAACAATCCTTGTGATCTCCCCGGATTCTTCAAAAAAATATATATCGGCCTGACCTTCAATGATATGGAAAGATTCTGTTTTGCCCACATGCCTGTGCGGCGCGATGTATGAATCGTGGCACATTGCAATAATCATTTCCTGTACCGGATCGTTCGCACTGGCATGGGCGCATATTCTGCTTCTTCGCAATGGGGCCGCACAGGCATCTTCCTTGATGCGGTCCAGATCATTTCTGTTTACGCATGCAATCGGCCCATTAGCAATAAACACCCCGGGATTTTTGCGATAGATATGTTCCATGGTTCCTCTTACACCCAAAAATCGGATATGCCGGAAAAAATGGACTGCCACTTGCCCCCACCCGGGGAGAAGAAAGCGTGTCGCTGCTGCAATATGGTGTGCTTTTCAGGATTGACGGCCACAAGGCAAAACCCTTCCGGATGCTGCGCCAGCCATGAGGAATCATTAACCGGCAAAAATGAGCCAGGCAGAAATGTGCCCCTTTTCTGGGGATGATCGTCCAGAACTGTTTCCAGAAAAGGCTCCAGGCCATAGAAATGTATATACTTCATGCCCAGATGGCCGGCTCCGAAAAGGCTGATGCCCTTGCCTGCGCAGGATGCCCGTTTAAGAACCTGCTGTGCTTTGGCTCCTTGACTGTGCAAGGATGATCCGAAGCAGCGCACCATGCCAATCTGCTCATCCAGGCTGTCTTTATCGCTGCATGCGGCAGGGGCGGCAGATTGAGCAGGGCGGGCTATTGCAACAATCGAATTTTCCAGCGGCAGGGGGTATTCCAGTATCTCCAGCACCTCAAGTTTGCAGGAGAGCAAAAAGTCTTTCAGGTTGGCCCTGGTAAAATAGAGGATATGTTCCTCCCACAAAAAACAATGCTGGTGCTGCTGTAGCATCCTTTCAAAACCGGGCACCTCAAAAACCAGCAGTCCATCCGGGTGGATCATGGCGGAGCAGGAGGCGATAAACTGCTGGGGATTACGGGCATGCTCCAGAACGTGACGGGCGATCAGCACATCGGCCTGCGGCTGGGCATGAGAGGTCGCCATGGGTGAAGACGCGGCCCAGCCGTAGCTCTCCAGCCGATTCAACAGCGTCGAATCCTTGTAGCTGACGCCGCATACATGGGGGTTCTGCTTGCCAACGGCGGATGAGAGGTATGAGGCCAGATCATCGAGGTGCTGTTCCGGCTCATCATAGCGAAGCCAGTCGTGCGTACAGCGCACCATGTTTTCCGGCATGGGGTCAACGATCTGCGCAAGGCCGCAAGAGGTACAAACGCCAAAGCGCAAAGGGTGCGTAGGGTACTGCTGCGTTGCACAGCCGAGAAAAAGATTGCTGGGAGGTTGCGGGCCCAGATCAAGAACCAACTCAACCTTCGGCGCATGGCAACCGAGGCAGCGCACATCAACACTATTTGTCGTGCTCATGATGCATTGTCACTTTTGAGTGAGAATACCGCAAGTACGCCGGTAACACCGGGAGTGCCACGCCTGCGTGCGAAAAATACGCTGGAGAGATTGTTAATCAGGCAGGCAAAAGAAACCCCCAGCATCTGTGGGAGATGCCAGGCAGGATTAAGCTTTACCCTGTTGATAGCGTCCAGCATCCACTTTGTAAGCGTGAGCCCCAGCCAGTTGCCAATATGGGTCAAGTGTGGGCTATAGGGGGCAAGGTCTGACATGGCGTGATAATATACATCCATGAAATGCTTGTTTTTACGGGTAAGCTTGCTCATCGTCCTGCCAAAAAAGAGCATGACCGTCTGCGGACCATCTAGATGCGGGGCAATGCTGTCAACAATGCGCTGAACATCAAGATTGTCGCATTCAACGGCAACAAGGCACGCCGAAAACTTTTTGCCCGGGCACAGCTTGTCCAGATGGCCGTTGAGGGCATCCGCAGCAAAAATTTTGGTAACCTTTGCGTGCTGCATGACAATGCCGTCATAAGCAAAGCTGTCAGTGATGAACAGCAGGTCCCTGTTTTCGGAACAATGGGATTTGATTGTCTTGTCTATGGCCCTGTAGTTTCCCCACAAGGGGTGCCAGGGGAACGCTTTGGGCGGTACGCCAAGAAAGAGCGCCATGGCTTGGGCAACGCGGCCACGTGTTTTTTTCTCCATGCTGGCATCAATGCGTGCAAGGGGCATGGAGACGCCCGTGCAGGGCTGTATGTCGCTATGCGTTCGGTCATAGCGCATCTTGCGCGGTGCCCATAGTCTTAATGCGCCGATCCAGTGATGGTGCGTCTTTGGGGGAAGCGGGCAGGGTGCAAGCTCTTTCTCAACTTCCGCCATGAAGTTCTGGAAACAACGACGCTCTTCCGCCAGACTGGAAGGCAGATCTTCGCCATGGATGACTGTTTCGTAGCGGGATTGGCGACGGTGCCATTCTGTTGTCCATGCCGATACGGAATCAGCAACACAACGAACGGTGGGAACGCCCATCTTTAAAAAATACAGTTCTTGCTGAAAATTTTGCATTTCAAGCAAAAAGAAATCATCGGAATCAGCAATAGTAGCTATTTTTCCAGATGGGCAGAAGGTTCCAACCATGTTGTAGTCTATAAAGGAGTCTATTGTTGCACTATAAACTGTAGGACGAAAACAAAAAAGTGTCGTAAGAAAATATCTTGCCAGAATAGTTTGACTGTCAACTTTCCAGTATACCTGATTCCAGTGTGTGTTTGTGTAGGTGTTTTGGTTGACTGTTCGTGAAATAACAGTGTGGTGCCTGTGTTTAAGTGAAAGCCGTGCAAGTGCGCGTGATGGAATATTTCCATGATGAGAATCAACAAGCTCATGCAACTCTGGTAAAATGTCTCCAGAATTTGCTCTAAAGCTCGTGGCAAGGATAATGTCGTTATCCTGCTGAATCAATTTTTGCACATGTGTCAGGCTTCCATTTGATAAAATAAAATCAGCATTGAAAAAGATGAAGTACGTATTGGTCATATCCTGGCCAGTTCGTGTAATACCACGAACATAGGCCAGGGTTAGAGGCATTGTATAGTCGGAACTTTCG
Organism: Desulfovibrio sp.; assembly: GCF_009712225.1. Classification (NCBI taxonomy): domain Bacteria; kingdom Pseudomonadati; phylum Thermodesulfobacteriota; class Desulfovibrionia; order Desulfovibrionales; family Desulfovibrionaceae; genus Desulfovibrio; species Desulfovibrio sp. The sequence goes on along the minus strand of NZ_WASP01000006.1, from coordinate 885,190 downwards.
GCAAGAAGATCATCAATAGGCTCATATGCAACATTACACGCTTCACTGAGTCTTTTAAAATTACCATGCCTCGGAATGTATTCTATGCTGTCTTTTGTTGTTAAAAAGACAGCAGTGACATTACATTTTTTTGCAATAAATGGTACATTGTCAGGCGAAAGCAATGTTTCCATTGCTGTATTCATGAATGCGGCAAGATAATCTTCACCCCAAACAGGAATCAGAATGTGAATATTCGTGTTGCGCTCATTCATGAATTGCCATCCAAACATTATTCAAAATAGATAAATGAGTGATCGCCAGAGTAGCCTGTGTGCTCAAACCACCAGTTCCATTCTTCTGGAGTGTAAAAACTTTCGCAAGTGACCTGCCAGTAGAGCAGGTTGGCTTTTTCCTCTTCATTGCGGTACGATTCAACACACAGGTATTTGTTCTTTTTTCCCACTCTTTCCATTTCCCGCAACGCTTTGTCCAGTTCGTGACACATCAGGTTGTGCAGCGTGGTGATGGAAAAGACAAAATCAAAATAGTTGTCGGGCCACGGCAGGGAAACTGCGCTGCCCTGGCGCAGGTTTGCGGCGACACTTTCATGGGCGTTGGACAATGCGTAGTCTGATATGTCCAGGCCATATACTTCAAGTTCTGGCATGACTTTTTTCAATTCTGCCAGCTGGAATCCTTTTCCGCAGCCGATATCAAGAATCTTGTCGCCAGGGCGAAGTCCGTAATGGGCAATCATGGCGCTTGCCACAGGTTCCCATCGGCCCGGCATGTAGCGATAGCCTCCATAGCAAATGCGCCTGTCGCCATCCCAGTAGTCAAAGCCCCACTGTTTTGCCAGGGCCGCGGCCTTGGCTTTGGGGTATTCCGGGGCGTTGACTCTGCCCAGGTAGTCGCGCGTTGTAGCCTTGTGCAGTGGCGAGAGAAAATCGATGTAGGCCATTTTATGTCCTGATTTTTGTATATTGCAGATAGAAAGTATTGTTGATGTTACAATGTAACACTTGTTGACAAGTCTTTGTTGAAAATAAAATCATCGTCTGTAGTTTTTTGAAATACAATCGTTAAGCCATAGTTGTCAATGGTTATATCCTTCAATGTGTTAACTATTTCGAATGCAGGATGGTATTTGATTACGTTTTTGGGATATTCAAATAGAGAGATTGGGCCGCCGCTAGAGTAGTTTACATGGCAAATTTTATAATTATTGCGATATGCCATGTCCACAAAAAACCTTGTTGTATAGATAAAGTATCCATGATCAGCATACCCGGATATTGGAAGCTGGTGCATGATAAATGCATTCTTTTTTGCCATGTTGTGTATGGTATTAAACGCATTTGACTGGTTAAAAACGTGTTCTGTTGTGCCAAAATTTAAAACAAGGTCAAAATTTTCTTTCCAGTTTTGCGGTACCTGCTCTGTATTTAAATCAAATACAGTTGTCTTGTATCCTTTTGCAATGTCTATCGAGCTGTATGAAAAACCGCATTTTTCAAAAAAATCACCAGCCCATGAAATATTTCGACCGCCCGTTATAGCATCGTAGTGCGCGCCGTATTCAAGGCGCGCTGCGTAGTCATCCAGGTCACTCGTGTAAGGAATGAATTTTGTCAAAAGGCTGACAATGCTTTTGGCCGGGGCCTGATATAGATTTGATGTCCCGATATCCATTATTTTGCAATTGGGTTTGAGAAGATTCAGCTCAAACATCTTTTCTATCATATCGAAGGTTATGCCCATATCAGCCTCTACTCCGTTTGATGTGAATGTACGATGCTGTTTTAAAAGAAAGTTACGGTTGGCATTATAGCCAGAAATGATTTCAAGCGCGCTTTGTTTTGCGCCTCGGGCATTACCCCCTACACCGCACCTGTTTTTGCTGTTACTGTCGAGTTTTCGCCGTGCTGTTGCTGCTAATAACCGTTAATGAAAACATCTATTTCACATGAATGTATGTTATTTCGCGGTACGTTGTAGGAATGCATGAGGTTCTTTGATACGGGGTATCCGTAGTTTTTTGGAAGAATAAAAGAGAGGAAGTGACTATCTTTGTCGTGATTATTGTCGGCAAAAAAATCTTCTGTGCATACAACGGGTGTGCCTTGAATGTCTTTTTCAGCGGGAAGGTAGGCGCGGTCAACTAGAATGGCGCGCGGCCTGAGGCTTGCAAAAAAGTTTTTGTTGCGAAGATAGTTTTCGCCAGCGCCATAAAAAATCCAATCCTGTTCCTGGCCCTCAGCCACTAGCTTTTCAAAATGCTGGCGCTGTGTGCGGTATATCCAGCCACGGTAAAAATCGATAAGTTGCAATGCATCGCGCTTAAACATGCGCATTGACATTATCTCATTTAAATCTTCTGGGTCCATCTTGTTGGCAAGATATATGATCATTGCACGATAAAGCCACTCATTTGCCGGCATTGGGTCGGTCACAACCCTTGGCGCAATAATGGTCAAGGGGGTTTTGGGGTGCGGCCTCAGGCGCGACACGGATATGTCCATGAGGTCTGGCTGCTCCGGGTTGAAGGGGAGCTGCCTCGCAAGGTCCACTGTCTGCAAAAAATCTTCCCAGGTTTCATAGCAGTTGCCTGAGATAAACTGGGCTGTGCATGCAATGAAGTTGTCAAACAGCATTTGAGCGTATTCCAGCATTATTTCATGCTGCGGCCTTCTGCCATAATAATTGCGCAGCATGTTTTCTGATCCGCTCTGGAAGCCAATCCCTGTATAAGAAAGTCCTGCGTCAATTGCCAAAGAAAACAATTTTTTATCTTCAACCATCTGCTCGTAGTGAAGATATGCAAAAAAGTTTTTATTTACTTTATCTTTGTACAAAGAAAAGAATTCAGCAGTGCTTTTTTTGGACATGGACCAGAATTCATCCATGAAAAATATGAATTTTATATTTTCTGGAATTGTTGCACATTCGTTGATCACATCAAGATAGTTTCTGTTGCGGCGAGGATACGACTTTTTATTGTCCATTTTATATAAAGATCGCCACTGTCCGCCAGAGCAATACGTGCACTTTCCTGTGCATCCCCTACCGAGATATGTAGTATATGTGATGTCTTTAATAACAGGGTCGAAGTTACGTTTTACCGTCCCTTCAGCTATGACAGTAAAATGCTCGTGCCCATAAAGTTGCGGGGGGTATTTTTCAAGATCTTTTTCCTGATCTCTCATTGGATTGGAGTTGCCGCCAAAGTTTTTACTCCAAACAGTATTGGAAATATTGGCCGCGGCCTCCCAATCTTTCTTTTCATGGCAGTCGACCAGTTCAAGCAGTGCTTCTTCTCCGTCTCCTCGAACAACCACGTCAAAGCCACCGTCAAGGTATAGCTCCGGTTCAAGTGTCGGGCCGTAGCCTCCGGCTACCAGCAATGCATTCGGGACGGCACGCCGAAAAACCGGGACAAGGTGGGGTATCAGATGGTTGTTTGTGGAACGGGCGCTAAAGCCTATGATATCTGGCTGTTCTTCTTGAAGAATTCTTTCAAGTTCTGCAAAATCCTTGTCAGTCAGAGGAAATATATTGGCAATATTGGACGTGAGTTTGCCTCTCCACAGGGCCAGATATCCATGATGTTTTTCTTGCAGCGTTGAAACATACCGGCCGGAATCACACCCGAGCAAAATGTTGTGCGTTTCATGTCCGAATTTTTTAAGATAGGATGCCAAAACTCGTGTGCCGAGATAAGAGTATTCAAAGGCATTTACAAAAACCATTTTGCTCATACTATCCCCCAAATGCACGGGTAACATAAAACTGCATGCAGCTGATCGCTTTTTACTGCATTTTGCTTGTGTAGTGAGAATAATCCTGTTTTACAGTAAATATTAACAGTATGGCTTAATTATTATTTTTTGTGTTGCCCCACGGCTTGCTCTGCTAATATGGTGGGAGTTCTGCTGACATGGGTTCTGTTTGTGCGGAGCCCTTGCGATATCAGCTGCACGTTCGATACTCCTGCCGCCAGTCCCTGTCTTTCGTGTGCCAACTCTGTATTGACTGCTTTGCCAAAAAATAATGCCCTTATCCTTTGTATACAACGGCTTAAATGCGAAATTCTTAAGGGGGATCGAGGGCAACCCCAGATGTGGGACAAGGAATTGTTGCTGGTCGCCGTGGCATCTGCAAAGGCATTTCCTGGGGGATGCCTCAGACACGATGCGTTTTTGAGATGCTGCAACTCAACAGCTTTTGAAACGGGTCGGGCTGCGTAGTTTGGCTTTTCAGCAAAGGCTGCCTCATGAATCCAGTAAGGCCAGGTCGCAACTCCACTACAAACAGTAATTTGGCCGTGCAGAAGCATTTCATCATTCACACCGTTATGGGGAGCGTTTGCCTTAGAATCCTATGATCCCTGTATCTTCTTCAAAAAATCCTGTCCGAATTCCGGACAGATGGATATGCCTTTCTGAATCAATGAATCATCGCCTGTCTGCATATAAATTTGTACAAAGTCAGCCAAAACACCCATGGCAAGGCGGCAAAAATCATCGTAGTGCCGATTTTTGAAGTGCCTGTTCAGGGTGTTGTAGGTGCGCAGTTCATTAAGTCCATGAACAGCTCTATGGTCGACGTGGTCACCTTCGGCTGAGGCGTAGAGCGATGCGGCATGGCGACGATAAACGCTCATATGCTCTTTGAGATAGCCAATGAGGCCTGTTTCGGCGTGCAACAGATGCCAGTACCAATCACTGGGAACAAGGGTTGGGTCAAACCAGTCAGGCAGGCCATCTGTAAAGCGCCAGCGGTACATCACAGAATTTGTCTGCATGAAATTGGCAAAAAGCAGATCTTTAATTGAGTAAAACTGGCGAACACCCCCCCGCAAAATGTTTTCCGGAGGATATGTGCGTGTTGGTGAACCGTCTTCATAGGTTACGTTGACAGGGTGAAAACACAGCGCGCACTCAGCGTGTTTTTCAAGAAAATCATACTGTTTTTGAAGTTTGTGCGGATCTGTAAAATAATCATCCCCATCACAGATAGCAGCATATTTAGTATGGCATCTACCAAACAGTGTTTTTACGTTGTCGCCCCCGTTATGTCGTGGAAACCTCGGAATAAAAACGGGTTTGATATGCGCAAAGCGCCGGGCATAGCTCTCAATAATATTTTGTGTGTCATCGTCTGAACCGTCATCAACAATTATATGCTGGATGGGAACAGAACATTGCTGGTCAATGATGCTTTCTATATTTTGGGCTATGTAGTCTTTTGCGTTATATGCGAGCGTTAGTACGCTGATAACGTATTGAGTATCTTGATACTCTTTTTTTGTCTGAAGTTTATGGTTGAGATGCTGTTTTATGCATATCTGTTCGTCAGTTAATGATTTGAATTCTGTTTCCATGCAGTGGGATATCCACTGCTTTTGCTCTACGGATAAAAGATGGATGCATTTTTCAATGTTATCTGCAGATAGCGTGTGCACTGGTTCATTGGGAGTTTCCACAGGATTTTCCGGGCCAGCCTGCATGGCCGCGCTGATTTCCGGATATAGACGGCATAGTTTGTCATTGCCGTCCTGCCCCAGTTCCAATGCTTTTTTCCGCATTGAGGCTGGACTGAGAGGCTTCAGCGAAAAAAGACCCTGCATTTCGCCTTGGCGCAAGGAGGCTAGCACGCTCTGATGCATTGAAGATTGCCATGCATCGGCGCAAAATTTTGTCTGCACTCCTAACACCTGAAAGGCGAAAGGGAAGGGTGGCGGCAACGTCAAGGCCGCAAAACGCAAACAGTCATGAGATTTCAGCGTGGTGTTGTCTTGCGCGATCGATTCAGGTGTGGACAACCCGCAACTGTGCAGAATTGACTGCACAACAAACTGCTCGTCTGCGTCTGTGTGTCCAGGTTTCCAGAGTACATGCGGTTTGCATAACGGAATGCCGTACTTATGGGCGCTTTCGGACAGCCTTGTCCACGCTAACAGGTAATTGTATTTTTCTTGTGTAGGTTGAAAAGACTCTGGCGACACGCTGTGCCACATGTTGAGGCGATAAAAAAACTCCAGTGAATCTTCCTGGTGGAGCATGGGAAGTATTGCTTGAACCTGAATTGTTGAAATATCCATAACTTCCGCAGCTGTTTTCCAAAATATGTCCCAGCTGACAATGCTGTTTCTTAATGAAATAAGTGTATTGTCTTTCTGTGTGAGCTTTTTTGCTATGTCCTTCCAGAATGTTTTGAGGCACGAAACGTAATAATTGCGGCTCTCGATTGATTCGTAATTTACTGATTTGTTGATGAGCTGAGAGAGATACGCATGCGATTTTAATTGTGTTATAATGTCATATTGAGTGTTTGAGTATGACAGATTTGTTTCTGAAATGTTATTATGTAAATAGCGGTGTAACGTATTTTCACAGCTTCCATATGGAAATATGTGCAAATATAGTGTGTGTTTTTGTGTGTTGTCAGAATGTGTTTTCATAATCTCTCCATGCTCTATGTTCGCAAGGACGTATTAGTAATATCTGAAAATCAAGAGCACTGAATTTATTTATAGCAAGCGCAACATGATAAATACGTTAATATGCTAGCGGCAAATGCTGTCTTATGGCGATCATGCCGGTTGTTTTGGCTGTTATTTAAGATATGAATTATATTATTTAAATTCATTAGTTATTTAAATACGCCGTGCATATCTGCGTAGCTTTGAGCCTTGTGCATCTGAATTTCCAATTTATCTGCCCCTGAATTTTCCTCATTGGAAAATTCTCTTCGCAAGGCATGTAATTTAATGAAATCGTTCAGTATAATGCAGCACCATTTGATCCTGTGCAGCGGAAGGAGCATTTTGGCCCGCTGCAGAATTTTTTTTGCATCAAATGTTTCCAGAGAGTCCGTCATAGTCTCCAACTCGTCTTCCTCCACTGGAATTTCCGGCTGGCAGACAAAATCGCACACGGTCTTTACGGGGTCATCCCGACCTGCATACTCAAAATCCACAAAAACTACGCCGTCCTGAATCCTGAGGGCATTGTGAAAGCCGAAATCGGAAGGCGAAACTATAAAGTCGTGATGGCAAAGCGGTTGGCGCAGGGCATCTGGTTCAATAAGGGATTGCGCCATACTCATGACCGAGTTCAGTGCCGGAACAAGCCCTTTTACGGCAAAATCTCGAGCCTGCAGTACTATTGGGTTGGTCTGGGCGGCCATCAGAGCTGTTGAAAGTGCTTCTACACGGCGTTGAGCCAAGACCATGTGGTCCCATGCACTTGTGCAGGCATCCGCTGCAAAAGGCAGTTTCGCTGCCTGCGGGACTGATGAGCAAAGGGCCAAAGCGCCCAGCAAGGCTGCGGCAGATTTTATGTCTTCGCTGGAAACCTGCCCTTTTTTTACTGGTGCCCCATCTATCCAGCTGTACAACGCCATACCGCTTTCCCAGTCAGAAGCCAGCGGCAGAGGAACTCCCCCGATGCCTTGGTCCCGGCAAAATTCAAGGAATGCGTATTCCGCCCCCAGCCTGTCTCTGGTGTCATGGGGGTGGCGAAAGTAGACTTTTAAAAAATAAGAATGTCCAAGAGTACGCACATGGTAAGAGCGGTTATTTTTGCCGAAAAAAATGCGTTCAAGCCCAACGAAGTGCTCACCCGTTTTTTGCAGATAGTCGCGCAAAAATGGTTGCGGAATGCTGGTAATTAACGGCTCTTCCATAGCTTACTGTCGGGTTGAACCAAGGGGCGCAGATTGGGCATCGGCGCAATCCATATCGGCCTTGGTACCAGTGTGTTCAAGCAGGCGCATTTTGATGGAGCTCCACTGGGAGAACGCATTCGCAAGCAGGGGCGTCTCGGAACGGGCGTTTTTTTCATGCGGGTCAAACAAAATGCGTTTTGTGTTCTGCGGAAAGTCCGGGTGGCAGAGGAGTTCCGGGAGATCGTCAATAAAGTATGCACAGCCAAGCGCGTCAATGCGCTGAAGCTTGGACTGCAGAGTTGGTTCCAGAAAAACCTTTTCGGGTGAAAGCATGCCCTGTGCAAAGAATTGCCAGGCCTCAAGCCAGCCCAACGCCGCAAGGTGCAGATCGTATTGGGGGCCGCGGTAGGGAAAGCGCGTTTTATGGCTGATTACATATACCCCATAACCAGCCTGAAGCAGTGCAGCCACAGTTTCTCTCGCGCCGGGATACGGCTGTGCCTTAAGAATCCCAGGGCCGTAAACATGCCCCTGAAGAAGTGTAAAGTCTTCATCTCGCCCGAGTGCGCGCAAGGCATCGCGCACCGCCTGCTTGCCTGATTTCGTTTCTGGAGGCAGTAGCTGCCTTCTTATCGCCTCGTTGTAAAAGAGGTCATCATAGTTGACTAACGTGTTGTCAAAATCAATGCCTACAATCATAATAATCTCTTATGATTCATGTGGAGTGGCTATGTTGCAGCAGATGCAATAGTGCTGCACACGTCTGAAACGGTCAGGCCAGAGAGTTGTTGTGCCCAGGCTGCGTTGCCGCCCTGCGTATAAAACACGTCTTTTGCTCCGCAGCGTACAAGGCGCGCCTTGGCGGTGGTGGGGTGTTGCATGCTGAGCCATTCTGCAACTGCAGACCATGCGCCGCCTGAGGGAACATGTTCTTCCAAAACCGCAACCACTTTCTTGGTGGCAAATATCCGCTGAAGCAGAGCCGTATCCAAGGGCTTTACGGTATGCAGGCTGACTACCTCTGTCGCAATGCCCTGTGAGGACAGAATTTGCGCCGCCTCAACCGCGAGCGGCAACAATGTGCCCACAGACAAAAGGCAGGCATCCTGACCTTCACTCAATGAAATGCCCTTGCCCAGAACAAACTCTGGTGGAGTCGCATGGACAATGGGCTCGTTTTTTTTGCCCAGCCTAAGGTAGGCAGGCCCCCCATGGTGCAGCGCCGCTCTCAGCGCGCAGCGGGTTTCAACGGCATCTCCGGGGCAGATTACAGTCATATTGGGCAGGCTGCGCATCCAGGCTATATCTTCCAGCGAATGGTGTGTTGGCCCCAGAGAGGCGTATGAAAAACCTGCGCCCACGCCAACCACAATGACGGGAAGATTTTGAAGGCAAATGTCGATGCGCACCTGTTCCGCACAGCGCCCGGGATTGAAAGATGCTATGCTGTATGTGATCGGCAGCAAACCGGCTAGCGCCATGCCAGCCGCAATCCCGGTCATATTGGCCTCGGCTGCGCCGCAGTTGATAAAGCGATCTGGAAAGCGCTTTTTAAACGCATTAAACAGATTATTGCCCATATCGCCAGAAAGGAGGACGACACGCTCGTTTTCTTCGGCAAGGGTCAGCAGTTCGGCGGCAAAAGCGTTTCTCATGAGAGCCCCAGCTCCTCGCGGACAAGATTCATTTCGGCTTCATTGGGTATGCGGTAGTGCCAGTTGTTGTCATCTTCCATAAAGGAAATTCCTTTCCCCTTTATGGTGCGGGCAACTATGGCCAATGGGCGTGTGCCGGTGCCGACCTCTTGGAGGGCAGCTTTAAGCGTATCCGGATCATGGCCGTCCAGCTCAACCGCCTGCCACCCAAATGCACGCCATTTGTCGGCCAAAGGCTCAAGAGCCGTGATTTCGTTGCTACGGCCTGTTGCCTGCCAACGGTTGGCATCCACAACTGCGCACAGGTTTGCGGTTTTTTGCGCTCCTGCCAGCATGGCAGCTTCCCATACGCTGCCTTCATTGCATTCGCCATCACCCATGATAACACAGACGCGGAAGGGGACGCCTTCTATCCGGGAGGCCAATGCCATGCCAAGTCCAAGAGAAAGCCCGTGCCCCAATGAACCAGAGGCGTTCTCTACACCATGCATCGCCCCCAGATTGGGATGCTCCTGCAGGCCGCCGTTTTTGTTGAACGCGGCAAACAGTTTTTCACGGCTGAAAAAGCCGCGTTGGGCCAAGGCGCAGAACAGAGCAGCAGCGCAATGCCCTTTGCTGAAAACCAGCCTGTCCCGCGAGGGGCTTGCGGCAGTTTCCGGGCTTATGTTCAGCCCCCCGTTGTAGGCGGCTGCAAGTATGTCCGCACACGACAGGCATGAGCCGATGTGCGCCGCACGCGCGGCATGGGACAATGAAATGATGTCAAACCGAAGCTGTCTGGCAATCGCGTTGAGATCGGGCATGGCGTCCTCGAAATGTTCAGATAAAATTGTCATGAGGGTACGGATGCCGCAAGCGCCAAAGGTAGCTGTTGACTGGTTCCATGCGGCAGGTGACATGACAGTTGGTTATATCAAGGCTCTCAGTGCACTGTTTTACTTTTGCACGCCTGTCGTCTCCCATCCAGATTTCTGCAAACGTCTGCTCTGACAGATTTCCGTAGCGAAATTCTTCTTCATTCAGGTGGCGCAAGCACCCCCATACGTTGGCTTCTGAATCCACGTAGGCCCAGAATGGCAATGCCAGACAGCGGTCAAAATCCATTTTTTTGGTATCCCACCGCTGCATGGCCTCGCTGCGAAAAACGACTTTAAAGCCGGGCGTTTCCTCAGCGCGAAGCGTTTCTTCCAGGTCGGCAAAATCTTCGTAGTGAAGGTGACCAAAGGGATTATGCAAGCTGAGAGGGCTGTGGGTATATGGCTTGATCACCAGATAATCCGCCCCTGCGTCACGGGCCTGGCGGGCAAAGGCAGGCAGGTTGCCCGCAAATTCCGGCAAGAGGATGCACTGGAAGCCCAACGTGCATGAATAGCCATGCCGTGCGCGTATGCTGGCTGCGGTCTCCACATTTTTTATGACCTGGGAAAAGTCTTTGGCTGCAGTGCGGTGCACGCGCGCGTATTCTTCCGCGGTGGCGGCGTTGCAGCTTACCTTGATCCATGAGGTAACAGGCAGCAGCCGTGCGGCGTGTTCTTCATCAAGAAAAACGCCATTGGTGGTGAATGCTACATCAATGCCGGATGCGTGGGCGACTTCAGCCATGCTGCAGATATCTTTATGCAGCAGAGGTTCGCCTTCGCCGGCAAACATGACGGAGCGCACACCCAGTTTTCCGCATTCACGCAATCGCTCGTACATGACGGCAGAATCGAGGAAGCGTTTTTTGTAGCCCATAAAGTCCATGCTGCAAAAAATGCATCGGTGATTGCAGGTCCCCGAAGGGGATATCTCGATATAAAGCGGAGCAATGGTTTCGCCATTAAGCCATTGGCTGACCCGCTCAGGATGAAGATGCAGCTTATGACCGTCTATATTATATTTGTCTGAGCCCATGACCGTTTACCGCCAGTGTTGTAGGCATGCGACAATTTCGTCCGCTGAAAGCGGCACATTGCCCTGCCGTCCTACCTGAATGCCCGCCGCCACCGATCCCAGACAGGCAGATTCCCATATGTTGCCGCCAGCGGCCAGAGCCAGACTGGCAACCACCAGTAAAGAATCGCCTGCGCCAACTACATCACGTGCCGCAGGGTTCAAAGCTGGCAGCTGATCCGTTGCGGAGCTGTCCTGCTGTACGAGAACCCCAGATTCACCCAGGGTAAGTATGACATTTCGGGCTGTTGCCTTTTTTAACAGCAGATCCGCCAGCACAACCAGACCCGCCTCAAAATCGTGTACAGCCAGCCGTGCTTCGCGCTCTGTGGGGGTCAGAAGGTGGGTAGAGCGGAAACGTGAAACATCTCCCATCTGCGAGGAGGACTGGCTGTCTGCTGCAATCAGGGTTTGTTTGGCGTTTGCCCATTCCGTCAATTGGTCCACCAGCGGTTGGGGCAGGCAGCCATAGTTGAAATCAGAAAAGATGAGCAGTTGTGCTTTTGCCACTTGAGGGCGAAGCTTTGCCAGCATTTCTTCAGTCAGTTTTTTATCAACTCCATGTTGCCTGAGATGGCTGACGCGCAACATGGTTTTTCCCCGGCAGCGAAAGCGTTGCTTCAAGGTAGTGGGACGCGTGGAGTCGGAAAAAAGGTCGCATGTAACGCCGTAATCCTGGCATTTTTCGCTGACAAATTCTGCTGCGTCGCCTTCTCCGCAAACGGCTGCAAAGTTTACACTGGCTCCCAGGCCTGCCGCATGAGCGGCGACAATTCCAGCACCGCCAAGGTATCTTTGCGTATCAATCGGCGTAACTACAACGGTGGGGTCCTCTTGAGACATCCCCAATGCATCGCAATTGATATATTCATCAACAATAACATCGCCAACAACGCATACCTCTACCTTTTTTATGCGCTCAACAAGATTTGCGAGTGACTGCACTGAAAGGGAATGGCGGTCCATATAGGCATGAGGCTGGATCAGGCGTGTTGATGCCTGAACCGGAGCGGCAGAAACGCAATCCATGGCTGAGGGAAGCGGCTGGCCCGATGAAAAGATCAGCTTTCCGCCAATTTCTTCCAGCACCTGCCATTCAATGTTTTCAGCCTGCTCATGTTCTTTGCCCTTGATCACAAAATCAGGGCGAAGCGCACGCAGGGTCTCGCCCAGCGGGTCGTTCACCATGCAGGCGTAGTCAACCATGCTTAAGGCCTGCACGTTGTACAGCCTGTCCTGTTCATCAATGTCTGCATTGAAATCATTGCGGGGCAAAACACCCACTACGAGCAGGTCGGCCATTTCTTTTGCAAAACGCAGCAGTCGAATATGCCCAGGGTGGATAACCTTGAAGTTGCCTGAAACAAAACTGATACGCTGCTGCGCGTGTTGACGTCGAAAGGTGCGCAGGATGGATAGTAATTGTTCCATATTAAATCCTGTTGGTCGTCAGCATGTCCATCCAGCAATGCAGGATAGCAGCGTGGCAGCTTTCCGCCAGCCCATAGCTGTGAGTCTGCACAAATATATTGCAGTCGCCAAAGTTTCGAAGCGGGTTATCTTCAGAAAATGCAGAAACTGTGGCTATATAAGCACCTTTTTTTCGCGCTGCTGAAACCGCATGTAAAATGTTGGGAGACCGCCCAGAGCTGCTTATTGCAACGAGCATGTCTGTATTTTTCATGCATTGCTGTATGGGCAGCATAAAAACTTTTTCGTATCCTTCGTCATTGCCCATGGCGGTGAGCATGGATAAATCAGTGAAAACGCGTGTTGTAATGCAGGCATTTTTCATTATGTCTGCAGCGCAATGGCTGGCAATTGATGCACTGGCGCCATTGCCAACGAATACAATCTCACCCTGCTCACGGCACTTGATTGCCGCATCTCTCCACAGTGCCAGGGCGCTGTCCATATCCATCTCCAATCCAGAACCATCGGTGGCGCAAGATTCGGATAGAAGTTTTTCAATGGTGGAGGCATAGCATTGCCAGTTTTTGTAGGCGTTGCTTTCGGATTGTTTGCCGATGGACATGGAACTACGCCTTGTGTTTGTATTGTTGCGGCATTTTATTTAAAATATGAATATTATTTTTTACCCATATTATTACTTCATTGATACCTTTTTGAAGGTCGAATGTCGTTTTCCAGTTAAATTTATTCTGCAATTTAGAAGAGTCTAGCAGGTACGCTGCATCCTTACCAAGCCGTTCTTCGCCAGATATTACATGTTTGTCAGAATCTACTTTCATTTCTTGCGCTATGAGGAGCACAAGATCGCGGATAGACAGAATGTCGGGACTTGATATGTGGAATATTTCTCCAGCATCTGCCATTGTCATTATTTTCCATGTGGCATCGCACACATCCGCAATATGGATAAAGGAACGCACGGATTTACCACCGCCATGCAGCGTTATTGTATCTCCGGCAAGAAATTTAAGTATGGTAAGCGGAATGATTCTGTATAGCTGCTGGCAAGGGCCATAAACATTGGCGGCACGGGTAAAAACCACGGGAAAATTATATGCTTTGAAAAAGCACATCAGATTCATGTCGGCGGTAGCCTTTGAGACCGCGTAAGGAGTGCTTGGGGTGTAGCAGGTGTTTTCCTTAATGGCTTCACCCGCTGTTCCGTACACTTCTGGCGTTGATATCTGAACAAATTTTTCCAGCCATGAGCATTTTCTGAGCCGGTCATGGAGAATGAGGGGGGAGAGGGCATTGGTTCGGAGCCACTGCTCGGGATGCTGCCAACTCTCTGCAACCATGCCCTGCGCTGCAAAATTGACAATGTATGAAGGCTGATCTTCAGACATGCGCGCAGTGAGGGCATCAAGGTCGTGATTGAGATCTGCCTGCAAAAAAGAAAAGCCTTCGGGCTGTTTGCCGTGTTCATCATAATACGGCAAAAAAACAGGATGTGTCTCTGGGGAGCGGCTAACCCCAGTCACGGTAAATCCCTGTTTCAGGGCATGCTTAACAAAGTGTGCACCAGAAAAAGAGTTGCTGCCGAGAATGTAGATATGCTTGTTCATTTTTGCAGGTAACCTGGAGAGTCAAGGTCATTGTGAGTGGATTGCAATACTGCAAATTCCTTCTGTGCCGCAATATAACTTTTTACAGTGCCAATATCCCGGTGGTACGTTACATCTTTAAAGGTAAAGATTTGCCCAAGGCACTGAGGAATAAGATCCAGGCTGATATCTGGATTCTCTGTTTTGCAGTTTTCCAGCAGGGGCAAAACCTCTGGTTCCATCAGGTATACGGCTCCGTTTGCTGATGTCTCTTTAATTCCAGGAACTTTTTCGTGAAATTCCTGCACGACGCCCCGGCTGTCCAAAGATACAATGCCGCAGGATTCGGGAGTTGGCGTTTCAAAAAGCAGCATGGTCATGAGGCAGCCCTGAGGTCTATTTGAATGTGCTGTTAGAAACTTTGCCATATCAAAAACACTCAGGTTATCCGCGTGGGCAACAAAGAACGTTCCCGTTAGCAATTTTTTTAAAGCAAGTATCGTGCCGCCTGTGCCCAAAAGTTCCTTTTCGTGAACAAGCACAACGTCCTTGCTCAGTGGGGATTTCTGCACATATTGTTCGACCTGTTCAGCCAAATGATTCGTGTTTATTATAATTGGGCCAAATTCTGCCTCGTGGCATGCTGTAATCCAAAAATCGAGCAGTGGTCGGCCCCTGATAGGGACCATGCATTTAGGTATATGGTCTGTTAATGGGCGAAGGCGTGTTCCCTTTCCTGCTGCCAACAAAATTGCGGGTATCGACATTGAACATCGCCTTGAAATGAAAGTGTGCCTGTTAACAGCCTTGCAGATTCTTTTTGCTTGCGCATATTGCCATAAGGTAGTGGCTCATTGGCGCATAGCCAGTATGAATGACCTCATCATTCATGGAAAAAAGAAAAACATGCTGAAAATACTGGGCAAGGCTTTCTTTCAGGGTTGCGGCGGATTTCAGGTTGATATGCCCTTTTTTGCTTATTTCTGAAGCATATTGGTTTGCAGTAATATTCGGCGTTCCAATAATGCACACGCCGTGATCAGTCATTGATGCAACAATGTTTTCCAGGAATTTTTTTTCTTCACCTGGTTCGACGTGCTCAATTACATCGAGGCTGTACACGGCATCAAATACTTTATCGGGATGGTTTTTTGTAAAGTCATGGCAGCCAAATGACAGCCGCTCTCCAAATTCGTTCATTGCCCTGTTCTGTTCAATGACAATTGGTTCGATATCAACAGCGTGCAATTCGCCCACAGTTTGCAGTATTATAGGTGCGCCAACGGCATCTCCGCAGCCGACTTCAAGAACGCTGTTTTTTCCTTCAAGCATTTTTGCGCAAAATTTATACCTTGAAAGTGTAAACAGCAAATGGCGAGGGTCGGTTCTTATACTATGGCTTGTTCTTGCACCGAGGCGATATGCAGATTGTGTCTGATATTGTTCATAGAATTCGTGCTCATAATCAAATACAGATGTCTTTTTCATTTGTGTAATCCTGTTTTATATAGATATTTCGCCATGGTGTACATCACGCATAAGTGAATTTGATTCATGGGGCAGATGTTTTTCTGCTTTCGGAATGTTATCCACATCGGTAAATCCACTAAGCTTTCGTATTCAGTATGTCTCTTTTTTTAGGTTTAACGCGTATCAAATGATTAAATTAACTGTAAAAAAATACTTAAATAAAAAACTGTTATAATGTGATATTGTGACGAATGCTCTGTTCTGCGCTACCATGCGCTCCTGTGATCCAGATAAAAATACAGCAAGAATTTTAAACACACAGTTCGGAGCATAATGGAATCTGTGGGTTTATTAAACTGTACCAATTGTTAGTGCAGGATTGCCCGCAAGGCGGCAATTGTTGCGGCAACCTTTGTATATTACGCTGGATGGAGCAATGATATTGTCGTCCCCGATACGCGCGCCCGGCAACAGGGTAGTGCGCGCTGCAAGAAGATTTCGCGAGCCTACGCTGCAATTGCCAAGAATGAGT
Source organism: Desulfovibrio sp. (assembly GCF_009712225.1). Lineage (NCBI taxonomy): Bacteria > Pseudomonadati > Thermodesulfobacteriota > Desulfovibrionia > Desulfovibrionales > Desulfovibrionaceae > Desulfovibrio > Desulfovibrio sp. Next base: position 868,931 of record NZ_WASP01000006.1, on the reverse strand, counting down.
GAGAACGGGCCGACAAAATTATAATCTCCCACTGTTGCATCGTGCGAGAGATTGACTGCACCGTTAAGATAATTGGCATTGCCAAGCGATACATCGCAAAAAACCGTGCTATTGCGCTGAAAAATGTTGGCCTCACCTACATTGCTATCAGGATTAATGTCTGCCAGTGGATGGCACAAAGTAAAGAATGAAGCCCCACGCGATTTCATGGTCACATAGACATCTTCACGTAAATTTGGATTGCCTATACCAATGACAAAAATATCTTCATCATTAATGGAATAATCGAGAGCATCACCCAGAAACATGTTCTGTAGTTTTTTCAGATCGCCGCTATAATTACGCCAGGACAGGAACCCATGAAATCTGCAACGCGTCTTCAGGCTGGCATCTGCCGCGCACATGTCCTGAAAGAGCCAGTAGCATTCGCGGGCTGCACCAGAGTTGCCAATAATTTTGAGGCGTTGCATATCAGCGGCCTCCGGCAAGCATAATATTTTGCCCTGTAAGCCAGGATGCTTCTTGTGAAAGCATGAAGGCAGCCATGTTGGCGACATCTTGCGGTTTGCCAAAACCAAGAGGGTAGAGGGGCTGTTCCTTTTCCAGAAATGACTGCCCAAGTTGCTCTACTGTTGCGTCCATCATGGGTCCTTGCACCAGACCGGGAGAAATGCAGTTAACGCGAACTCCGCGCGGGGCCGCTTCTTTGGCAAGGCATACTGCGCCCGCAACCAGCGCTGCCTTGGCTGCGCCGTACGCCCCTTGCCCGGGATTGGGCGCAACTGCGGCAGCTGCGGCAATGAAAACAATTGCCGCGCCCGCGCCAGTATTTGCGCGGCGGTCGCAAAAAGCGCCGCCAAGCAGCAGGGGCGCATGGCAGCACAAGTCAAAAAGCTGGCGTGCTTTCGTCAGATCATAGAGGGCCATTGGGGCGTTCCAGGTTGCCCCTGCGCTGCATACAAGGCCGTGCAGGGGGCCGAACTGACGGCTCAGCCCTTTGAGCCATGCGGGCAGGGCATCCATGTCCGCCGTCATATCGCGCGGCGCAAGCAGCATGCGCGATGGATCGGCTGATTCATTTCGTACCTGCTCCAGCCGTTCTGTAGCACGGCCATTGGCAAGCACAGTGGCCCCGCGCTCGTTGAGCAGCAAGGCGATGGCACGGCCTATGCCAGAGCTGGCACCTGTGACCAGAATGCGCTGCGCGGCGGAAAATGTCGTCATGCCTCAAAACCGGGCACCAGAAGGGCAACATCGCGAACGCATTTCAGCGCGTGCAACTGGTCAAAAGTTACCGTGATGCCAAGCTTTACGTCGAAATAGGCGATCAGGGCCATCATGGCCATCGAATCCCATTCCTCTATTCCTTCCAGAGTCGAATCCATGGCAATGTCGGAATCACTTTGGATGACGTCTTTAAATATATCAATAAATTCATTATGTTGCATCACGTTCTCCTTGAAGGTATTTGCACCAGAACCTTACCTGGGCTTCCGGGGATGCAGATTCGGAATCGGGGGCAGGTACGCTCAGCACTGGAGCACATGCGCAGTTTGCCGCTTCCCACAGGCAGGAGGCCCATGTGAGGCCGATGCCGTAACCGCAAAGCATGATTTTGCGCTTGCCGGTGCTTCCATCCTGACCAAAGAGGTCACAAAGCGAGGCAGGGATGGAAGCTGAGGAAAGGTTGCCGTAGCGGCTGAAAGTTTCAGACGGTGTTTTTTCCAGTGGCAGGCCTGCCTTTCGCGCGATTTCGCTGATAATCTGGCGATTGGCCTGATGCAGCACAAAGTAGTCTATGGTCGCAGGGTCAGCGCCGCTTCGCGCAAGGAATTCACGGATATGTTCCGGGATTACCCGCAGGGTAAAATTGAAGACTGCCGCTCCATCCATGTAAGTATCGCAAAGCCGCCAGGGATAGCCGTCGGCCCCTTGAATATCTTCAAAAAATGCGCGGTTGTTTTCAAATTTTTCTGAAAAAGGAACCCGTGCCCTGCCGCCGGGCTGAATAATATGGGCAAAGCCAGCTCCGTCTGTGCCGATGGAAAAAATCAGGGGAGCAGCGTCCACATCCCGTGTGATAAGCGTGGCGCTGCCAGCATCGCCAAAAATGGGGGCCATGATCCGGTTGCGCGGGTCGCGCGGCCTGTAGGGCGCATCGCCCACCAGCAGCAGAACCGAGCCGCAACTGCCGGAGGCTACCATGGTTCCTGCAAGCCAGAGGCCGTAGACAAAACCAGCGCAGCCTTGATTGACATCAAAGGTGGCGCAGGATTGCGGCAGGCCAAGGCGGTGTTGCAGGGCGCAGGCCGTTGCAGGCTGGTCAAAATCTGGCGATTGCGTCACAAAAATAAGCGCGTCTACACGCTGCTTTTCTTCAGGATGCGCGGCAAACATATCTGTTGCAGCGGCCTGACACAGGTCTGACGCGGTCTGGCCGGGAAAGGCCACCCTGCGGCGGTCAGTGCCGATCATGGATTTAGCCCGTTCGGCCTTTTTCAGGCTGCCGCCATAGTATTCCAGTTCATCCTCAATGCGGATTTCCTGTTGCGGTACAGCCGTGTGGATGGCTGCTATGCGTGCTCCATGAAGTTGTGCGAACACGATTTTTTCTCCTGAGCTGGGCACATTGGGGCAGCTGCATTATTGGCAGAACTGGCTGCGCGCTTTGCAATGTGCGGATAAACTCGCGGGGCGAGGGCTGCCGCAGGGCCTTGGTTACGTCGTATTTTTGGCTTTGGCGCAGTCAGAACATATATTTCGCTGAGTCTTTTGTACTGGCTGCTAAAAAATAAGTAAATAATCTCGAATGATTATTTTGATAAATGCTTGGCGCAGTCACGGTTTTGGCCTGTAGTGCGGGCCCCCGATAGCCAAATACAATGCATGAACCGTGCCTTCTGCAAAATATTCAATCAGCCCGCTTGGGGGGGCTTAATGTGGCCGTCATTGCACGAATGGCTTCCACGCGTACTGCCAAGCTGCCCATGTTTCAGTGGTCAGCTATGCTGCAATAGATACGTTCACTGCTGAAATATTTACAGATACTGTACGCGTGCCTTTTATGAATCGCAAGATGGTCACCCCTTGGGGCTGTCAGTTCAGTACTGTGAGAGCCATACCTATGGGGCCTTAACAGCAACTAACTGCATTTTGCGTATGCGACACGGTGTAAAAAGTTTCCTGCTGAGGCGATTTATTACCGTCAGTATGGTTTGTGACGCCATTATTCACTATAAGTCACTTGAAAAACAAATTTTTTTGTGCACCATGCTTCTGAGCGGTATCCGTCCGTTTCAGTCTGTTTAACCGTTATCGCAATCAAAAAAATCTGCCATGGGCATCCCGTCTTTTAAAGGGGTGCTTATGCGTTGAGAAAGCTGCACCTGTCTTTATAAATATGGCAGTCAGGCCTGCCTGTCTGTTATCGGGGCATTATTGCCGATACATAATTTTGTGCTGTAATCGAAAATATCGTTCTTCACCATGCTCAATGAATCAGATAAAAACAGGATCATCCAATGCCGTTTTCTTGGCAAAGCCAATAAAATTGATTATTAACGAATAGCTGTATAATGTTAATCAGGCCCTTATTTTTCCAGATTTTTATCCAGAATTGATTTTTCCATTTTTATCTGTTTTTTTAACATAATATCTTAATAAATACTACGCGTCCCCACGTGCAAACAGGGAACATCAATCTATGGAAAACAAGCTCTATGTCACAAAATCCAGATTACCCGATAAAGAAATTTTTTTTCGTCGGCTGGAGGAGGTTTTTCAGACAGCCTGGGTAACAAACCACGGTTGCCATGTCAGAAATCTGGAAACGTCTCTTTGTGATTACCTTGCGGTTGATGAACTCCTGCTCTGCAACAACGGCACTACGGCCCTTATGCTGGCCTTGCAGTGCGCAGGCCTTGCAGGGAAAAAAATTGCACTAACACCGTATACCTACGTTGCAACACTTTCTGCCATTCTCTGGATGGGCTGCACGCCGGTTTTTGTGGATGTTGATCCTGAAACCATGTGCCTTTCTCCTGAAAAACTGCGCAAATGCCTTCAGGATTCTCCTGACATAGCTGGCGTTCTTCCTGTGCATGTTTACGGTCTGGCCTGCGATGTGGAATCCCTTGGCGATATCTGCCGCGAGAACGGCCTTCCGCTTATTTATGATGCCGCGCAGGCTTTCGGCTGCCGCTATGACCGTAGTGGTTTGTTGAACTACGGTGATTATTCGGTCTGCAGCTTTCACGCCACCAAGCTTTTTCACACGGCCGAGGGGGGCTGTGTTGTGTCCCATTCTGCAGCTGCTCATCAGGCACTGTCACGCGCCAGGGCATTTGGTCATGAGGGTGATACCCACTATTGCCTGGGCATCAATGCAAAGATGAGCGAACTCCATGCGGCCATGGGCCTCTCGCTTCTGCCAGGAACGGAGGATGAGATCGCGCGGCGCAAGCGTGTGCATACCACCTATGATACCTTGCTGGCGGGCATGAATCTGGCTTTCCCCAAGCGCAGCAGTAAGCTGGATTGGAACTACGCCTATTATCCGGTCTTGCTGCCCGACGAAAGCAGCCTCTTGCGGGTGCAGGATGCGCTGGCTCAGCAAGATATCTACACGCGCCGGTATTTTTATCCTGCGCTGAATACCTTGCCCTATCTGAAGGCCGAATGGCAGATATCGTGCCCGGTGGCAGAGAATCTGGCCAGTCGCGCCCTTTGCCTGCCCATGTACGGCGATCTTGAGGAAGAACAGATCGCGAGGGTAGCTGCCAGCCTCGGTGAGGCATTGGCGCATTAGGGCTGTAGCCGGTGGCAATTGAAATGCTGTAAATACTGAGCCCCGCACACTGGCCCATATGCTGCGGTTAAAAGGCGGACGGTCAGACATCCCCGTAGCTGGGTTGGGGCTGACCGTCCGCTGTTTTTGCTAGGGGGAATCTGCGCAGGCCGACCAAATGTCTCAGCCGTGCTGCCCCTGAACCCCTCGCAGCAATAAGCCGGTGGTTATGGTTTGGGGCATTCCTGTTTGTATTTGTACATGCTGGCGTCGGCCCGCGAGATGGTGTCCTTGATACTGGCATCAGTGTCTTTGTCAAAAGCGGCAATGCCATACGAAAACGAGAGGCTGTATTCCCCAAAGGTAATCTGCTGTGCCTCCGCACACAGATCAAGCATGGCTGTTTCCAGGGCTTCTGGTGTCAGGTCGTGCAGAAGGGTAACAAATTCGTCACCGCCAATCCTATACGTTTCGGCTTTGCCCTTGAACCTGCGCAGCAGCAACTGCGCCATGGAGCGTATGTACTGATCGCCTGTGGTGTGCCCCATCTGGTCATTGATGGCTTTGAGCCTGTTGATGTCACAGGTAAGCACCAGCAGATTGGGTTGCGGGGTGCTGTCACACAGCGTGTGCATGGCAAGTTCATAGGCGTTACGGTTCAAGGCGCCGGTAAGCAGGTCTGTGTAGGCAAGCCACCTGTACAGGGGAATGGAAAAGCTGCGGATCAGCAAAATGGCCACCAGCCCCACCGAAATGGCAACGCAGATGCAAACAATTATTCCGTACCGTTGTGAATTTTTGGTATTTTCAGAAAAATAGCTGCCGTCAAATTCGATGGCCAGAGCGCCCACTGTTATGCCGTTCTTTTTAATGGGTTCACACGCGGGTATGACCATGCCCCATGATGTGTCAAGAATCTCTGTTCCGTGAACAATTTGTCCATCAAGGCATTTATTCACCACTGGCAAAATTTCTTCTTCAATGGGTGACCCGTAAGGGCGAAAATCGTCGTCTGTGTCCGGCAGGCCATCAACAACATATATGGCATTGCCATCTGAGTTGCGCTTAACTGTGTACAGATAGCGTACAGATGTGATCTTGCGTACATTGTTAAGCTCGCTCTGCACAATATTGTACAGTTCAGAATCAGCTATATTTCCCTTGTTAATATTTATGAGGCTTTCTGGTGGGATAAGTTCAAGGAGCAGAGAAAAAATTGAATCTGTCCTCATGACAGTTATCAATTTAAGCTCCATATTTCTATAATAGTTGAATATGGTAATAAGAGAAGCAGTTGTAATAAATATTGCAATAACTACAAGAGCTAAAATTTTTAATTCAGCTCGAGAAAATGCTTTATCAAACTTGCTGCGTGAAATTGAATCATCATAGTATTTTTTCAGCATGGTGCATTCTCCTGTACGGAATATGCGTGATACAACCAACTAATTAACTACAGTAAATAATAGTTTTTATCAACTTGAATAAAATTAAGAAATAATTAATATATTGCATATAGGATAATAAAGCTTGCATATTCAGTATAAATACAGGTTAAATATGAAATAAATTTATATATAAAGTTTAATAATCATGCTTTTTCCTGTCGTTATTTTTTGTTTTGCCTGAGTGGAGGCCTAATTGCATATGATGGCAGGGTAGAAACTGGGCAACTATTCGATTTATCAGTCTGATTTTAGGTGATGCAGTGGGGTTTGCAAGAGCCGGGTCATGTCCGCTTGTGAAAAGTGTTTTTTTGCACTGTTGCAAAAAAACACTTTTTTATTTTATCATTTTATTTTGGTATGTTATGCAAAAAATGTTGCAAATTTACAACAATGGTGCCGCCTGTTATTTTGCTAACCTTTTTAAAATAAACATAAAAATTTAATGAAAACATAGTGTTAATGACAATGGCACGGATGATGCTCATAGGGAGGCATTGAGATGAATATCACAAGCATCTCGCTTGAAAATAATCACCATTCAGGAGTTTCATCATGAGTCAGTGCGGTTGCTGCATGTCCCCCCAGGAAGATCGCGTTGTTAACAAGAGCGTAGACCGGAATGGCCGCGAGCGCGTTTATGGCATTCTGGAACAGAACCAGTTTACCTTGCCCCACGTGGACGTTGAACGCGCCAAGTATTTCACCGAATCCATGCGTGAAACCGAAGGTGAGCTGCTGACTCTGCGCTGGGCCAAGGCCCTCAAGAATGTGGCCGAAAAAATCACCGTCTACATCACCCCCAACCAGCTTATTGCTGGCCGCGTGGGCAAGTTTGGTCGCTACGGCATTCTGTATCCCGAAATCGACGGTGACTTTTACCGCGAAGTGCTCGCCGACCTCGAGCACCGCGACAAGAGCCCCTTCCAGATTTCGCAGGAAGACATCAAGGTCGTTATGGAAGAGATCGCTCCCTACTGGGAAGGCAAGACCTACCACGAACACCTCAACAATACCCTGCCCGCCGAAATCCGCAACGTCACCTATGTTGACGAACGCGGCCTCAAGTCCAAGTTTGTGGTGAGCGAAACCTCTTCGTACCGCTCGGCCCTTCAGTGGGTGCCGGACTACGAAAAGGTCATCAATCGCGGTTTCCTCGACATTCAGAAAGAAGCCTGCGAAAAGCTGGGCACCCTTGACCTGACCAACTCTGTGGACCTGTGGGACAAAAAGCCTTTCCTCGAAGCCATGATCATAGTGTGCGACGCCATCATGATCTGGGCCAAGCGCCACGCCGACCTGGCCCGTGAACTGGCCGCCAAGGAAGGCAACGCCAAACGCAAGGCCGAACTTTTGCAGATCGCCGAAACCTGCGATCACGTGCCCGCACACCCTGCCCGCAGCTTCCGCGAAGCCATGCAGTGCCAGTGGTTTGTGCAGATGTTCTCGCGCATTGAACAGAAGGCCAGCGCCATCATCTCCAATGGCCGCATGGACCAGTACCTGTACCCCCTGTACAAAAAGGATATCGAAGAGGGCAAAATCTCCCGCGAAGAAGCCAAGGAACTGCTTGAATGCATGTGGGTGGACATGGCCCAGTTCATTGACCTGTACATCAACCCCACAGGTGTTGAATTCCAGGAAGGCTACGCCCACTGGGAAGCCGTGACCATCGGCGGCCAGACTCCCGAAGGCGAAGACGCCACCAACGATCTGACCTACCTGTTCCTTGAATCCAAGCGCGAATTCCCGCTCAACTACCCCGACCTTGCCGCGCGTATCCATTCCCGTTCGCCCGAACGCTTTCTGCGCGAAGTGGCCCTGACCATCAAGGACGGCTCTGGTTTCCCCAAGCTGATCAATGACGAAGAGGTGGTGTTCCTCAACACCATCAAGGGTTGCCCGGTTAACGAAGCTCTGGATTACGCCGTTTCGGGCTGCACCGAAACCCGCATGCCAAACCGCGATACCTACACCTCGGGCTGCGTGTATGTGAACTTTGCCACCGCGCTTGAAATGACCATGTACAATGGCCGCATGCAGCACTACGGCGAAGAGGTCGTGGGCATTGAAACGGGCGAAGCCACCAGATTCAAGAACTGGGAAGAATTCTACACCGCCTATCAGGCCCAGCACCTCAACTTGCTGCGCAAGGCCTTCCAGCAGCAGCACGTGGTAGACAAACTGCGCCCGCAGCACTTTGCCGCGCCGCTTTCTTCCGTGCTGCACAACCTGTGCATGGAAAACCTCATGGACCTGCACTGCGAAAAGATTCCCGGCGGTGTGGACTACTCATACTTCGAATTTCTGGGTTACGGCACGGTGGTAGACTCCCTTGCCGCCATCAAAAAGCTCGTGTTTGAAGAAAAGCGCCTGTCCATGAAGGAAGTTGTGGAAGCCTGCAAGGCTGACTTCAAGGGCTACGAACCCGTGCGCGAAATGCTGCGCAACGCCCCCTGCTACGGCAACAACGATCCCTATGTGGACAGCATCGCCAAGGACGTGGACCGCTTTACCCAGGTGGAAGCCGAAAAGAGCTCGCGTGACCGCGGCGTGCATGTTGACGTGCGCTACGTGCCCATCACCTCGCATGTGCCCTTTGGCAAGGTGGTTTCTGCCACTCCCAATGGCCGGCATGCCTGGACCGCTCTTTCCGACGGTTCCTCGGCTTCGCACGGCGCAGACAAAAACGGCCCCACCGCGGTGCTGCTCTCCAACTACCATTCCAAGAACTACGGCATGGTCAACCGCGCTTCGCGCCTGCTGAACATCAAGCTGTCGCCCAAGTGCGTTTCTGGCGATGACGGCACGCAGAAGATCGTCAACCTCATCCGCACCTGGTGCGATCTCAAGCTGTGGCACCTGCAGTTCAACATTGTGAACAAGCAGACACTGGTCAACGCGCAGAAAGACCCCGACAACTACCGCAGCCTGCTGGTGCGTATCGCAGGTTACAGCGCATACTTCTGCGATCTTTCCCGCGATCTGCAGAACGACATTATCGACCGCACCGAGCACGCACAGTTCTAAAACCTGCTGTGGCGGGCAGCCGTTGCCCCTTTCCGGCTGCATAACTCTCCTTGCCGGAACAGACTGCCGCCCGCCACAATTCTCTCCAAGCCTTCAGTCCCCACAGGTAAACAGGCAAACAGACCAGAAGGGGAGGGGGGCGCCCCTCCCTTTTTGTTTTCTCCCGGCCAAGCCTGATCCTCCCTTTTCAACCAGTGCGCCGGTGCTGGCCGCACATGAAGGATACCCCCATGACTGACGCACAAGTACAAGGCATTGTTTTTAATATTCAGAAGTTCAGCGTGCACGACGGCGAAGGCATCCGCACCCTTGTGTTCCTCAAGGGCTGCCCTCTGCGTTGCCGCTGGTGCAGCAACCCCGAATCGCAACATCTGCAGCCCGAGCACGCCTTCAATCCATCACGTTGCCTCACCGCCGAGGTGTGCGGGCGCTGCCTCAAGGCCTGTAAAACGGGTGCGCTCACCCTCATCAACGGCCTGATCATGCACGACCGCTCCAAGTGCACCGAGTGTTTTGACTGTGTGCGCGCCTGCCCGTCTGGTGCGCAGAGCGTGTATGGAGAAGCCATGACCGTCGAACAGGTGCTTGATAAGGTTGAAGAAGACGGCGTGTTCTATCATCGTTCCGGCGGCGGCATGACGCTCTCTGGAGGCGAGGCCATGATGCAGCACGAATTTGCCACTGCCCTGCTGCGCGAGGCGCACAAGCACCACATCAACACTACCATCGAAACCTGTGGCTGCTACCCCTACGAGCACCTGTACGAGGCCTGCAAACACCTGGACAAGCTGATATTTGATATCAAAAGCCTTGATCCGGTGCTGCACAAAAAGCATACCGGTGTGGATAACATGCTGATTATGCGCAACTTTGCACGAGTGATCGAAGATTTTCCTCAGCTGCCTATACTGGCGCGCACCCCGGTGATACCGGGCTTCAACGATACGGAAGACGATATACTGGCCATCCGCGAATCCATCCCCCGTCGTCCCAACATTGAGTTTGAGCTACTTGCCTACCACCGCATGGGGCAGCCCAAGTACGCCTACCTGGGGCGCGAATATGAGCTGGAAGGCGCTAAACTTGACGAGGAAAAGATGCAGCGTTTGAGAGAAATAGCATCATAACATTCATGCTTTGTTATATTTTTAATTGCGAAAAACGCCAGGGTAGTATTGCTCTGGCGTTTCTTTTTGGGGGAGAAATATTGGTTGTGTAAAAATGCACAGAGTGTGCGGCGGGGTGTGTTTTTTTGCACAGCATGGGGGTTTAATATTTATTTAATTACCATGAATAGTTGTGTTTTTACTAAAATTCCTATTGTTGCAAATTTGCAACAATTTTTATTTTGGTTGCCGCGCTGGAGAATAATTATCATTACTAATAAAATAAATAAATAATATCATCATGTTAAATATTAAAAATGTGAGTGCCATCACCATTTTTACCACGCGAGGGGCCCATTTTTAGCAGCGAATCTGGGCTACGCATTTTGTGAAATCGAGTTTGGGAAAGAAATTTAGATATTGTTTATATAACTATTTGTAATTAAACATATTATTTAACAATATCAGTATCTAACAGTGTTAAGATGACTGTTTTTGCACTCAATTTCACAATAGGCACGCTTTTTGCCTTTAGGGGTTCATAGCCGAGAGGCACAATTTTTTATTCCTAAAGGCACACATATGAACATCATTGATTTTCGTTTTCGCCCCAGTACTCCGGACGCCGTTAAGGGAATGCTCTCCAACAAGGTTTTTGGCGGCATGTTTGAACTTTTCAAATACGCTGACCGCGCCAAGCCGGAACCCATTGAAAAGATCGTGGCCGACATGGAAAAGCAGGGCGTGGTCAAGGGTGTTGTGACTGGCCGCGATGCAGAAACCACCTATGGCCTTGGCTCTGCCAACCCCGGCATTCTTGAGCTTATGCGCCAGTACCCCGACAAGTTTATCGGTTTTGCAGGCCTTGACCCGCACAAGGGCATGGACGCGACCGCAGAGCTTACCCGCATGATCGGGCTTGGCATGAAGGGCGCTGCCATTGATCCGTATCTTGCCCGCATACCCGCCAGCCACGCCAAGTATTACCCCATCTACGCCAAATGCTGCGAGCTTGATGTGCCCATCGTCATCACCACCGGCCCGGCCACCCTGGTTGACGGCGCTGTTATGGACGACGCCCACCCCCGGCACATAGACCGCATCGCCGCCGACTTCCCCAAACTCAAGATCGTTATCAGCCACGGCTGTTACCCTTGGGTGAGCGAAGTCATCATGACCGTGCACCGCAACCGCAACGTGTACATCGACCTTGCGGAATATGAAGAACAGCCTTTTTCCGAAGGGTATATCAAGGCTGCCAACAGCCTTATCGGCGACAAGGTGCTCTTTGCCAGTGCCGCGCCCTTTATGGACTTTCAGGAACAGATCGAACTCTACAAGCGCCTGCCCTTCACCCCTGAAACGCTTGAAAACGTTATGTACAACAACGCGGCGCGCCTGCTTAACCTGTAATTATTACAGCATAATAGTACCCAATCAAGAGCTTTGACCGGGAGCGAAAGATAGGCTTCGTGTCCTGGCAAAAATAGCCGAAGTGGCATTACGGGAATGTTCCCCCCATGGCTCTGGCGCTTTGTCGCAAAGGCCAGTATGAACATCCAGGCAAAAGGATCAAAAGGAAAACCATGCATAGCGAACAAATGACTCACGAGCAGAAGAAGAACCTGCGCCGCGTTGTGGCCTCGTCCATTATTGGCGCCGTCATTGAGTGGTATGACTTCTTTCTGTACGGCGTTGTTGCCGGGCTTTTCTTCAACAAGCTGTATTTCCCCGATTTTGACGCGCGCATTGGTACCATGCTCGCTTTTGCCACCTTTGCGGTTGGCTTTGTGGCGCGTCCCTTGGGCGGCGTGATTTTCGGCCACTTCGGCGACAAGCTTGGTCGTAAAAAGATGCTCATCCTGACCCTTGAAATCATGGGCATCGCCACGGTGTGCATTGGTCTTATCCCCACCTATCACAGCATTGGCATCTGGGCGCCTATTCTGCTCATTCTCTGCCGTCTTGCCCAGGGCATCGGCCTTGGCGGCGAGTGGGGCGGCGCTGTGCTTATGTCTTACGAATCTGCCCCTGCCGACAAGCGCGCTTTTTACGCCAGCCTGCCGCAGATCGGCATGTCGCTTGGTCTGCTGCTTGCCTCTGGTATTGTTGGCTTCTTCTCTGTGATTCTTACCGACGAAGCCTTTCTTAACTGGGGCTGGCGCGTGGCCTTCCTGCTTTCTGCCGTACTGCTTGCCGTTGGTGGCTACATGCGTAGCACCGTGCAGGAAACCAAGGACTTTTCTGAAGCCAAACAGCAGATGCCCGAAGCCAAGTTTCCCCTGCTGGACGCTTTCAAGCGCTACCCCAAGATGATGCTGGCCTGCATGGGTGCCCGTTTTATCGACGGCGTTTCTTTCAACGTCTTTGGCGTGTACTCGCTCACCTACCTTACGCAGCAGCACGGCATTGGCCGCTCTGCCGCCCTTACCGCAGTTATGATTTCTTCGCTTGTCATGTCGTGCTTCATTCCTTTCTGGGGTCACATGGCCGACAAGCACGGTAAGGCCAAGATCTACGGCGTGTGCGCTGTGCTGCTTGGTCTCTCCAGCTTCCCGGCCTTCTGGGTGCTGCACAACTTCTCTGGCAACTACCTGTGCGTGGTGCTGGCCCTGGCTCTGCCCTTCGGCATCCTGCACGCCGCAGTTTTCGGCACCATGTCCAGCGTGTTTTCTGAAAGCTTCGACGCTTCCGTGCGCTACTCTGGCATCTCCTTTGTGTATCAGTTCACCGCCATCTTTGCCTCGGGCATGACCCCCATGGTTGCCGCCATGCTCACCGGCTATGCCGATGGCGCTCCGTGGTACCTCTGCGGTTACCTTGCCGGTATCGGCGTGCTCAGCGCTCTCTCCACCCTGTGGCTGAGCCGTATGGCCCGCGCCCGTCGCAATGCCCAGGAAGTCCGCACCGCTGCTACCCAAGCCCCTCAGGGTGTGATGGCTGAAGCCACCAGCGCCGAAGGGTTCTAAAATGGAACACGCTGTCGGCTTTTGCCGGACGGCAGCGCCTTTCATCTGCTCCCATGCCCGCAAGACGGGCATGGGGGCACACTTGCGCCCTGGGAGTTAATGCATGTACAATCCTCACATGCTAGCAGAATACGTAGAACAACTTTGCGATACCTTTCGCGATGCCATATGCGTGACCGACCGCGAGGGCATTGTCACGCTGGTCAACAAGCGCCACGCCGAGCTCACGGGTATTGCCCGCGAAAAGATGATGGGCAGCCGCATTCAGGACATGGTGCAGAACGGTATTTTTGACGTGGTGCTCAATCCGCGCATTGTGGAAACCGGGCAAAAGGTATCGAGCGTGCAGAACCTGTACAACGGGCGCACGCTGCTGCTCGATGGACATCCCGTAAAGGATTCCACCGGCAAGGTTGCCTACGTTGTAACCGTCATACGCGATATCACGGCTCTGACAGAACTGCGCGAAGAAATCACCGCCCAGCGCGAACTGCTTGAAACTTTTCAGAATCTCAGCAGCGAGGGCGCAAGCGGCAACCAGTACCCCCGTGTGGTGCAAAGCCCTGTGATGCAACGCCTGTACGCCGAGGCTTCAGCCATTGCAGAGACAGACGCCACCGTGTTGCTACTGGGTGAAACCGGCGTGGGCAAGGATGTTGTGGCGCGGCACATCCACCGTAACAGTTTGCGGGCCGACGCGCCCTTTATCAAGGTAGACTGCGGCAGTATCCCTGAAAATCTTATTGAAACCGAGCTGTTTGGCTATGTTCCGGGCAGTTTTTCCGGTGCCAGCAAGCACGGCAAAGCGGGGCTTGTGGAGGCGGCATCTACCGGCACGCTGTTTCTTGATGAAATTGGCGAGCTGCCCATGACCATGCAGTCGCGGCTGTTACGTGTGCTGCAGGACTGGGAGGTGCTGCGCGTGGGCGCTACCGTGCCCAAAAAGGTGGACGTGCGCGTTGTGGCTGCCACCAACAAGGAGCTGGAACGCGAGGTTGCCAAGGGCACCTTCCGTTCGGACCTGTACTATCGCCTCAAGGTGGCTGTGCTCAACATTCCGCCCCTGCGCTCGCGCCGCGTGGATATTCTGCCGCTGGCGCAGAGCTTTTTGACCTTTTATGGCAAAAAATACCGCAAGTCGGTGAATCTTTCAGAAGAAGCCAAGCAGGTTCTGCAAAACCACACCTGGCCCGGCAATGTGCGAGAGCTTGAAAATCTTGTGCAAGGTCTTGTGGTTACCTGTAAACATGGGCTTGTGGGCATACGCGATCTGGCGGGTATTCGCCCCTTGCCACCGTGCGAATCGGGCGAGGGCCAGTACGCGCTGCCTTCCATTGAAGGCCGTTCGCTCAAAAGCATCATGAAAGAAGTGGAAACCGCCGTCATTGAAAAAGGCATGCAGCGCTATGGCTCCATCAGCGAACTTTCACGCCATTTTCAAATGGACCGCAGCACCATCTTTCGCAAGGTCAAGGAAATTGAAGCCATCAAGCCCGGTTAGCCCCGATACCGCAGTTTCCCGCCCCGCCACATCATGCGCGATAAAACCAGAAGGCAATGCCGTGGGCTGCACCAGTTTTGCCAGCTCCCTTCCGGAGCTGGCCGCTGTGCCTTGCGCTGGCCCTGTCGGCGCGCCAAATGATCAGGAGAATCTATGCAGGGTCTGAAACTTGCCCGTGAATTTTATCAGGTTTGCCGGCCCATACTGCGGGCAGAACTTACGGGAATCATGGATGCCGCGGCTGTGGGGCTGGTGGGCGAAGGGTCCGAATGCTTTGGCTGCGACGATGCCCAGTCGCGAGATCACGACTTTGGCCCGGCTTTTTGCCTTTGGCTGCCGCGTGAGATGCTGCTGGCGGAACAATCGCGCATAGAGGCCGCTTTTGCCAAACTGCCGGGCGAGTTTCAGGGCTTTGAAAGCAGGCTTGCGCCGCAACGCAGGCAGGGCAGGGTGGGTCCGCTGCCGCTGGAAGATTTTTACGCATTCTTTACGGGGCTCAATCGTGCTCCGGTCACATGGCAGGAATGGCTGGCCATTCCTGAATACCAGCTTGCGGCTTGCACCAACGGCGAGATTTTTGAGGATAAGGGCGGTGTGTTCACCCGCTGGCGCGATGTTCTGCTGGGCTGCTACCCGCGCGATGTGCTGCTCAAAAAAATGGCCGCGCGCTGCATGGTCATGGCGCAGACCGGGCAGTACAACCTGCCCCGCAGTCTGCAGCGCAATGACCCCGTGGCGGCCATGCTGGCTTCGGCGCGGTTTGCCGAGGCGGCGCTTTCCTTTGTCTTTCTGTGCAACCGCCGTTACATGCCTTTTTACAAGTGGGCGGGCAAGCTGGCTGGTGAGCTTCCGGTGCTTGGGGCGCAGGTTTCGCAGGTTCTGCATGCGCTGGCGTTCGCACCCATGCAGGCAGAACAGGGCAGCCAGGTTGTGGCCGCTGTTGAGGATTTTTGCACCCATGCGGCCAACCATCTGCGCGCCGTGGGCTTAAGCACGGCCCCCGGAAACTGGCTTTGGGAACACGGTCCGCAGATCATGCGGCATGTTGAAGAACCGGCACTGCTGCGTATGGATATGCTGCAAGGCTGAAAGGAGTTGCCCTATGGCATCGCAACGCCAATGGCTGGGTGATTTGCGCGCGGCGCTTGATCTGATGAAGCAGGGCCAGCCGCAAAGCTGTATTGAAGCGCTTGAAAAACTTGCCGCGCGTTACCCTGATGACGCCCTGTGCCGCGCCCTTGTGCTTGACGGCATGGGACGCGCCAACTTTGCGCTGCAACGGCCAGAAGCGGCCATAAAGGCACTGGAAGACAGTGTAGAGCTTTTGCGTTCCACCCTTGGGCCAACAGCGCCCATGACCCTTGGAGCCATGCAGAATCTTGCCCACGCGCTGCTTGGTATTGGCAAGGTAGAAGAAAGTCTGGCCATTGGCCGCGAATCGCTGCACCTGACCGTTGAGGTGTGCGGGCCTGATTCGCCTCAGGTGGCGGAAGCCCAGTTGCGCCTTTCTGCGGCATATTACCGCAAGCGCGATTTTGACCGGGCCGAATCCCTTATGCGCAAGGCCAAGGAAATATGGGAAAAACAGGGCTTCTGCGTCCCCCAACTGGGCGTGTGTCTCAATAATCTTGGGCGCATCTGCGAAGAACGCGGCCAGATCAACGAGGGTATTGCCCTGCACCGTCAGGCGCTGGCCCTGCGGCGCGAACTGCTGGGCGAGAACGACGAAACGGCCTTTTCGCTGGGCAACCTTGGCGTTGCCCTTGCCTCTGACGGCCAGTGGCGCGAGGCTGCTGAATCGTTGCAGGCAGCGGTAGAAATGTATGATCGCCTTGGCCTGGGCAATGGCGAAGAAGCCCAAGGCTACAAAAAGAATCTTGAGGTCTGCCTTCAGGCCATGGCGGATACCCCGTCCAAAGCCTAAGCAGAAGGAGCTGGCAATGCAGGAGAACACGAGCCGTGAGGCAGTGCTTGCAGAAATTGTGGAGCGCGAGCTGGCCATGTTTTTGGCCACCAATAATGAGGGCGGCGTTTCTGTCTGCCAGACACGCCCCGAGACCTTTCGCGCCATGCGCAAAATGTCCCATTCCGCCCACGATGAAGCGCTGCTGGTTTCATATCTGGACGATCTGCGACAGGCAGAGCTACACGGGCGCAATTTTATGGTTGAAAAATATGCCCGTATGGACGACCGGCTGCCGCCCCTGAGCACAAGCCCTCTACTTGACCAGATTGCCGATGCGGAAGAGGCCTTTTTGCAGGATGCCCAGCGGCGTTACCCCCATGTCATCAAAAGCAACGGGCAGGGCATGTTCCGGCGCTATCTGCGGTGCGAGCTGGAGACCCTTTCGTCCCGTACCCTTGAGCTCTACGCCGTGCAGGTCAGCCGTGCGCAGCACGAGGGCCGCAACCTTGTGGTAGAGCGCCACGATTATCTGATGCGCCTGCTGGGCAAGGGCGGCATTGATGCCTGTAATACCGCCGGTGATGCGACAGGCAGTGCCGCAGATATGGGTAAAAAGCAGGAGCACTAGGCATGGAATTTGGCTTTATCGGCGTGGGTGCCATGGGCGGCCCGCTGGCCCGGAATCTTATTCGTGCGGGCAAAAACGTGCACGTTTACAACCGCAGTGCTGCGGGCAGGGATAAAACCCTGGCAGCCGGTGCAAGCGGCATCGCCGCCATGAGCATGGCCGACATGACCTCGTGCAAAGTGGTTTTTACCTGCCTGGCCCTGCCGGAACACCTTGCGGAAAAGGCTCTTGGTCCGGATGGCCTGTATGCCCACATGCAGCCCGGAACAGTGCACGTGGAGCTTTCAACCATCGATTCGCAAACGGCCTTTACGCTTGCCGAGGCTGCAGGCAAACAGGGCGTTGCCTACATTCAGTGCACCCTTGGCAAAACACCCGCCCATGCGGAACGTGGCGAAGCCCCGCTGTTTGTGGGTGGCGACCAGCAGGCCATTGCAGCGCTGGGTGATGTGTGGCCCCTCCTTGGGGTGTTCAACAATGTTGGTACGGTAGAGGCGGCCTGCGCGGTAAAGCTGGTCAGCAACCTTGTGGGCATGGCCAACCTGGCCGTGCTGAGCGAGGGGCTGCGCATCGGCGAAGCCGCCGGGGTGGAAAAAAAACTGCTGCTGCGCCTGTTGGGCGAAACCGGTGCCCACAGCTTTCAGCTTGACGCACGTGGAAAAAACATGGCCGAGGGCGAATATGCTCCACCGCGTTTTACGCTGGATCTTGCCCTCAAGGATCTGCGGCTGGGCTGTGGTATGGCCCATGCCCTGAACGTGGATGTGGCGCTGCTGGATATGGTTTTTGCGCGCTTTGGCCGAGGCTCTGCCGCCGGTCTTGGCAACAGGGATTGCGCAGCCGTACACGAAGTGTAAGAGCGGCTGCCCATTTTTGTAGTCAGAGGCATCTGCAATTATAAAACCCCCGTCAGGCGGGCAGGCATTACCGAGAGGGGGCCTGCCTTTCTGGCGGGGGTGTTTTATTTGTTGGTTTATGCAGCGGGCTGTATGCAGGCCCTGAAATATTGGGTGTGTGAAACGTCCTTGCTCCGTGCACGGATGCTTACTTTAACGCCGCAGCGCCAGCCTTTGAAACGGCGGTATCTTCAGCCACGCTGCCGCCGCTCACGCCAATAGCGCCAACAATAACGCCGTTGCGGATCAGCAGTTCGCCGCCGCCAAAGATAACCAGACCCCGGTTGGTAACTTCAATGCCGTAAAGTTCCTTGCCCGGCTGGGCGGCAGCACCAAGATCTGCCGTAGACATGTTGAAATAGCGGGCCGTTATGGCCTTTTTTTGTGCAATGTCTATGCTGCCAATAAATGCCCCGTCCTCACGGGCAAATGCCTTGAGGTTGCCCCCGGCATCAACAACGGCGATATTCATGGGTATGCCCTGTTTTACCGAGTGGGCGAGGGCTGCGTTGAGCACGGTCTGGGCTTCGGCCAGCGTAAGATCACCGGGAAGCTGCTTGGCAGGTGGAGCCGCGTGGACGTTGAAGGCGAACAACAGAAGAACCAGAAAAAACGGTATGATGCGACGCACGGGTTACTCCTTAGCTAATGTTGGGGAAATAAGGCTTTAACCGTGGTGGGGGGAACCGGCAGATGCGGGTTCGGCCTCCGCTTGTTTTTAGTCTAGGCTTTTGTGCAAAAAAGTACAATATCTGCTTTGGCTGCTCTCGTCAGTCACAGGTCATCCGCTGGCAAACCATCTCACTCAAGACCCTGCTCCAACAGCAAAGTGCTGCTTG
The DNA here is from genome assembly GCF_009712225.1 of Desulfovibrio sp. Lineage (NCBI taxonomy): Bacteria > Pseudomonadati > Thermodesulfobacteriota > Desulfovibrionia > Desulfovibrionales > Desulfovibrionaceae > Desulfovibrio > Desulfovibrio sp. The sequence goes on along the minus strand of NZ_WASP01000006.1, from coordinate 849,825 downwards.
TGCGGCATGCGACTGCAAAGCTTCCATACGTGTGGAACGTTTTAAAGGTTTTGCTTGCCGGACAGAATAATGCTGTTATACTTGCGCACAAAATTTCTGACAGTAGATTGTAGCTGCCAGGAGATATTGGAGAGAAATTCCAGATGCAACAAACAGCTTCTGTCAGCTATGCTGGCCCAATCGCAGCCATTGTTTCTACTGTTTTGTGGGGTGGGGCATACGTGGCAATGAAATTTGCCCTTGAGTGTTTTCACCCCATGATAATGATATTTTTGCTGCTGGTGGTATCTTCTGCCACCTTTCTTGCCCTGTTGCCCTCCATGTGGGCAAAACAGCGGTACACAAAGGGTGACTGGCGCATCTTTCTTGTTCTTGTGATCTGCGAACCCTGTCTTTACTTTGCTTTTGAGGGCTATGCGCTCAACTACACCTCTGCCTCGCAGGCAGGCATGCTCAGCGCCACCTTGCCCATATTTGTAGGGGCATTTGGGTATTTTCTGCTCAAGGAAAAGATAGGTCTTGTGGCCTGGATTGGCTGCGTAATTGCCATAGTGGGCGCGGTGTGGCTGAGCGTGGGATCCGTGGCCGACGAACATGCGCCAAACCCACTGCTAGGCAACACTCTGCAGATATCTGCCATGGTTTTTGCGGCACTGTACGCCATTTGTGTGCGGCGGCTTTCGCGCGGGTATACGCCCATGTTCATCACCGCGGTGCAGGCCTGGGCAGGGGTTGTTTTTTTCTTTCCCACGCTGTTTTTGCCCGGCATGGGTATGCCGCAGGACGGGGCCACCGCGCTGGCCTGGGCAAGCATTGTTTACCTTGGGCTTGGGGTCTCTGTGGGCGCGTATTCGCTTTACGGGTTCAGCATCAGCCGCATGCCCGCTGCCAGAGCCAGCATGTTCATGAATCTCATACCCGTTTTCACACTCATATTTAGCATGATCATACTTGGCGAGCGCCTTGCGCCCTCGCAATACATGGCCTCAGCCCTGGTGCTGGGGGGCGTGATTATAAGCCAGCGTCGCTGACATGTTGATTTGCAGATAAAAAAACGGCCACCGGATTTGTCCGGTGGCCGTTGTGCTTTGTAAGCCGGTTTGCCTTCTAGGCTGCCGCGCCCTGGTTTTTCATTTCGAGAATAAGCTTTTTAAGCACCTGCGCCTGCTGCATCAATTCGGCAACGGCATTTGTGGCATGCCCCATGGCCTGAGCTGTCTCGGCGGAGATGGTGGCAACCTGCTCGACAGACTGGTTGATTTCATCACTGGCGGCAGACTGCTGCTCACTGGCCGTGGCAATGGAGCGCACCTGATCGTTGACCTGATCAACAAAGGCCAATATCTGGGTGAGCGACTCGCCCGACTTGACCGAAAGCAGGGTGGCGTTTTCAATGGATGCCGCCACGTGCTCCACATTATCAATGTTTTTGCGCGTACCATGCTGAATTTCGGTAATGGCTTTGCCCACTTCCTGCGTGGCGGTCATGGTTTTTTCCGCCAGTTTTCTCACTTCATCGGCCACAACGGCAAAACCGCGTCCGGCCTCACCCGCGCGGGCTGCTTCAATGGCGGCGTTAAGGGCCAGCAGGTTGGTCTGGTCTGCAATATCGGCAATAACGTCAAGCACCTGTCCAATGCCCTCGGCCTGTTTGCCCAGTTGTGACATGTCTTCCATGATCGACAGAGACTGGGTTCGCACCGCTTCAATGCTCCTTACAGCCTCATTGAGAATGCCCGAACCTTCAGATGCCTGCTGCTTGGTCTGATTTGAGGCCGAAGCCGCCTGCTGGGCATTGCGCGCCACCTCAAGCACCGTGGCGTTCATTTCTTCCATGGCGGTGGCGGTTTCGTGCACCCGGTTCGACTGCTCGTCTGCGCCACGGCTGGACTGAACAATCTGGGCAGAAAGCGATTCAGACGCGGAAGAAACAACTTCCACAACGTGTTCAAGCTGTGTTGCGGCATGGAACATGCCCTCGGCCTTGGCCTTCTCTGCCTTCTTGGTGGCCTCGTCGGCCATGGCTTTGGCCTCGCGTGCGGCCAGCGCTTCCTGCTCTGCCTGCTGTGATTTGGTTTCTGCCAGCGCTATTTCTTCCTTCAGTTTGTCGACCATCTTGATAATGACGCCGTAAACGCCGCCATCACCCTTAACGGGCTTGAACTGAACATCCAGATTACCCGATGCAATCTCGTTTGCAACAGCGTGCAGATAGCCGGGGTCATCTCCCAGCTGCTTCAATACACCCTTGATGATAATCGCAGAAATGATGACGGCAGCGGAAAGTGAAAAAATGATAAGGCAGATGTTAAGCAGTTTTCCCTTATTGTATGCATTTTCTACATCAATTGCAGACTGCTTGCTGCCCTTGTTGTTAACCTCAATAATTGTTGCAAGGTGCTTGAGGGCACTCAGATACTGTTCGCGGGCCCCGCCAAGTACCTTTTTTGTCGCTTCTTCAGTTTTGTTTTCCCGCGAAAGCATTTCTACTATTTTATGGTTTTCAATGTAGCTGTTCCATGCAGCAAGAAACAGCGGAAAGACCGCTTTTTCTTCCGGTTCGCTTATCATTGGTTCATATTCTTTTATCTTTTGTTTGATGTCAGATTCTGTCTTGCGAAGCCTGTTTTCATATTCTTTTGTCAGCGCTTCGTCATCTGAAAGGATATGAACCAGCTCATTGCGTCTGTATTCATTCACAAGCCCGTTAAGCTCGCCAACTACTTTTATTGCCGGGAGCCAGTTTTGGGAAAGATCCTGAGCTTCTTCATTCATGCTCGACATGCCAAGCATGGACAGAATTCCAATTATTACAGAAAAAGATGAAAGAACTGCTGACAAGGTAATCAGCTTTGTTGACAGCTTCATTATATGGCTCCAATTTTTTTATAGGCGTTATTATATTTGTTAAATAAAGAGTGTCTTTTTGATTTTGTTGCGTTTATGCGACTATTTTGGGCACTGTTTGTCGCGTGAAATTGCTTAACGATGAAAAATCACAAAACATTATGGTATTCAATGTGGTTACCCAATTGCAAAGGCCGATATTTTAGTTTATTACGCTGAAATATAACGAAAATTTTAATAAAAATTTTTCTTGTTAGTTTAGTGCGAATGTTATTGGCTTGTTGCCAAATAATAGAAAATTGATTTCAGTAGAGCTGCAAATAATAGTTGGCGAACAATCTGTAGCATTCACCTTGAAAATTTTGCTTTAAACTACTGGTGACAGGGCTTGCTGTATGTGATTTGCGGCATCAACCGCCGTGGAGGTGCAGCAACTGCGAGAGGCGAATGCGGCATGGCAGGGTAGTGAAGGTGAATACTGGTGGCGCTGTTCTGAAAACGCGGAAGTCTGGTTGCGGCGGTAGCTGACAGGCATTGTCCAACCTGTTATAACCCTTGCAAGATAAAAATATGCGCAACCATTTGACACGACAACAACTTGAAAGCCTTACCCTGTGCTGGGAACAGTGGGAAGCCGAGGCAACGACACGCACGCAAAAAATTTTGCGGGCGCGTCTGCATCTGATTTTTTTGCTTATGCGCTACGGCGGATTGCGACTGGGTGAGGTGCTTGCGCTTGAGCCGCAATCATCCATTGATACGGTCACCGGCATGCTGCGAGTTTCTGGTTCCAACGCGCGCGAAATTCTGCTGCCAGTAAGCGCCATGCGCAACATCCGCCGTATTCTTGGTCTGCCGCAGGCGGCAGAACCTGATTTTATGCAGTTTGATCAGAGCTTTCTGCGAAAGAAATTTTATGCCGTGGGCAGCATAATGGGTTTGTCTTCAGCCTCTGTGGGCCCGCGCGCCATTCGCTATTCACGCGGGCTGGAGCTGCTGGAGCTGCATGTTCCCATGCCGCTGGTACTCAAATTTTTGGGTCAGCAGGATGCGGACCAGCTGCTTGCCTTTCTGAATTTTTCTGACGGTGAGGCGCGCAGGCTGCTCACCAGCCAGGCCCACGGCAAAGACAACGCCGGGGCTCCTTGTCATGGCGGCGAAGCCGACGACGGAACCAATCTTTTTTGGGGAATAGTTACCCGCATATATGCAGGCATGCGCAAGGTATATGTGGAGGTGACCACTTTTTCTGATTTCAGGCTTGCGGCTGCCTGCACCCCGGAAGAAGCCGCTTTGCTTGAAGTGCACGAAAACCAGGTGCTAAGCGTGCGGGTTGACCCCGAGCGAATAGTGCTGAGCCCGGAAAAGTCTTCCATGAGCCTTGCCAACTGTATCAAGGGCGTGGTGGAAAGCCTGCACTCTGACATGGTGGAAACCTTTGTCTGCGTGGGCCTGCCAGACGGCACAACCCTGCGGGCCACCGTGGACACCTGCACGCTTGAGAACACGCATCTGCGTGACGGTAAAAAGGTTTATGCCCATTTTTCTTCCAGCGCCGTTCGTCTGGTCGCCGACTAGCCCCGAAAACGGGCTGATGGCCCCATGAATCGTTTTGTTGCCCCCCATATTTGCACCTTCTTTGCAATCTTTTATGTCCCGATTTTTCATGATAGCGTGATTATTATCTCGTTGAAGAGATTTGTCTGTTTGCGATTACCTTTTGCAAAAGGAGTCTGATTCATGTTTCGTTTTTCCCGTTTTCTGCTTACGGCCTGCGCTGCAGGCTACATGACCTGTGCCGCGCCTGTTCTGGCCGCCGATACCCTTATGATGGCCACCACCACCAGTACGCAGGATTCCGGCCTGCTTGAATATCTCGAACCTGTCTTCAAGCAGGAAACCGGTATTGAGCTCAAATGGGTGGCAGTGGGAACTGGCAAGGCGCTTGAGATCGCAAAAAACTGCGATGCCGACGTGCTGCTGGTGCATGCCCCTTCGGCCGAGCTTGAATTTGTAAAGGCCGGGCATGGCGTGGACCGCCGCCAGGTCATGTACAATGACTTTGTGATCGTTGGCCCTGTGGCCGACCCCGCCAGCGTGAAAGGGCAGACCACTGCCGAAGCCCTCAAGCGCATTCTGGATACCAAGGCTGGCTTTGTGAGCCGTGGCGACCAGTCTGGCACGCACAAGGCCGAGCAGAAGCTGTGGCAGCAGAGCAACATTGTGCCCGACAAGGACCCCAAGTATTTTTCTGCCGGGCAGGGCATGATCTCTACGTTGAACATGGCTGCCGAGAAGCAGGCCTATGCCCTTACAGACCGTGGAACCTGGATCACCTTTGCCGACAAGATGGGCGACAAAAACCCGCTGGCCATCGTGGTTGAGGGCGACACGGCGCTGTTTAACCAGTACAGCGTCATTACGGTCAACCCCGCCCAGTGCCCCAAGGTGAACCCCGCTCTGGCCAAAAAGTTTGAAGACTGGTGGGTTGCCTCGGCTACCCAGCAAAAGATTGCCGGGTACACCCTCAAGGGCAAGCAGCTTTTCTTTCCCAATGCCAACAGGTAATGCTTTTCGGTAATGCAGGCATGTAACGTGCATTCGTCCGGGGCCGGCGGTGTGTCCGGCTTCGGGCGAATGCCTTTTTGATCAGCAGCGAGCGGCCGCAATGGATTATCTCGTCAACGGGTTCAGCAACGCCCTTTATCTGCTTACGCATATGGATGCAGCCACGCTTTCGGCCATTTATGCGACGGTTGCGTCCACCTGCTACGCCATGGCTGCAGCTCTGCTGCTGGGCGTGCCGTTGGGCTTTCTGCTCGGACATTGCTCCTTTCCCGGCAAGCGCGCGGTCAGGCTTGTTTCAGACACTCTGCTGGCCTTTCCCACTGTGCTGATCGGTCTGCTGGTCTATGCCTTCATCACCGCACGCGGCCCTCTTGGCGAGTACGGCCTGCTGTTTACCCTGCCGGGCATGGCCATCGGCCAGGCGGTGCTGGCCCTGCCCATTGTGGTTTCATGGACCGCGCAGGCGCTGGAAGACCTCGACCCCCGTTGCCGCGAGACCCTGCTTACGCTTGGCGCAAACGGCAGGCAGCTTGCCATGTATTCTCTGTGGGAGTGCCGGTATGCCGTGGGCATGGTGTGTGTCACGGCCTTTGGGCGCGTCATTACAGAGGTTGGCGTGGCCATGATGCTGGGGGGAAACATCCGCTATGCCACCCGCACCATGACAACGGCCATTGCGCTTGAAACAAGCAAGGGTGATTTTGCCCAGGGCATTGCCCTTGGCCTTGTGCTGCTGCTCATGGCTTTTGTGGTCAATCTGGCGTTGGCGTTTTTTCGGCGCAGGGGGCGGGCATGAGCATGCCTCTGTACGAAGCGCACAACCTCGTGCAGCGCTACAACGGGCGCGAGGCGCTGAACGTGCCGCACCTTGTCATAGGGCAGGGCGAAACCGTATTTCTCACCGGGCCCAACGGTTGCGGCAAATCAACCCTGCTGCGTTTGCTGGCCTTTCTTGAGCGCCCCGCAGCGGGTGTGCTGCATTATGCCGGTGGGGCAGAAGGGCGCAAGGAGGCAACCCTTCTTTTGCAGGATCCCTACCTGCTGCACATGAGTGTTTTCAACAACGTGCTGCTTGGGCTGAAGTTTCGCGGCCAGTCGGCAGGTCATGCGCCCGATCATGTGTTGGGCATGCGGCAAACCTTTGAACGCTGCATGAAGGCTGCTGGTTTTGACGACCCATGGAATTTTGCCGATCGCGGCCCGCGTGAACTTTCTGGCGGCGAGCGCCAGAGGGTTGCCCTGGCATCGCGCCTTGCCCTGCACCCAAAAGTGCTGCTGCTTGATGAACCAACGGCAAATGTGGATGCCGCAAGCGCCCGTGCCCTGGCACAGGCCGTAAAAAACTGTCAGACAGACGGTATAACCGTTGTCTGCGCCACACACGACCCCGCCCTTCTGCGTGCCATCGATGCCCGTGAAATCAGGCTTGGTTCAGCCTGGGATATGGACGGGCCTGCCTGATTTTTGCGGCCTGGTTTTTTGGCCGGTCTTTCACTGGTCTGATTTCGTAAGAGCCTGATTGACCACAATCCACGCCACAAGCGGTGATTTGCCGTTTTTGTTTGTATATTCATATAATTCAGTAGATTATCAAAAAAATACCCTTTTTTGTCTTTGATTTTACCTCAATGGGTAAAAAGCGCGTCATTTTTTTCAGGTACTTGCACTTTTTTCATTGAGGGGGGTATCAGACAATAAACACGTACAGGCGTTGCCACGCCTTTTTAAGGAGGCTCCATGTTCCGTTTTTTGCGCGTCAATATGGCGACCAAGACCTGTGTTTTTGAAGAAATCCCTCAGGAATACGCTGGCCTTGGTGGCCGTGCGTTGACCTCTACCATTGTGGCCCGTGAGGTTCCGCCCACCTGTACCCCCATCGGCCCGCACAACAAGCTTGTTTTTGCTCCCGGCCTGCTGGGTGCCACCAACAGTCCCAACGCCAACCGTATTTCTGTGGGCTGCAAAAGCCCGCTTACCGAAGGCATCAAGGAATCCAACGCTGGCGGCCAGCCCGGCGGCCATCTGGCCCGTCTGGGCATCCTGGCTGTTATTGTGGAAGACATGGCCAAGGAAGGCGAATGGTGGCAGCTCGAAGTGAGCAAGGACCACGCCAAGCTGATTCCCGCTGAAGTGGCGGGCCTCAACAACTTTGAAGCCGTTGCCAAACTGGTGGAAAAGTACGGCAAGGATTGCAGCTACATCACCATTGGCCGAGGTGGCGAATTTAAGCTTACCGCAGCCTCCATTGCCTGCACCGACCGCGAGCTGCGCCCCATGCGTCATGCCGGTCGTGGCGGCGTGGGTGCTGTTATGGGTTCCAAGGGCCTCAAGGCCATCATTGTGAATCCCGAAGGCGGCAAAACTCAGCCTCTGGCCGACGAAAAGGCTTTTCGCGAGGCTTCCAAGCGTTTTGCCACTGCACTTTCCGAGCACCCGATCACCAGCAAGGGCCTTGCTGAATACGGCACGGCCGTGCTCGTCAACATTTTGCACGAGGCGGGCGGCCTGCCCACCGCCAACTTTACTGTTGGCCAGTTTGACAAGCACGAGGCCGTTTCGGGCGAGCTTCTGAACCAGCTCACCAAGGAACGCGGCGGCGAGGGCAAGGTTGCCCACGGCTGCATGAGCGGCTGCATGATCCGTTGCAGTGGTATTCTGCCCGACAAAAAGGGCAAGTTCCAGAGCAAGTGGCCCGAATACGAAACCCTGTGGTGCTTTGGTCCGCACTCTGGCATTGGCGATCTTGATGCCATCTCCAAGTACGATTACATGTGCGACGACATCGGCGTGGACACCATTGATGTGGGCGTTGCCGTGGGCGTTGCCATGGCTGGCGGTGCCATTCCTTACGGTGATGCCAAGGCTGTGCTTGATGTTATGAACGGCATCAGCGAGGGCTCTGCCCTGGGCCGCATCATCGGTTGCGGCGCGGCCACCACTGGCCGTGTGTTTGGCGTGCGGCGTGTGCCTGCCGTCAAGGGCCAGAGCCTGCCCGCGTACGATCCGCGCGCGGTCAAGGGCCAGGGCGTTACCTACGCTACCTCTCCCATGGGCGCCGACCACACTGCTGGCTACGCCGTTACGGCCAACATTCTCAACTGTGGCGGCTCGGTTGACCCACTCAAGAAGGAAGGCCAGATCGAGCTGTCGCGCAATCTTCAGGTGGCGACCGCCTCTGTGGATTCCGTGGGCCTGTGCCTGTTCACGGCCTTTGCCATCCTTGACGTGCCGGACGCCCTGCCCGCCATTGTGGACATGCTCAACGCCAAGTTTGGCTGGAAGCTCACCGGCGACGACGTGGTGACTCTGGGCCAGCGCATCCTCTCGACAGAAATCGACTTCAACCGCCGCGCGGGCATCACCCAGGCTGCGGACGTGCTGCCCGATTTCTTTACCGACGAAAAGCTGCCCCCGCACAACACTACCTTTGATATCACCCACGAAGAACTCAAGACGGTCTTCAACTGGGTTGAAGAAAAGAAGTAAGCAACCCCTGGCTGCCGCTCCGGTCTGATCGGGGCGGCGGCCTTAAATTTTGTCTTTCGGCGGTGCGGGCTTGTGCGCCCAGGTTGGCTTGACTGTTTTCGGGCAGGGCGGGCATAATGGTTTGAGCCCTTGGGGCAAGGAGTGTCCATGAAACTGACCGTTAAACTGAGCACCACCCTGCGCGACCATGTTAAGGACTACGCACCGGAAACGGGCCTGCAGGTGGAAATGCCGGAAGGCAGCACTGTGGCCCAGTTGGCCCGGCATCTGGGCCTGCCGCTGCAAGACATCAAGATTGTCATGGTCAACGGACGCCAGCATCAGGTGGACGATCCCATGCGCGACGGTGACCGTATTGCCTATTTTCCGGCTGTCGGAGGAGGCTAGGCCCGTTGACCATGACAAAGCCTGATCCCCATACCCTTTTGCGCCCGTATGTGCGGGCAACCTACCTCACGAAAACCGCCGCCGGTCAACAGCAAACGCTGTTTGTGAGCCTTGAGGGGCTGCGGGCCTGGGCGGGAGTGCTGGGGCTTCCCTTGCGCGATGCCATGTGCGACCTGCTTGAGCATCATATCTGGCCCGAGCGCTTCAGGCGCAACTTCGGAATGGTTGCGGCGGGCGATCTGGCGCGTCGGCTGCAAAGCCGGGTGCTGGTGCTGGGTTGCGGCGGTCTGGGCGGCCATGTGGCCGAGCTGCTGGCCCGTGCTGGCGTGGGCGGCATACGCCTTGTGGACAACGATACTTTTGACGAGAGCAATCTCAACCGCCAGCGGTTTTGTTCTGAACGCGTGCTGGGGCAACCCAAGGTTATTGTGGTGCGCGATGCTTTGGCCGATATTGCCAGCCATGTGGAAACAGAAGCCCTTGAACTTGTTGCCGACAGCACCAATCTTTCCAGCCTTGTCTCGGGTATGGATGTAGCGCTGGACTGTCTGGACAGCATAAGCGCAAAAACCGCCCTTGAGCAGGCGGCCCTTGCTGCGGGCGTGGCCTTTGTGCACGGATCAGTGCTGCGCGATGAAGGCTTCTGCTACGCCAGCTCTGGCCCCCAGGCACGTCTGGAGGAACTCTATCCCTTTGGGCAGAGTGCCAGAGAGCTTGAGCAGGCGCGTCGTGAAAGTGTGGGAGCTCTGGCCCCGGCCTCTGTCGCCTGCCTTATGGTCAAGCTGGCCTTGCGGGCCATATTGCAGCGTACAGCCAGCAGTGCCCTGTACCACCTTGACCTATCCGTGCCAGAGCTGGAAAGGTTTGACTGGGCGGACAACGATTAGCCGCCCGCCCTGTTTTCCCGCCCTGTTCCCCTTTCTATTTTCCGGGGTATTCCCAGATAATCTGCCCGGTCTTTTGCGTGCCGTAACCGCCCATGCCTTCCACCGTCTGGCGAAAGGCCTCGCTGCGTATTACTTCAAGCAGTGCCTGAACCGCCTCTGTTTCAAAAAAGCGCCTGGGAATAACCAGATCGTACTCCTCCACACCAATGGGCATAAAGGGCAGCCCCAGCGCATTGGCCGCGGCCCGCACCGCAAGCCCGGCATCCACACGGCCAGAAAGCACCGCCGCAGCAACGTTCATGTGGGTGTATTCCTCGTCGCGATAACCGTTGATGCCTGTGGGCGCTATGCCAAGGCAGCTCAGGCGGTAATCTAGCAGCACGCGGGTTCCACTGCCGCGCTGGCGGTTGATAAAGCGTACCTCTGGTCTGGCGAGGTCTTCGATACTGTTGATGCCAAGGGGGTTGCCGGGCGCTGTCAGAATGCCCTGTTCCCTGTCCACAAGGCGCAGCAGCACTGTGGGTTCTTCCAGATTATCTTCAATGGCCTTGATGTTGTACGCGCCCGTTGCGGGGTCGAGCAGGTGACTGCCCGCCAGATGGCACTGCCCGCGCTTGAGTGCCATAAGCCCGCCCAGCGAGCCCACATGGGCAGAGGTAAGGCGAAACTGGGGGTGCGCCTTGCGCAGCATGCTGTCGAGCAGGTCCAGAGTGTTGTCGTGGCTGCCGATGGCCAGCAGTGCGCCAGCAAGGGCCGTAGCCGGGCGCAGCAGCTCGACGGTAACCGGTTCACCGGCATTGCAGCCTTCGCTGTCACGCGGAATGCGGATAATGCCGTCGGCCCGGCTGAGGCTGGTGATGGTTCCTGCGCCACGCGGTAGCGGCACGGCCACAACCGTATCACCCACGCAGCCCAGCTTGACCCGCAGCCGTTCCTCCATGCCAGGGCGCGAGGGCAGGGGATTGCAGGGCACAGCCGTGATTTTTTGCCGTTCGCTCATGGCGCGTTTTTGCCACAGGGCCAGGAGGGGCAGAACGAACTCTTCCATGGATATGCCCGCAGAAACGGGATACCCCGGCACGCCCACAACCGGCTTGCCGTTCACAACCGCAAGCACCGTGGGTTTGCCCGGCATGACCGAAATGCCGTGGGTTACGACCGTATCCATCTGTTCCAGCACATGAGCCGTAAAGTCGTGGCTGCCCGCAGAAGACCCGGCGTTGAGAATAACCATGTCGGCGTTTGTGATAGCGCCGGCAATGGCGGTGCGGATAGCCTCCGGCTCGTCGGGAACCACGGGCAGGGTGGCGGCTTCGCCTCCGGCCTCCGAAATCATGGCCGAAAAAATCAGGGAATTGAATTCGGGCAACACGCGGCCTGCACGCAGGTCTTCATCGCGCGCATCTACAAGCGGTACAATTTCAGAACCGCTGGGAATGATGGAAACGCGGGGCCGCCGGAAAACAGGCACCTCAAGCGCGCCTCCAGCCGCCAGCGCCCCTAGGTCGTAGGGGCCGATGCACGTGCCGGGCGGCAGTATGATTTCTGTGGCCACCATGTCTTCGCCCATCTTGCGCACATGCTGCCAGGGAAAAGCGGCCTTTTCGATGACGGCCCACAGCGTTTCGCCGTGCGCATCTGGCCTGATTTCCGTGTTGATGTTTTCCATCATCACCACAGCATTGCAGCCCACGGGCAGGGGGTGCCCCGTATTGATCCAGTGGGCCTGTTCGCCGATTTTGAGCCGCAAGGGTGTGCGGACAGAAGCGTTGAATGTGTCCTCTGCATGCACGGCAATGCCGTCCATTGCCGCGCCGTGGAATGCGGGCGAAGAACGCAGGGCCGCCACAGGCCTGCTGAGCACGCGGCGCAGTGCCTGAGCCAGAGGTATGCGTTCTTCGCCAAGGGTAAAGGCTTTGGCGTCAAGGCACGAAAACCAGTTGGCGCGGGCTTCTTCCGGGGGTAGCAGGGTAAGATATGTGTTACGCTTCACTCTAGTTCTCCCAGATATTTTATGCGTGCTGATTAGCGAAAAAGTTCCACCAGAACCGTATCGCCAGCGTCATAGCCCTCGCGGTTTTCAGGGCAGACCATAAGCCCGTCTGCCGCTGCAATGCCTGAAATAAGACCCGATGCGCCCATGATGGGCTCTGCCTCGTACAACGGCTGAAGGGTGTTGCCCGTTTGTGGTCTGGTGGTGGGCTGGCCCGCTGGCTGACAAGACAGGGGGTGCAGCTTCACGCGCAGATAGTCGCGCCTGCCCTGGGCGGAAGCAACCGAGCGTGTGAGCACTGCAGCAACCTGTGGAGGCTTTGTAGAACCGGCATAACCCTGAAGGTGTTCCAGCAGTGGCGTGAGAAAAACGCGGGCGCAGACAAGGGCGCTGGTAACGTGGCCGGGCAAGCCCACAAGGCAGATATGACGCCCGTTAACACTGGCTGTTGCCAGAATGAAGGGCTTGCCGGGGCTGATGGCAACCCCGTGTACCAGCAGCTGGGCCTGTGGGAGGGATTCGAATATTTCCACGGTGTGGTCGCGCATGCCAGCAGATGAACCGCCTGAAACCACCACCACATCATGCGTTTCTGCAAGCCGGGCAATGGAGGTCTTGAGCCTGGCGGCGTCATCATTGACAATTCCGGCCCGAGTGGCTTGGGCACCGGCCTCGTGGCACAGGGCGGCAATGCTGTGGGCGTTGACGTCGCGTATTTTGCCCGGCGGCGGTGTTTCTGATGCGGGTACAACCTCGTCGCCCGTAGAGAGCACGGCAACCAGCGGTTTGCGGCGCACCTCTACATTCACAACGCCAAAAGCCGCCAACAGTCCTATATCCTGCGGGCGCAAACGGTGACCAGCCTTGAGAAGCAGGCTTCCGGCGGCAGCGTCGTCATCGCGAAAAATTATATTGTCGCCCGGGGCCTGACTGCGGGTAACCTCGATAAAATTGCCCCCGGCGGGGCGGGAGTATTCAACCATCACCACGCAGTCCGCGCCCTGCGGCAGCATGCCTCCGGTGAGGATGCGCGCCGCCTGACCTTCTTCAAGCGTGATGTCTGGCACTTCGCCCATACGGCAGTCGGCAATGCACTCCACTAGCGCGGGGTTGGCCTCCTGCGCGCCAAAAAGATCGCGCGCGCGAAGGGCAAAACCGTCTACTGTTGAACGGTCAAAGCCGGGCAGGTCTTCTGTGGCGTAAAAATCCTGCGCCAGAAAACGCCCAGCTGCTTCGTCCAGCGTGGCGGGTTCGGCCTCCACAAGGGGGAAGGCCCCAATGTGCCCAAGTACTGATTCAACTGATTGCAGTGTTAAAAAAGGCTTCACCCGGCCCTCCGGTTCATGTGCGCGACGGTATGTTAACTGCTTGTATATTGGCGCAAATAGAAGCAAAGGGCAACATTGTGACCAGGAACAGACACCAGGGGTATGGAGTTTGCGGGCAGAGGGGCTGATCTCTCTTTTACGGGCAGCAGCAGGTATAAACAACAAAGCCATATGCGTAACTCGCGCATATGGCTTTGTGTGGTTTGCGAAAGCGGACTGGGTGGTGAACCGTGCCCAATGAATCCTCACACGCTCAGCGTGTAGCAAGGTTGGTCAGTGTCCCTTTATCCGTTTGCGCACATGAGGCCGCTGAGGGTTAGCGGCCCTTGATGGTCAGAATAAGCATGGCAATGCCGCCTACGCAGGCGCAGCCCACAAGGTACAGCAGGCCACCCACATAGCTGCCAGTGACAGAAATGAGGAAGCCGATGGCCAGAGGCGCAAGGGCAGAAAAACCATTGCCCACGCCGTTCATGACGCCTGCAGCCGTGGAAATGCCCCGGGCGGGAACGATATCCTGCATCAGGGTCCATGCGGTGGGGCCGCCAAGACCAATCGACCCGATGCCGATGGCAAGGAATATGGCAGAGGTCATGTTGTCTTCGGCATTGGCACCAAAGTACACGCCCACAGCAACGCCAATCATTGCCACCAGAATGATGGGAGCGCGGCGGCCCATTTTGTCGGCCAGAATGCCCGACATGATCTTGGTTACCACGCCGAGAATCCACGGCAGGGATGAGAGAGCGCCCATGGCGGCCCAGGAGAAACCACGCGCTTCTTTAAGATATGAGGGCAGCCAGGTCATGGAACCCCACAGAACCGAGGTGTGCACAATATAGTACACAACAATGAGCCAGAACTGATAGTTGCCGGCAAAAGACTTGAGGCCCTCGGCAAAGGTGGCCTTGCCGACGGTCTGAGCCGATTTTTCCGCTGCCAGGCCGTTTTCGATGTGTTCCAGCTCGGCCTTGTTTATGCGCTTGTTGGTCTGAGGGGTGTCTGAGGTGTGGAACCAGACGAGATAAAGGGGGATCAAGCCCATACAGAGCAGGACAAAGAAGCTTTCACGCCAGCCAGAAACGTGGATAATCCAGGTAAAAAAGGGCATGGCGATGGCAGGCGCAAGGGCCATGCCTGTTTGCCATACGGCGTTGGCCTTGCCGCGCTCAGTTGGGGGAAACCATTCCTTGATAAATTTGCTTTGCATGGGAAAGTGCATGCCTTCACCCAGGCCAAGCAGCACGCGTGACGCAAGCATGATGGTAAACACGCTTGCAAGCCCGCCGATGACCAACGAAATGCCCCACATCAAAATGGAAAGCGACATGGCCTTGCGGGGTCCAAGAATATCACCCAGCGGGCTCAGCACCACGTTGCCCACTCCGTAGGCCGCCAGGAAAAGGGTCATCAGAAGGCCCTTTTGCACTGAATCACCCTCAATTCCCATGATTTTGAGAAATTCAGGGTCAACCACAAGAATGGATACGTTGACGCGGTCAATGTACGAAAAAAACACAACTGCCAGCAAGATTGCTGCAAGAAGGTGGCGTTGGCGCGTTGGTTTTTCTTCCTGAACGGCTTCTTTATCGATAGCGATTGACATAAAAACCCCTTTCAAAACGTGTACATCAATGAACAGCAGACGTGCCTGGCGGTAACTGGATCAAAAAAGAGTGTTGCCGTTCATATGAAATTTGTCTGTGTATATTGGCTATGGCTGCCGGGGTAACCGGAAAACCCCTCGCTGGCTGTAAGTTCGCGTGTGCTCTGCGGAGCCTTTGCGGCTCCGCAGAAACTCCGTGCCACTACATGTATTTTTTGGCGCGAGTAACGGTAACGATGTTGCACTTCTTGATAGTTTCGGGCGTCAATTCTTGGCCGATACCGGGCTTGTCCGGCACAGCGTAGCGGCCGTTGACGGGCTGGTAGTCATACAGGCAGGTTTCGCGGCTTTCGGGGTTGAGGGCGCGCTGATGGTGCTCGTGGATGATGAAGTTGGGGATGACCGCTTCAATCTGCAGGGCTGCCGCCTTGGAGATGGGGCTGCCGCAAACATGGATCTGCACGGCGCAGTCGTAGGTGTGGGCCATGTCGCAGATTTTTTTGGCTTCTGTGAGGCCGCCGCACAGGCAGATATCGGGCTGGATAACGTGCAGGGCCCGCTTTTCGAGGAAAGGCCTGTATCCATAGCGGGTGTAAATGCGTTCGCCAGAAGCGATGGGAATGTTAACCTTGTTTTTGATTTCAACCATGGATTCCACGTTGAGGGGGTGGCAGGGTTCCTCGTAGTAGAAAATGCGCAGGTCTTCGAGAGCGCGGCCAATCTGGATGGCGGAAATCGTATCGGTGTTGGAGTGGTTTTCAATGATGATGTCGAGATCATCGCCGCCAGCCTTGCGCATGGCCGCAATGCGGTCGTAAACCGTTTTGATGACCTTGTGCTCGAGGGGGCCGGTTATTTTCCAGGGACCCTTGCCGTCGGGTTGGTTACTGAAAATCAGCGGGTCAACCTTGATGGAGTCGTAACCCTCGGCCATGGCAACGCGCGTAACTTCCGCGTATTCTTCGGGTTCAATGAGCCGCTGCTTGCTGAGGTTGTTGCCCCAGTTGAACTGCAGCTGGCTGGCGTAGGTGCGCAGGTTGTCGTTGGTCTTGCCGCCCATGAGCTGCCAAACCGGCAGGCCAAGCGCCTTGCCCTTGATGTCCCACAGGGCAATGTCAATGCCGCTCATGGCAGCGCTTACAACCGTGCCGCCGCCCATACCCCAGAAGGTGGTGCGGAAAATCATTTCCCATATGCGTTCGATCTGCATGGGGTCTTCGCCCATGATCACTTCGGCAAAGTCCTGCACCATGCCCATGCCAGCGCGCCAGCCCTTGCCGTAAGCAAGGCCCACTTCGCCAAAGCCGCTGATGCCTTCATCCGTGTTGATACGCACGATAACCGGGCACCAGTCGCCGCGTGAGGCGCCCGCATTGCCGCTGGGAACCTGCATTACGTCTACGCTAACAATCTTCATGGCAAACATCCTTTCTCACCAAGGTGAGGTAATATGTTAAAAGCCCAACAAGACGTCTATTATATGCTCCAATAGCATTTTAAGCGTTTATATGCGTTTGTGTTCATTAAATTTGTAAATTGAAATGCATCCAATAAACAGGCCAGCGGCAGCGGTAATAAATATCATTTTGTATGCGTCATGCCCATAACTTCCGTCACTACCACGACCATAACTGTTAAGGATTATGCCAAGTGTGTATTGATAAAATGCAGCACCAAATGCAAGTAGCATATTAAGTGTGCCAATTGCTGTTCCTGAAAATGCAGAATGTGCAATTTCTTTGGCACAGGCAAAGCAGGATACAAAGAATCCGCCAGAAATACCGAAGTAGAAGAACAGACAGTAAAGCCCAAGAGGGGGAATCTGATCTGTAAAAAAGATAAATGGAATATACGCCAGCAGATGCAGAAAGCTGCCATAGAGCAGCACCAGACGGCGCGAGCGTAGCACTTTGTCCGAGAGGTAACCGCTGAGGGGGCAACCCACGGTCATGCCTATGGGAAAGAACATGAGCACGGAAGCTGCGCCCTGACGTGACAGGCCGTATACATCCTGAAGGTAAGGCCCAGCCCAAAGCGCACCCACACCCATGAATGTGCCGTAATACATGAATGAAAGTATGCTCAGAAGATAAAAATTCCTTGTGGATAACAACTGGAGCAGGGCAGCCATTACCGAAGGCTGCGGCTCTGTGTTCGACATTGCCTCGGGTGCTACGGCTTCAACAGGGCTGAAGCCCAGCTCAGTGGGCGAGTTGCGTATGAGAATATACGAAATTACGGCCACAATGACCGTGTACCAGCCGAGCCCCTCAAAAGTTGAGCGCCAGCCAAAGCCGCCAATAAGTACAACCAGCGGCGCGGTGGAAAGCAGCGCGCCGACATTGCCAACGGCCAGCAATGCTCCGGAGCAGGTGGCCAGCTCATTTTTTTTGTACCAGTCCGAGAATATTTTCATGGCTGCTATGTACACAGAGCTGACGCCAAAGCCGATCATGGAGCGGGCGGCTCCAAGCAGGGGAACAGAAGAAGAAACGGCAAACAGTATTGTTCCGGCTGCGGCAATGCCAAGGCAGAAGGTAATTGTCTTGCGCGCTCCGATGGCGTCGGTCAGCAGGCCAGAAGGCAGACAGGCAACTGCATAGGCCCAGAAGTACATGGAGCCGATGAACCCCAGATCGGTAGGCGAAATATTCAGATCATCCATCAAAACCGGGCCGACCACTGCCGAGGATGATCTGTGAAAATACGAGACCACATAGCTTAACGAAATGACCACAAAGATCAGCATTCGGTAGCGGTGCATCTTGTCATTGCGCGAAGAAGTGGCAGCGGTAGCGCAAGAATTGGAATTCTGGAATTCCAATTTTGACAGATTATTCATGATCTTGCTCCTATGAATGCGGTCTTGGAATGCTGGAATTCCAGCAACGGTTTAAAAAAATGGCGCTGTAAACGCCAGATTAATGATGGGTTGGCAGCACCCGCAAGTGTTCGCGCATGAGCATGGCGGCCTTTTCGCTGTCTCGGTCAATGACAGCCTGCAAAATTTCGCGGTGCTGCTGCACAGCAAGGGAAAGCTGGGCAGGGTCGCGCAGTGTTTCCTGCCGCGAACTTTTAAGCATTTCGCGCAGAAAATCGTTGACCTTGACCAGTATGTCGTTGTGAGAAGCCTTGACCAGTTCCTCGTGAAAGCTCAGTGAGGCCTGTGCCGCGCTTTTGCCGTGTACAATTCGTGCTTCCATCTCGGCCAGGGCAGCGGTGGCCCGTGTGATGTCTTCGTCCGTGCGGCGTTGGGCGGCCAGGGTTGCAGCCTGAACTTCAATGCCCTCGCGGGCTTCCTGAATGTCTGTTATGTCGTTTTGTTCAGACATAACCATAAAGCCGATGCACTTGATAATGTGGTGCAGGTTGATGCTTTTGACGCAAAAACCCTTGCCTCGAATAAAACGCACAACACCCAGAAATTCAAGAATTTTGAGCGCCTGCGTGACGGGCATGCGGCTTACGTCAAACAGGGCGGCAATTTCCCTCTCTGAGGGAAGGTATTCGCCTTCTTTGATATAGCCTTTTAAAATCCACAGGCGGATCTTTTCAAGAACCTGAATATAAAGAACATTGGAGTTCTCATCCGAGCCCTTGTTCAGCTTGCGGCAATCTTCGGGAATAGTGACCATGCACCTGACCTTTTTTTTCAACGTAGAGTGTCAGGGCGGGTTCGTCAAGCGGAATCTCAGAATACTGGAATTCCAGTTTGTAAATTTATTGGTGCAATATACTGATTTTAAAACAATAAAAATTTGATACTCTCGTGTCCTGGCGAAAGTGGTGATCTTGCCCTTTGGATTCATGCTTGCTGAACAGTATATCAACCAAGGCAGTTTTGCCTGTTTGGGGCTAGTGGTGTGATCAGCGAGTTTGCGTAAAAGTATCTGAATCCTGCAAAGCCCGCGCACTGGAAATCGGGCGGTTCAATCGGCAGAGCGAGGTCTGCGCTATAACTGCCACCACAGGGTGCCCAGCCCATAACACGCCATGTCCCCCGTACCAGTTCTGGCCCGGGGGACATGGCTTCATGCTGCGTAGCCCCGAAGGGCAATTCTTCGGGGCTACCAGTGGGGGAGTCTGCCTTTGATGCTGTTAGCTGGACACCGCCTGGGCATATTCCTCGGCTGTAATGCAGCCACCTTCATCCGGTGCCGTGGGTTGCACCTTTATCAGCCATCCCTGGGTGTAGGGATCGTTGTTGAGCAGTTCTGGTGCGTCGGCAAGGGCCTCGTTAATGGCCGTAACCTGCCCGGAGATGGGCATGATGGCCTCGCTGGTAACCTTTACGGATTCAATGGAAGCACACGATTCGCCCTGCCGGAAGCTGACCCCGACAGCGGGAAGATCCACAAAGATCACCCCGCCAAGCTGGTCCTGCGCAAAGTCGGTAATACCAATGATGCAGGTTCCGTCCGGCTGGCTTTGCGCCCACAGATGTTCCGCATGGTATTTTCTGTCGTGAGGAAAATTCACCTTGATCTCCTTGGCGGTTGCCGGGCTAGTTTTGTTCCACACGCGCTCTGGGAGCCAGAATGGACATGGACACAATTTCATCCAGTGTGGGGTGGGCAAACATGATTTCATGCAGGTTTTGTTCTGTGTAGCCTTCCTTGATCAGCAGAAGGGCAACCATCACAAGGTGCGACACGCCAGCGCCTACCGCGGCAATGCCTGCAATACGGCCATCACTCCACACTGTTTTGACAAAACCGGCTGTTCCGCCGCTTGCTTGGGCAATTGGATTGAGGGACAAGGCCGCCTGCGAGACTTTCACGTTTTTACCCTCACGCAACAGGGTATCTGCCGTCTGCCCCACGCGCATGACTTCCATGCCGCCGTATACGCATGAAGGCACCGGCCCGGACTGGTATTCCTCAGGGCGCTGGCCAAGAATGCGTTCGGCCACATACGCCCCCTGATGCTCCGCAGCATGCGCCAGCAGTACACGCCCGTTGACATCGCCCACGGCGTAGATATTGGGCGCGGCTTCAAGAAAGGTATCCGTTTCAACATAGCCGCGTTTGTTGAGCTTGCAGCCAAGCTGCTCGGCCTGCAGTCCGCCGGTGTTGGGCGTGCGGCCCACAGCCACCAGTGCCTTGGCGGCGGTAATGACTGTGCCGTCATCAAGGGTAAGCTGGGCCTGTCCGTTGACCGTGCGCAAATCCTTGGCGCGCGCACCTTCGTGACAGGTGATGCCGTTTTTCTGCAGAGCGCGGCGCAATTCGGCCGCCACATCTGCATCTTCAAGCGGGGCGATGTGGGGCGCGGCTTCCACAATGGTGACCTTGCTGCCCATTGCCGAGAAAAAGTCACCAAGTTCAAGGCCGATAGCCCCTGCGCCGATGATAACCAGGCTTTCGGGCACAGATGCGATGCCCAGCAGGTCGGTGCTGTCCAGCACGCAGTCATGATCGGGCGTCAGACCGGGAAAGGAAGCCGATGAAGACCCGCAGGCAAGAATAACGTGTTGTGCCTTGATATCTGTATGGCCGTCTGCTGCATGAACCCGGATTGTGCCCGGCGCGATGGCTTCTCCCCGACCGGAAAAAAGCATCACGCCCAGGCTGGCAAGGCTTTTGCCAAGAGTCTGGCTTGTGCCCTTTGTAAAGCGGCTCACACGCGTTTGCAGGGCTGCAAAGTCAACGGCAATTTCACCCTTGGCCACGCGGATTCTTTGCTGGGCGTGCAGAAGTGCCAGCGGGGCAACCGCGCCCAGCAGCATCTTGGTGGGTATGCAGCCGCAGTTAAGGCAGGTGCCGCCAAGATGGTTTTTTTCCACAAGGGCAACGCTCTTGCCCGCCCGCGCCAGAATGCGCGCAGCTGTTGTTCCGCCGGGGCCGCCACCGAGAATGATTGTATCAAAGGACTGCATGTGCGGCCTCCTATTTAACGATGTCGGCTTTGAACATGTGCTGACGCGATGCCGACCGGTAGACAAGAAGGTTTTGCTCCGGCAACGACTCAAGCCCGCGCATGTCCCAAACCGAATCTGCCGCAACGGCTGTGATGCTGTAGGGCAGGGTGGGCTGGCCGCAAGCCTCTGCCACCAGCCTGGCTGCCGCTGCGGCATCTTCCCTTTGTGGCCACTGCCAGCCGTCGCCAGAGGGAAGCGGCATGGCCAGAAAGCGCACCACGCCGTCGGGCGTAGCCTGAACAAGGGATATGGTTTTTGCCAGTTCTTCCCTGCTTGGCGCTCCGCCAAAAATTTTTGTGCACGTCTCGTGGCCGCCCACCATGTTGCAGATCACGTGCACGTCCTTGATCTTCAGCAGTTTTTCCAGCAGGTCCGGCTTGCGGCCATCAGTTTGCAGCCATACCTGCAACCCGCCAGCGGCCAGACGGTTTACCAGTATCTCAAAGTTGTCTTCCTGCCCTGCGGGGCATTGCGAAGGGTAAAGGCCAGCGATCTTGCCATGGAGCATGTCGCTGCGGGTTACGCAGCGCTCAAGCGTGTGGCCGGAAAGCAGGTAGGCAATGACTTCGCCGGATCCCTGCTTGATAACCTCGCCATCAGAAAACAGGGGAAATTCCACCCCTTCGGGATTGCGGTAAATGGCCTTGCGGTTCGCGCGGTAAAACGTGTTGAATTCCTGCGCGTCAGCCTTGAAATCTATGGTGTCGTATGCCAACCCGCGCTCGGCAAGAAAGGCTTTGACGATCTTGCAGCGTATGCAGTCTGGCGCCGTATAAAGGGTTATGCCCATGTGAGTCCTCCTGTGACGAAACGCTCAAATGCGGATGTTAAAAATTCCTGTCATGAAGAGTGGTTAGGCAATGTCTTCAAGCGACTTGCCACCCGTGCGCGCGCCCCAAACGGCCACAATAATGGCAGGGATGACGCACAGCAGGCTGAAAATGTAAAACACTCCGTCAAAGCTGTATGCTGCATAGACAACAGGAATGAGAGGTTGTGAGAAGGCAACGGCCAGACGCCCCACAGAGGAATGGAAGCCAGTGGCGGTATTGCGCAGGTGAGTGGGGTAGGATTCTGCCGTGTAGGAAAAGATGGTGAAACCAACGCCCATGACAAAGGCCGTAAGCACGGCGCCGATAAGCACCAGAACCCAGTACTGGCTTACATTGCCAAAGATGGGCGCCAGCACCGCCATGACAAGCAGCATGATGACGATGGGAATTTTGCGACCGCCCATATCAGTAAAGGCGCTGGAGGCAAACAGGCCGAGCGGCACACCAATGGAAATGAGCGTGGTCGCCATAAGGGTGTCTTCAAGCGGGAAGCCGTGCGCCTTGAGCAGGGTGGCTGTCCAGTTGGTGACCACAAAGGTGGCGGGGTTGGTGCAAACCACCAGCAAAAAGATGACGATAGTGCGCTTGAGATATTTGGAGCTGCACATGCCAAGCAGCACATCCTTGAGCGGGGGCTTGGTGGTCAGGCATTTGCTGGCAGCTTCTGCAAGGTCAACATCCCTGCCGGTAAGGTCTTTCATGACGGCTTCGGCTTCTGCAATGCGGCCCCGGGCCACCAGCCAGCGAGGTGATTCATCAAGATAGCGCCAGGCGATGGCAAGGGCGATGTAGCCCACGCCGCCCATATAGAAAATGTAGCGCCAGGCTTCTTCGTGCAGGGGAATAATCAGGCGGCACAGCATGCCTATGACCGGCACGGCGCAAAAACCAACACCAGCTATCATGTTTTGCCATTTGCCGCGGCTTTCGGCCGGGGCCATTTCTGCAATATACGCCTGTGAACACACCATGAGGCAGAACACGCCAAAGCCGGTCAGGGCTCGAGACGCCACAAATACGGGAAAGCTGTTGGTGAGGCCGTTGATGATGGAGGCTGTGGAAAACAGAGTAATGGCAATGAGAAAGGTTTTGCGACGCCCGATGATATCCGAAATAAATCCGCCGACAAATCCGCCCAGGGTCATGGATGCAAAATACCAGAAGGTTACAGTGCCAATGTCCTTCATGGTCAGACCCCAGTTGTGCATCAGTGCCGGGGCGATAAAGCCAAAGTTCCAGTTATCCATCTGCTCGCAAAAGTAGGCGACCATTATGATAAAGAACACAGCCTTATGGCGTGCTGTTACTGCAAGGCCGTCAAAGTAGTTATTGCTGATGCGCGGCGAATCCTGCATTGCGCCTCTCCTTTTCATTGTCTGCCATTTTGCATTTTTTGTGAAAAAAATCATCCACTGCCTATCCTGGTTCAAAAACCTAGGGCAGCAGGAGTTTTAGCGACGTTGTTTCGGCAACGTTTTCTGAATATTTTTTTCACATTCAAAAAAATATGTTTTAAATTGGCATATTATATGCGTGTTGAGGCGTTTTGTGCTGTCTTTGTGAAAAAATAAACTTTTTTCAAAAAACGTTGTTGCGGCAACGGTGCGGGGCTTGGGAAAGCGCCAATACAGAGCATTAGCGGAAGAGGTTTCTGTTTGGTTGCACCAACTTGCACAGGAGGAGTGATGAAAGCTGTTCGCGACAACGTATTGGGAATGTTGCTTGCCGGGGGCCTGCTGTTATCGCCGCAGGCGGCAAACGCGGTTGACTTCAAGATCAAGGGGGCATTTGACGTAAGCTTTGAAATGTCCAACGTGCTGCCCCGGGGCGTTAAGGGCAACGATACCTTTGGCGCCATTGAACGTTTGCGTACGCAGATCGACGCCGTTGCCAGCGAAAACGTGTCTGGCAGCCTGATGTTTACCGTGGGTACAGGAACAATGAACTGGGGGCGGGCTGGCGACGGCGCGGCCCTTGGGGCAGACAGCACAAAAAACCTTGGTGTACGCCACGCCTATATTGACTGGCTAGTTCCCCAAACGGACGTGAAGGTGCGCATGGGCATGCAGCCGCAGCTGCTGCCCGGCTATGTCACCGACTGGAGTGCGGTTTACGGCCATTATTCCACCGGCATTACCGTCAGCACTCCCTTGGTGACCAGCGGTAATTACAAGATCGGACTCACAAGCTTTTGGGCGCGGCCCTTCAACGACAATTCTGAAATCACGCAAAACGGTCAGACGCAGAAAAATTACCTCGACAACCTCGATCTGTTCGCGCTGACATTGCCCATAACCGGCAATGGCATGAAAATAACCCCCTGGGGCATGTACGGCCTTATCGGCGAAAACAGCCTGCGTGGCATCAATACCAATACCGATCAGCGCGAACCTGCCATTTACGCCCCGCGCGGCGGGCTTATGCCTGTGCTCGGCAGCGGGGGCAACTACTTCAGCACGTTTGAAAAAAACTATCGCAACGCAAACAACACCTGGGGTAACGGCTTCTGGGGCGGTTTGACCTCTGACTTCACGGCCATTGAGCCCTTTGATATCGCTGCCGAGTTCACTTATGGCCGCGTGGATATGGGCGAAATCAAGAATTACACCCAATTCAGTTCCAGCGGTCAGGCCAGGACCTTTGATCTGGTGCGCCAGGGTTGGTATGCGGCCTTGCGGGTTGACTACAAATGCAACTGGGGTACGCCCGGCGTTACCGCCTGGTATGGCAGCGGCGACGACAGCAACCCCTATAACGGTTCGGAACGCCTGCCCGTGTTCAACACACCCTGGCCGGTCACGCCCCTGGGCTTTGGCGGCGGATTTTTTGATCTCAATACCTGGAAGGTGCTGGGGCACAACCCCGGCGGCATGGCTGGTATCGTGGGCTCCATCAAGGACGTAAGCTTTATCAACGACCTTACCCACACCTTCAAGCTTGCGTATTTTCATGGCACCAACAGTGCTGAAATGCCCC
The DNA here is from genome assembly GCF_009712225.1 of Desulfovibrio sp. NCBI lineage: Bacteria > Pseudomonadati > Thermodesulfobacteriota > Desulfovibrionia > Desulfovibrionales > Desulfovibrionaceae > Desulfovibrio > Desulfovibrio sp. The sequence goes on along the minus strand of NZ_WASP01000006.1, from coordinate 824,994 downwards.
GCAAGGCCAATATGACAAGCTATCCCAGCCGGGCCGACGGCCCCATGGCCTATCTCACCACCACCGACCATGCCTGGGAAGGCAGCGTTTCAAACACCTACAAGATTTACGACAACCTGCTGATGAATGTCGAAGCCGCATATGTGAACCTGCATCTCGACGGCAGCACGTGGCGCGGGGTAGAGGATTCGCAGTATCGTGATAACTGGCGGGTTTCCCTAACCTTCCGTTATATGTTCTGATTCTTGCAGGCCCTTGGGGCTTAACTGGCGGGGGAGTGCGCTCCCCCGCCTTTTTTATGCGCCAGAACCTATGCACCAGAATCAGGGGCGTATCACATCCCTGCATCCTGACCTCGTTCTGGCCATGCGGGGCATTGCCAGAACAGCAAGCGTGTTCCTGTGCCGATTCCCCTTGCGAATACCGCATGTGGTGGCGTTGCGTCGCATTGGGGTCATTCTTGGGCATTCAGGGGTTGCTGCTTGCAGCGGGGAACCGCCTGCATAAAAACAGGGGCCCCGTTCAAAGACGGAGCCCCCGAAGGAAGGTATGGCGAACAGGCTGTTACTCGGTAGCGGCCACGCAGTGGCCTGCGCCGCTGTAGTAGCCGATGGTTCCTTCAACCTTTACTTCAGACATGGGGCCAAAGGGCGCCGCGCCGGGCACGCGGAAGGTTTTGACTTCCAGGGGTTCAATGGCCTTTTCTTCCGGCACGTCCGCCTGGGGCACCCAGGAGTAGGGCAGGCGGTAAGCGCGGTACACCCAGTTCATGGGCAGGCTGATATGCCCCTTGTAAGGGCAGATGTATTCCCACACGATTTCGTGCTCGGCGGTGACTTCAAACACGCGGCCGTCAGAACCTTCGCAGATCAGCGTGTTGCCGTTGGGCAAACGCTGGGCAGAGCTGATGAAGGGGCTGTAAAAACGGCTGGCGTCCAGAGGCACAAGGAAGCCTGCTTCGTGCGGTGTATACTGCCACACAATCTTGCGGGCCACGGGGTCTATTTCCAGCACGCGCGAGTAGTCGCGCTGTGCGGCCTTGACGCCCTTGGGCGCGCCGGGGTTGGGGTTGCCATAGCCACCCCAGCCGCCATTGTCATACACAAGAATATTGCCTTCACCGGGCAAACCACGGGGAATCATATGCGCGTGGTGCTGGCCGATGATCCAGCCGATGGCCTTGTCTTCGGGGCTGCGGTCATAATCGGGGCCGAGCTGCCAAACAATCTTGCCGGTTTTTTTGTCCAGAATCAGAATGATGTTGGTTTCGCGCCCGTCAATGATGATGTTGTCGGGGTGGAAGCGGGAATCGCCAGCCTCAAACCATTTGTTGGGTCCAAGGGTGGACATGGAGTTGACGTGCATCCAGTCGCCCACGCCGGGGGCGTCTTCCATGAGCGTGCCGCCACGATAGTTGGGGTCGCGGCACATGGCATTGAGCGCAGCTTCGGTGAAGCCCATTTCTTCCACGTGGTCAGAGCAGTTCCATTCCCATACAATGTCGCCGTCCCACGTTACTTCGTAGATAACGTCGTCAACCAGCGTTTTGTCGCTGATATAGGGCTGAACAGTGTTTTTGTGGCAGAGCACAAGGGTGTTGCCGGAGTCAATCTTGGGTTCCTGACCGGGTGCGTAATAGCCCGTAGAACTGCCTTCTCGCTGAAAATCGTGGTGCTGGCGTGCCATCCACTGGCTCTTCTGGCCGGGGTCTTCGACAAATTCGGCGCGGTCGAACTTCCACACAATCTTTCCGTCCCAGTCGATCTGCACAAGGTCAAGCTGGTCCTGCAGGCCATGCTTGGGGTGCCGGGTGCCGGTGCTGCCCATAAGCATACCGCCGGGGAACATCTTGTTGGGAAAACCGTGTACGTCTTTCCACATGCGGATTTCGTGGCCGTTCATGCCAAGAAGCAATGCACCGTTGTCCGGTGCCTGAATGATGGTGAATCCGCTCCAGGCTTTTTCCGGATTATATACCGTAACGCCTGTGGGATAGATAGTCGGGTGTCCCATGACAACCTCCTTGGGTTGGCTGAATGTGCTTACATTGAACCGTTGATGGCTTTCCGGCAAGCCGTGCAACAACACGCAATGCCTTAGTGAAAGTCTCAAGGTGGTTGGCCGATGGCCTTGGCCGTTTGACCGTTTCCGCAGAAATGCTGCCACAAGCTAAATGGTCAAAACGTTGTCCTTGCAACATAATTCACAAAAAGGGTACGGTAATTCTGAAAACACATTATGGAATGCTGGCCGGGTACCGACCTGAATCCGAACATCAGCGGTGAACTCACCATTTCTGGGGGGCTGACGTGTCATTTACTGAACTGCTCAGACAGAATGAGTGTTGGCGAAGCGTGGCGCTCACAAAGCCGCGCCTGTTTCGTAAAGGCTACAAATTTTATGACAGTCAGCCAGAAATGTATTTTCTGGTCAGTGGCAGGGTTCGCCTTATGGCTCTGGCCCCTGATGGAAGTGAAAAAACGCTCTGGTACCTTGGCGATGGCTCATGCTTTAATGAAACGCCGATGTTCATGGAAGACGAAAAGCACATGGCTTTCGGGCAGAATGAAGTGCGATTTTTTCATGAATGTGCTGAAGACTGCTATATCTGCACGTTTACAAGAGATGACGTCTATCGCCTGGGAATGGAAAAACCAGAGCTGTTTTATAACCTATGCAAAAGTTACAGTGTTAAGGTTACATTGCTGTCGCGGAACTCTGTTTCCCTGAGCATAGAGTCGCAGCTCACACGCATCTGCAAATTTTTGGCATCGCGCATTGTGCCGGGCTCAAACCCGCTCTGTGCCAAGCGCGATATTTCTTACCGTGATATGGCTGATCTGCTGGGCATGCACCGCATAACCCTCTATAAGGTCATGCGGCAGGCGCAGTCACGCGGGCTGTTCTCTTTTGACAAGAACAGCGACGAAATCTTTATTCTCAGGCAGGATGAGTTTTACAGGGAAGCGCGCATGTAGGCTGCCAGCAGGCTTGTGCAGGGGCCAGCAGCATGTGCCCGCCCCGTGGTTCGCTGGCGTATGTGGATGCGATAAATACCCGGGCGACGGCTGTCGGGCTGGGGTTGCCCGCGTATTCAGCACTGCCATGTGCATCGGCGTAGAATCATGCGGTATGGATTCCACGCTTTAGATCTGCCGGACTTTGACCAAAATAGCGCTTGAATTCACGGCTAAACTGAGAGGGGCTTTCATAGCCCACTTCCGTTGCGGCCAGACAGGCCGTCATCCTTTTTTGAATGATCAGATCCTTGGCGCGTGTCAGCCTGATTTTTTTCAGATACTGCAGTGGTGAATCTGCCGTGATCTCTTTGAATGCCTTGTGAAAAGACGAGATGCTCATATTTGCCTTTGTTGCGAGCAGCTGAACGTCTATCTTGTCTGAAAAGTTTTCCTCCATGATGCTTAACACCTGAGCAACCTGTGTGAAAACGCTGCTTCCGCGTACCAGCGAGTAGAGCATGGACGCCTGACTACCGCACAATGCCCTGTAATATATTTCTTTAATAAGCCCTGGAACCAGAATTCTGGTTTCACGGTCTGAGCGCAGAGCCTTGAGCAGCTTGACGGCTGCGTCCCTCATGTCGTCATCCAGCATGGAAGGTCCCATGGCAAGGAGGGTTTCTTCTTCAGCTAAATCGTCATCAAGCCTCATTCCCATCTGGCTAATCATCAGGTTTGGCTGTGCTATATCTATATCAATATACAATCCGAGCAGAGGTTCACTTTCTGTGGCGAATGATTCGCATTCAACCGGCATGACCACAGATGTCACCAGGTAGTTGTTCGCATCATACCTGAATGACACATCACCCACGTGGCCAACCTTATATCCCGATGCAACTATGCAGATCCCTGGGTTGTACAGCAGGGGGCGGCAACGGACATGCCGGGATTCCTTGAAAAATCTTACGCCAGCATATTTTGACTCCACAGCGCCTCCATCAACGGTGGCAAGTTCGCTCAACAGTTCGACCATGGTAGACATTGTGCTAACCTCCAGATTTTGGTCGTTTTTGACATGAATTTTGATCGAACTTCAATATGATGGCGTTTAAAAAAGAGAAATGGGCAATCTTTAGAGAGAAATATGCCTTCAGCGCGGTCTTCCAAAGTCATAGTAACAGGCAACAGGTCTGCAGTTTGTTAGCCTGTCTGCGTTTTTATGCACAAACAGTGTGCCGAACGCCACCATGATTGAAAGGAGACTGTAATGATAGCCTTGTTAAAGAAAGTTGTTGTGATGTGTGCTGCAGGGTTGGCTTGTGGATTTGTCAGTGTCGCCCACGCTATGGACAAGCCGGCTGATGCTGACAACTTTTATAAAAGCACGAATGTAAAAATGCAGAAGGTGGGTTTTAAAAACCAGTATGACATGACTGTTGCCGGTAACCTATTTTTGCCTGCCAATGTAAAAAAAGACGAGCAGCTTCCCGCAATAGTTGTGGGGCATCCCATGGGGGCGGTTAAGGAACAGAGCGCAACCCTTTACGCAACAAAGATGGCAGAATTGGGGTTTGTCACACTGGCCATCGATCTTTCATTTTGGGGCGAAAGTGAGGGACAACCCAGAAATGCGGTTTCACCCGACATATATGCAGAAGATTTTAGCGCAGCCGTTGACTATCTTGGCACCCGGCCCTTTGTGAATCGAGAAAAAATTGGCGTGATTGGCATTTGCGGCAGCGGCGGCTTTGCAATCAGCGCTGCGAAGATTGATCCGCGCCTCAAGGCTGTTGCCACAATCAGCATGTACGACATGGGCGGAGCAAACCGTAATGCCCTCAGACATTCTCTGACTCTGGAACAGAGAAAACAGATACTTGAGGAGGCGGCAGCGCAGCGCTATCAGGAGTTTTCCGGCAAGCCCGCAAAGTACACAAGCGGCACAGTCGACGAGCTGAAAGCCGATGCACACCCCATTGAACGCGAGTTTTACGAATTTTACCGCACCCCCCGTGGGGAGTATACCCCCAAGGGGTCTTCACGCCTGCTCACGACACATCCTACGCTGACCAGCAACGTTAAATTCATGAATTTTTATCCCTTCAATGACATGGAAACCATTTCTCCCCGCCCCTTGCTGTTTATCGCGGGTGAGGATGCGCATTCCATTGAATTTAGCGAAGAAGCGTACAATCTGGCGGCAGAGCCCAAGGAGTTGTTTATTGTGCCGGGAGCAGGTCATGTTGACTTGTACGACCGGGTTTCGCTCATCCCCTTTGGCAAGCTGAACGACTTTTTTGCAAAGGCCCTTGGCAAATGATCGTAATTGCGTGTTTACATGCCTAATCCAGCAAGGCTCTCTGGAAAATCCAGGGGGCCATTTTTTTAGGGGCTGGATTTTCTGCTTTTTGTCATATTTTGTAATCGTAGTATCTTGTCATAAACTGCATCATGATGATTTTATTATACAAGAGAGCATTCAGTCTCCTTTTTTGAGGCCGTACCATCCGCAATATGCGCCAGCCTTACACACGCTTTGTGTAAATACATCAAAAAAGAAAGCACATAAAAAATTATCAGCATACTTGTCACCATGACATGTCTATACTAGTCTTAAACCAGCTTTTTGTCTCATCGGTTGTACTCAAGGTTGCATGGATAACCATTCTGAGAGGTGCCAGATGCAGCAAAGCCGCAGAGATTTCATTTCTCTTTCAACCCGGGCACTCATGCTCGCCATTGGGGCCGATCTTGGCCTGTTTGCACTGCCTCAAGCCGCAACCGGCAACTTCGGCTCTGCCCGGTTACCTGTGCCGGGCAGGCAAGGTCTGTTTGGTCTGCTGACCCCCGAAGGAAAGCTCACCCTTACGGCTGCGGAGGTTAAAGGAGCCCTGCCAGCCACAGGCGCGCCCATGCTTGTCTATTCGGCCAGGCATAAAGGAGAGGCGTACCTGAATCCTGTTCTTGTGCTGCGCAAGGGGCAACCTTTTGAAGCAACGCTTGTAAACAGTCTGCAAGAGCCCACCATAATTCACTGGCATGGCGTAGATTGCCCCTGGAAGCAGGCAGGGCATCCATCATACGCCATTGGGCCAAACGGCAGTTATGAATACTCATTCCCCATCACCAACCGGGCCGGTACCTACTGGTATCATCCACACCCTCACGGCCTGACAGCAAAACAGGCCTACATGGGGTTGGCTTCCTTCTTCATAGTACGCGATGATGAGGAAGAAGCCCTTGCCAAAGAGCTTGATCTGCAGCTGGGCGAAACGGATATTCCCATGGTGATTCAGGACAAGCGCCTTACCCACCAGGGACTTCTTGATTATTCTCCATCAAGGGATGACCTGATGATGGGCTACCTGGGAGACACCATACTGGTCAACGGGCAGAGCAGCCCCACACTCAAAACTTCTACGCGACTGTACCGCTTCCGCCTGCTCAATGGATCAACCGCACGCATTTACAACCTTTCGTTTGTTGCAGACGGCAGGCAGCTTCCCTTCCTGCTGATCGGCAACGATGGGGGCTTTCTGCCTGCGCCGCAGCAGACTGACGGCCTGTTTCTTGCGCCGGGAGAACGTGCGGACGTGCTGCTGGACATGAGCTCGCTTGCCCCGGGGCAGGAAGTATTTCTCCAGAACATGCCTTTTGATTCCATGCACAATGAAGGCGACATGATGGGAATGGGCGGCATGATGAACATGGGGCATGCCGTGGGTGGCGCCTCCATGAATCACGCTCAGGGTGGTGAAGGTCACGTCATGAGCGCGGGTGGACATGGCGGCGGCCACGGAACGCATGGTGTGCTGGAAGAAGGCGTCAGTTACCCCATTGCGCGGCTGTTGGTTGATAGGGCAGTGGTGTATACCAGAAAACCGCCAACGCGTTTGCCCGACATGCCCGAGCCGCCCTCCGGAGGGCTGGAGCGCCCCATCAGCCTGGCAATGCGTCACATGGGGGGCTGGACCATTAATGACCTGACCTTTGATATGGATAGTGCCCCCATCGTTGTTAACAGGCGTGGGCCGGAAATCTGGCATATCAGCAATGCCAAGGCCAGCATGCCTCACCCCATGCATCTTCATGGGTACTTTTACCGGGTGCAGCAAAGAAGCGGCAGCCCCGAACAGGTTAAAAAGCGGGCTGTGGATGCTCAAGGGCGGCTGGCTACGGACCTCGGCTACAAGGATACCGTACTGGTCTGGCCCGGCGAGACTGTTTCTGTGAGCATAGATTTTTCACGCCCGCAATATCCGGGAGAGCAGTTATTCCTCTTCCATTGCCATAACCTTGAACACGAAGATCAAGGCATGATGCTTAATGTCAGGGTGGTCTAACCCACCAGCGAGCCCCTGCTTGGCTCGATGGCGGCAGGCAGATCCAGTATCTGCACACTGAGGACTGGACATTTCATATCAATTGGCTATGTAATAGAAGTGGATTTAAAAGCAGTCGCGCAAACACCCCCCAACACGGAGAGGTATCATGAAATCTTCAAAAATTATTCTTCCCATCCTTTTGGCCGCCACAATGATTGGCACCGCTGTCTATTCAACAACAGCGGCAGCCATGGACGGCAAAATGGGGATGGGAGGTTGCGGCATGATGGGTGGTTCTGAAATGGGCCCCATGATGCCGCATATGGGAATGGGGGCAATCCCCCCCGGTATGGTAAAGCATGTCAAAGGTCAGCTGAAGCCCGAACAGATGGCCCCGTTTGACGCGGCCCTCAAGGATTACAGCAAAAAACTTGATCCCCTTCAGCAGGCCCTGTTTGTAAAACATGAGGAACTGAAAGCCCTGCAGCATGCGGCAAACCCCGATGTGAAGGCTGTAAGCAAGACTGCCACCGAGCTTGCGCAGCTTGTCAGCAAAATCAAGTCAGAGCGTGAAGCCTTTGAAGACAAGATCACAAAAGATTTTGGCATCAAAGACCTGCACGGCGGTATGATGGGCGGCATGATGGGCGGCGGTATGATGGGCGGCGGTATGATGGGCGGTATGAAGCATGATGCCATGGGCCAGACTCCTCCGGCTGCAGACCCGGCTCCCACCGGGCATGAAGGGCACAAGCAGTAACTGGTGCGGTACAAACCGAACTCTTGTGGTGGTAACGTCTGACAGGACGCAAACAACCATTGCGGGCATGGCAAAAGCGCAAGCCCGAAAAAATCAGCTGAATACAGTCAGGGGCGCGCGC
>NZ_WASP01000006.1:645272-816815 GCF_009712225.1 Desulfovibrio sp. | reverse complement strand
CCACAACCATCGCGGCGACGGCAAATCCCCCAGCCCGCAAAACTCCGCCGAACACCGTCCGGGCCGCCATAAAGGGCGGCCCTGTCATTGATGCCTGTCACGGTTACCCAGCAGGCCCGGCTGTATTGAGACAATGGCGCCATAAACAAAGCGGCGATGTACCTTGCAGTATCTCGCCGCTTTTGTATTTGACTGGTGAGTTAGGCCGGTTGCTGAAAAGCTCTTGTTACTTGTCGTGGCCCTTGCCTGCGGCTTCAAGTTTATCGATGAGGCCCTCGAGATCATGCACAAGCTCGGCAAGGCGCGTAACAGCAGTGCCCGCCTGGGCCATGCCGTTAACAGTCTCGGTGGCGATGCGGCTTACATCGTCAACCGCGCGGTTGATTTCTTCGCTGGTGGCAGACTGCTGTTCGGCGGCGGTGGCAATAGAGCGAACCTGATCTGAATTGTCTTCAGTAAGAACCACAATCTGCTTGAGAGCCTCGCCGGACTGGTGCGCAAGCGATGTGGCCTGTTCAACAGCCTGGGCTGCCTTTTCCATACCCTGCAGGCTGGCTTGCGTACCCTGCTGAATGGACTGGATGGCCGAGCCTACTTCGTTAGTGGCCTGCATGGTTTTTTCTGCCAGTTTGCGCACTTCGTCGGCAACAACGGCAAAGCCCCGACCGGCATCGCCAGCTCGGGCCGCTTCAATGGCGGCATTGAGCGCAAGCAGGTTGGTCTGGTCTGCAATGTCGGAAATAACGTTCATGATGCGGCTGATTCCCTCGGCCTGGCTGCCAAGGTTTGAGATGGCACCCTGCAGTTCGCTGGTCTGGGTGTGTACAGCGCGAATGGCGTTTACGGCTTCAATAACCACCTGTTCACCCCGGGCGGCCATGGTGCGGGCCTGGTCAACGCTGGCAGCCGAACTGGCAGAGCTGCGCGCAACTTCAAGGACCGTTGCGTTCATTTCTTCCATGGCTGTGGCAGTTTCAGAAGACCGGGTTTGCTGCTGCCGCGCGCCAGAGGTGACCTGCCCAACCTGTGTGGCAAGGGCCTCTGCCGACTGCGAAACCTGTTGCGCGATCGTTATGGCCTGACGGGCCACAGTCTGCATATGGGTCAGAAGGGTTGAAACGCGTTCTCCCTGCTGGTTGGCCACTACAAGAGCATTTTCTGCGCGCACAGCCTGTTCCGCTGCTTCCTTGCCACGGGCGTCGGCCTCGTCCATCTTGACCTTGAGGTTGCCCACCATGGTCTCAATGGCATCTTTCACATCGGCAAGCTCTGCGTGGAATTCTCCGTCAGGACGGGCGTTGAGGTTGCCCTGGGCAACAGCGCCAGCAAATTTTCTGATACGATCAAGCGGATTGATTATGCCGCTGCGCAGCAACATCCATGCAATAGCTGCCAGCAGAGCAAGTGTGCCAGCCGTCCACGCTGTAACGCTGATTTTGGCCATGGCAGTTTGCTTGTTGGCCTTTTCCAGCGAGCTGATAACTTCAAATGCTCCGTGAATTTCGCCTTCTTTCCAGCCTTCCTTGGTGCCGCCAATGGCGTCTTTTTCTCCCGCGGGGTTGCCGTGGCAGAAAAGGCATTCCTTGGTGAGCCGGATGGGACGGAAAAAGCGGATCTTGTCTGGTTCGCGAATAACTAATTCCGACAGCCCCTTATCTTCAAGCTGCTTCAACACCTTGAGTTCAAGCTCTGTGGGAGTGTTTACAGGGTTGCGGGGCTGCACCTTGGGAACCCTGAATTCGTAGCCAGCTTCCTTTGAATTCTGGGCAGCCATGCGCATGGCCGTGACCACAGGAACAGCATCAAGAACCTTGTCGGCTGGCAGCTGGTCAAAAGGCTTCATTATGCCCAGCTCGAGCTTGCGGGCCATCTCGTTGCGAGTGGCCTCAGCCATCAGCACGATGGTACGGCTTTTTTCCAGAATGGCGTCTTCAGCGCCACTGTGGATGTCATCCAGCCTTTCCCAGGCCATGATAACAGCAATAACCAGCGGGCCGAGCAGGGCCACGCCAAGGACTTTCCACTTGATGCTGCACTCTTTGAACATATTTTGTTCTCCATGCCGGAATGGATGCGTTGTTATTATTCTCTTATCGGCAATCTGAGACAACGCTTTATTGCGTAAGTGAAATTACCTGAATAATTTTTATGTAATTGCAGACGAATCGTACATGGGTGCCTGGAACAGGGATAACGCTTTGCGAACATCATTGCCAGAGCCTCCGTGCGGGGGATTTATCACCGCTTTTTGTCAGGGCAAAAAGCCTTTTTTTCAAACAGTGGCGATGCCTTTGATAAAGATGTTTATAAAGATATTGCTGAAATAGCTGGAAAATCGGTGGGCAAGTGGTTGCTGTAAAAAATAACGGACTGGGTAAAAATAAATTATGTGAAGATAAAAATAGCCACACGGTGCAAGCGCACTGTGTGGCTATGAAAAAACCGAGGTTGTCTCAGGCCTGCTTTTAGTGGGGGAAGTACTCCATCATTCCAAAATTCTCGGCAAATTTTTTTGATGTAACTAAAGCGTTTTTTTGATGGATGTCACAGTCACTACAAGAACGCGGCTGGTAAAGGGGCACTTTGCTTTCATCTGGTCATATGCCGATCCAGACTGCAAAAATTCTGCAGTGCCTTCGATAAGAAAACCCCTGCCCATTTTTTTGCCATGGGCTTCCCTGCTGCCAACAGTCAGCTTTACCTTGTTATTCACCTCGGTGTTGGCCTGCGTTTTGCGCATGCCGGCAGCGGGAATAAGAATGGTCTTGTCATCGGGAATAATCAGGTAGGAGTTCCATGTGTTGACCACATGCGGCTCATCGGTGCCCCAGCTTACAATGGCTACAATACCTTCTTCTGAAATAACATCATGAAATTCTTTACTAAGCATTTTTGCTCTCCGTTTGGTTTTGTGTATATTGTGGATAATTATTATCTGTAATAGACCTAAATCAAACAGCCCTGCCCGTCAAGGGTTTTACATTTGTCAGGTAAAACAATTTTTAAAAAAATAACTGGCTAAATTAATTGATTAATCAGACTGGGACTTGACTTGCCGTGGTCTATGAACCATTATTTATATTAAATATCTTTAATAGCGAGGATAGGCGATTGCAGTTCAGCGTTGGCGTAGAGTACGCCCTTCATTCTCTTTTTTATTTGCATGGGCTCCCGCAGGGCAAGGTTATCGGCATAAGGGAGCTTTCTGCTCTTCATGGTATCTCAGAAACGTACCTGTCGAAAGTGTTCACCCGCCTGCGCAAGGGGGGTATTGTGCGTTCTGTGCCCGGAGTTAAGGGCGGCTATGAGCTGGCGCGCCCCGCGAGCGATATTTCGTTTTGGGATATTGTGGAGGCAGTGGAGGGAGCGGCCTATATTTTTCAGTGCGCGGAAATCCGGCAAAAAAACGCCCTGTTCAACAACGAATATTCCCTTACCCCGCCCAAATGCCCCTGCCTGATCAAGGTGGTCATGTCTGAAGCTGAAGATAAGATGCGCAACTATCTGCGCGGTAAATCTCTTCACTGGCTCATGGATCAGGTGACAAAAGATTTTTCTGGGCAAAAAATGCAGCGCATTTCAGACTGGCAGAACCAGTCGTCCAGCTAGCGTTCAACAGGGTTCATGCGCAGGAGGAGGACGTTGGGCTTCCCCCTTGCGAAACTCCCGCAGCGGCATGGACCCTGCTGGCTGTGACAACAATGGTAAAGCGCAATGACCTTCAGCGCCAGGCTTTCCGGCTTTATCCAGCCTGACGCAAACTTGCTGACATGATGTTTGTGGGGTATATGCCCCAACTGATGGGACGACCCATCAGCATAGCCATCTCACGAGGACGACCTCATAAACGGGGAGTACTCATGAGCTGGCTTATTTTATTTTTTGCAGGGCTGCTGGAAACCGTGTGGGCTGTTGGGTTAAAGTATACCGAGGGGTTTTCGCGCTTTTGGCCAAGTCTTATGACCCTTGCCGCCATGGCCGCAAGCTTGTGGCTTTTGTCCATAGCCATGAAAACACTTCCGTTGGGCACTGCCTATGCGATCTGGACAGGCATTGGTGCGGTGGGCACGGTTGTTGTGGGCATTGTGCTGTTTGGAGAGTCGGCGGCGGTCATGCGTTTGCTCAGTGTCGCCCTGATTGTGACAGGCATGGCCGGGCTAAAGCTGTTTTCATGATATTGGAGCTGGGATTCTCTTTTTCAATCACATCCATAGGGGTGTTTTGCATGTTCAGGGAAATGCGACGCAAAAAACAGATGTTGTCTCATGAGGAAAACATTGAAATTCTCAATAACGGAACATCCGGCGTTCTGGCCGTGTCTGGCGACGGGGGGTATCCCTATGCTGTGCCGCTCAGTTATGCATACAGTGATTCAAAAATATACTTTCACTGCGCACAATCTGGTCACAAAATGGACGCCATTGCACAAAACCAGAAGGCTTCATTTTGTGTTATCAGTCAGGATAATGTAATTCCGCAAGATTTCACCACGCACTTTCGAAGCGTCATCGCCTTTGGCAAAATACGTATTCTGGAAAACGAGGTGGAAAAAAGAACAGCCCTCGAAATTTTGGCGGCTAAGTATTCGCCCGACCATGAGCAGGGCAGACTGAAGGAAATAGACAAATTTTTCAGTAAGGTATGTGTCGTAGAGCTTGCCATCGAGCACATGACGGGCAAGGCGGCCATAGAACTGGTCAGAAAGGAACACGACTCCACTGGTACGCCCGATTGACTTGCATGGGGCTTGTTCTTTCATCGTTAAGATGCGTAACATGCTGTAATTATAGCGTATAGTGCGGTGTTTGATCAGGCCGCATCAAGCTTCTGGTAAAAAATGGGCCTCTGGCGACAGCTGGGGCCCATTTTTTTGCGTTCAGGGTAGACGTAATTTACGGCATGTGGAGCGTACTTTGGCTTGCTTGCAACTGGGGGCGATGCTGTCCCATTTATCAGCGAATTTTTATATAACAATATGCTATTATTATATTTTTATCTACTCGATACTGCTGTTTCTGCGCCAGCCTCACCAGTTTTAAAAAATTCAAAATATCCTAGCCGATTACATGCACAAAAGTCAGAGCGAGGCAACCCCCGTTCTGCCTCGTTTTGGTGACAATTAAAAATACCTAGTAAGTAGGTATTAAATAATATTTATCTAGTTTTATTGACATAAATAGTGCAGCTGGAAACATCCTGTGCTAAGAACAAAAACAATACTGTCTTACTATGTAATGTGTTCGCAACGGTATTGGTTGCACGTAGTAGGGAAACCTGGTCTTGTTTTTAGCATTGGGGCTAACTGAATGAAAAAATTGCTTATTCTTGGTGCTGGCGCTGGCGGAACCATGATCGCCACAAAAATGAGAAAGCTCTTGAGTGAAAGAGAATGGGAAATAACGCTTATTGATCGTGACCCGGTCCACCATTACCAGCCCGGCTGGCTTCTGGTTCCGTTTGGGGTTGACACCCCGCAGGGTTGCGTTCGTCCCAAAAAGGATTTTATCAGCCGCGGTGTCAATTTTGTGCTAGATACGATCACCGCTGTTGATCCCGTACAGCGTAAGGTTGAATGCAAAAACAGCACGCATACCTATGACTGGATTGTTGTTGCCTCTGGCGCGCGCATCGCTCCTGACGAAGTACCCGGTCTGATGGACGACTGGGGCGGCAAGATTCACAACTTCTACACCCATGACGGTGCAGCGGCACTTTACGAAAAGATGAAGCATTTCAAGAAGGGCAGACTTGTTCTGCACATTTGCGAAACGCCCATCAAGTGCCCGGTTGCGCCGCTGGAATTTGTGTATATGGCCGACTGGTATCTGCAAAAAATGGGTGTGCGCGACAATGTTGAGATCGAGCTTGTCACGCCCCTTACCGGCGCGTTTACCAAGCCTGTGGCAAACAACATTCTTGGCGCGCTTTGCGAAAAAAAGGGCATCAAGGTTACAACAAACTGGAGCGTGGACAGCGTTGAAGCCGACCGCGCAGTGATCAGCTCGGTAACGGGCGACGAAATTCCCTATGATCTGCTGGTGACGATTCCCCCGAACCTCGGGCAGCAGTTCCTCATCGATTCTGAAGTTTCCGACGTAACCGGCTTTATTGACACGGACAAGGAACTGCTGAAGTCGAAAAAATACGAAAACATGTACATCATCGGCGACGCAACAAACGTTCCGGCATCAAAAGCCGGTTCTGTCGCCCATTTTGAAGCGGATGTCATCGCCCAGAACCTGATGTCGGACATTGAAGGCACCGACAACTACTACAGGTTTGACGGCCATACCAACTGCTTCATTGTTACGGGCTTTGAAAAGGCCTCCCTGATTGACTTCAGCTATGCTGTGGAACCCCTGCCGGGCATGTTCCCCCTCCCCGGGGTGGGCCCCTTTGAACTGCTGGGCGAAAGCCACATCAATTACTGGGGAAAACTCATGTTCAAATGGGTGTACTACAACCTTATGCTGAAGGGTCATGAGCTTCCGTTTGAGCCCAATATGTATCTTGCCGGCAAAGATACCTCCTTGCTGAGAAGCAAATAGGCGGGGGGAGCATATGACACCTGAAGATAAAATTCTTGAGCGGCTGGAAGCTATTGAAGAGAGGCTCGGCGATCTTCAAGCCAGCAAGGAAAACAGCCGGATGCTGCTGGAGCAGCTGACGCCCATCGGGAACCATGCTTTCCGCCTCATGCTTGAAGAGATGGAAACCCTCAACGGCAGGGTTACGCTCGACGACATACTGGATCTGTGCAGAAAGGGTCTGCTGACTGTTCCCAGAATTACGTGGCTGCTGGATCAGCTGGAGAACGCCACAGACCTTTGGCAGATACTTCATCCCGCGCTTGCCCCCACGTTTCCGCACATCATTGAAAAGATGGGCGAGTGGGAAAGCAACGGCGTGTTTGCAAAAATGTCTGCGGCCAAAAGCGCGGGCGGTAATCTGCTGAATTCCATGAGCCCTGATGACATTGCCAAAATGGGCGAAGGTCTCGTTTTCCTGACCAGCCTGCTGCAGCGTCTTGCCGATCCCGGCCTGCAGGCCAAAATCACGACGCTGATTGGGGTATTGGGCGAAATCGATACGGCAAATGTAAAGCCTACCGGCATGTTGGGCATGGTTTCGGCCTTGCGCAGCGCTGAAGGCAGGCAGACTCTGGGCCTGCTTGTAGAAGTGATAAATAAAGCCGGTAAATGCGCGGAGCAGAAGGCTTCCCGATAACCGGTTTTACGTCTGAAAAGGGCTGAAAACGGCATTTGTGGTAATGCCCGTTTTCAGCCCTTTTTTTATAGGCGCGCGGCTCGCAAAACTGTCACCGGGAGTACCCGGCACTGGTTCCCGGCCTTGTTTCTACGCACTTCTTCAGGCGCAGATGTATTCAGGCTGGCAGGCCAGACCGTGCGCTTTGCCCACCCGCGATTCAGGCAAGATTTTTTTCAATCATTGCCACTATGCGTTCCGCAGCGTTGCCGTCTCCGTAGGGATTGGGGCCCAGCTGGGCAGAAGTAGCGGACAATGCAAAAAGTTCTTCGGCCGCAGCAACGATTTTCTCTTTTGAGGTGCCCACCAGACGGCAAAATCCAGCAGCTACACCCTCGGGGCGTTCTGTGCGGTCGCGCATTACCAGTACCCGTTTGCCGAAAGAGGGCGATTCTTCCTGAATACCGCCAGAATCGCTCAAGACGAACAGACAGTTATCCAGCAGGCGTAAAAACGAGCGGTATCCGCGAGGCGCTGTGAGCACCACATTGGGCAGGCTAGCCAGGCGTTGCTCCACAACGCTTTTTACCTGCGGATTGAGATGGACGGGGTATACGAAGAAGCACTTGGGGTGCAAGCGGGCCAGAGTTGCGATGGCAGAGCATATGTCTTCCATGCCCTGTCCAAAGTTTTCTCTGCGGTGACCGGTAACAAGCACGTATTGCCCGTTGTTGCGAATGATGTTTTCAATGGCCTCGGGCAAAGGCGGCGGTGTTTGCTTTATTGCATCGCGCATGCACATCAATGCATCTACAACGGTGTTGCCGGAGACCAGAATTTTATCGGCGGCAACGCCTTCCTGCAGCAAATTGTCTGCTGCTCCCTGCGTGGGGGCAAAATGCCATGTGGCTGCCAGACTTATACCCTTGCGATTGAATTCTTCCGGGTAGGGGGCATACATGTCGCCCGACCTAAGCCCCGCCTCCACATGACCGACGGGGATTCTTGCATAAAAACCACATACAGCGCCTGCATAGGCAGTTGTTGTATCGCCCTGTACAAGAATGCACGCAGGGTCAATCTCGCCAAGCGTTTTTTCCAGCCCCAGAAACAACCTGCCGGCAAGCCCCATGAGGGTTTGCCCTGGCTGCATCACAGCCAGTTCTATATCTGGGCTTATGTTGAAGTCGGCCAGTGTCTGGCTCAGCATCTCTTTATGCTGGCCGGTAGAGCAGATGACAGGTCGCAGCACGGTGGATTGCTGGAGACGCAATATGATGGGGGACATTTTTATGGCTTCGGGGCGAGTGCCCACAAGGATGAGAACTGGTTTTGAGCTCATGACTCCGTGCTCTTTGCTGTAGCCGTGCAAAATGCGCTATACGCAGCACGGCAATATGTTGTTGATGGTTACATGCTCCGGCATGCTGTGGCTATCGGCGAAAGGACGCCTTGTACTGTGCGTACAGGTCGGCTGCGCCCTTTATTCCATAGGGCGAGCAGTATTCGGGCAGGCTGAACGCCACAATGCCCGTGTGGGGCTGCGCCGCTGCAATGGCCATCTGCCGTTGCAGAGCCGAAAGACTTGCGGGCACAGCACGAAAGGGTTTGTCGTTGATCGGGGGGCCGTCAACCTGACGGAAGGTTTCGACCACCGGGGTCAGGATTCCGTCAGCTTTTTGCGCGGCGCGCGATACTGCTGCCATGAACAGGCCTGTTTCCTGTATGCGCAGCTTGTGCACGCCCACTCCATCCTGAAACAGAATTCGCTCAATGCCGGATTTTTTCAGAACAGTCAGCCAAAATTGCTCCAGAATGGCCGGTTCGGCAAAAGCGTTGGAAAAGCCCGATATGGCTACCGGCAAGCCGGGGGCCACTGTCTGCAGGCCTGCCCTCAGGCTGGCCAGACAGTCTACAAGAGCTTCCTGACGCTCTGGCTCAAGCCAGCTTTTATCGTCAATTTCCTGCGGAATATAAAAACCGCTGACCACATTCTTACTGCCGGGCAGTAAAAGGGCGGCGCGGGCGGTATTCAGGCTGGTATTGCGCAGCTGACGCAGGTAGTAGCGCACGATATCCGGTTCGGCCTTGATTTTATCCCAGTAAGCCGGGTCATGCACAAGGCCCAGCACTATCTGCATGTGCTGCGCTTCGGCTGCCTGCAGCAACAGGGGCAGGGCCGGATGCAGCTGTACCGGGGCGGACGCGGTGCGGCCGGTTTCCATGCCTTGTGTTTGCGCCGGGTTGGTCTGGGGCGCACTGGTTTGGGCGCCGCTGGCCTGGGTAGCTGTCCATTGGACAATAACTTCTGTAACACCAATGGCTCGCAGCGAGGCAAACAGACCGTTCCAGCGGGTGCTGTCCCATGTGGCGTGGGTATCCCACAGCTGTACAAAGGTGCCCGTAAAGCGTGGCGCGCTGTCCTTTGCGCTGGCCGAACTTGACGAAAAAAGTGCGAACGCCAGTATGAAAGTCAGCAGGAAGCGTATTTTGTTCATGCCGTTTTCCATTAAAAAGTAATAATTGTCGTAAGGAACACAGAGCTGATATTGTTATTCTTGTCGTTGCTCAGCGCGTGAAAGAGTGTTCCATACTTGTATTGCAGTAAAAATTCTACCGAAGACCGCGGTGCTTCATAGGCAAATGCGGGCAACATGTAGCGCAGCGAAACGCCTGCGCCAAATTCGGCCAGCGAATCCTGATCCCGGTCTGGTTCGACCAGCCTGAAATCGCCGACCACATGGGGAGAAACCAGCCATTTGTCGTGCAGGTTAAAGGTAATGCCTTGTCTTGCCTCGCCGTAAACGGTGCTGCGGGCATTGTAATCGGCAAAGTAGTCGTACTCGCCATATACGAACGAGTAGTTCCAGTAGGGCTTGCCGGGCTTCAGGTCGAGGCCGTCGGCCCAGGAATACATGGCCCTGAAAAGCCAGTTGTCTTCGGCATTTCTGCCAATGTGGAACAGCCGCTCAACCCCTACGCTGAGGTTCTGGCTTTGAAAAGGTTTGTAGCGCAGGCCCACTGCGCCCTGCCATGACTTTTCGTCGAATGAAAACGAATTGTTCTGATCAAGGCTTGCACTTACGCGACCTATGACCTGCAATATGCGGTCGTCGCGCAGACCGAAGAAGGGCGGAATCCAGGCCATTTCGACACCGCCGCCAGACCGCACCGTGCGTGATGAATCGCCGCCAGACCAGCTGGAGCTGCCCGTGGCACCAGGCACATAGGAGAGATAGGCAGTTGTGGTAAAATGCGTCTGCAGTTTGGTGACTTCCTTGCGCAGCCTGTATGTTTTTTCGGCGGCAGCCTCGCTGTCTTCGGCAGTGGCATCGGCCTGGGCCAGGGCATTGTCTATGGCGCGTTTGAAGGCCTCGGCCGCACGGCTGTTTTGTGAATCGTGCATGTAGGCGTAGCCGAGTTCTTCCCAAAGCGGGGTGAGCCCGTCGTTTTTCTGTATTGCTGCCTCAAAGGCTTCGGCCGCCGCGCCAAACTGTTTATTGTCGCTCAGCGCAAAGCCAAGAGCTGCCCAGGTAGAACCGGAATCATTCTGCTCCACTGATTTGCGGTAGAGGCGGATGGCGTCGGGCGGCTCATTTTTTTTACGTTTTACACTGGCCAGACGGAAATTGAGGTCGCCAGTATCCTTCAGAGTCAGAGCTTCCTGCAGCAGGGCATCTTCATCGTCATGGCGCTGCTGGGCACTGGCAATGGCCGCCAGTTCAGAAAGCTGCAGCAGGCGCATGTCCGTATCGAGTACGTGGGCGTTTACGGATTCCAGCGTTTGCCGGGCAGCATCGAGCTGGTTTGACAGACGTAGCGCACGGCCCAGATTGATGGCTGTTGCCTCGTCACGGCGCAGTGACAGTGCTTTGCTGTAGGCCTCGGCGGCGGCATCGTACCGTGATTCTGCCGAATACAGGTAGCCCATGCCCTTGTAATATTCATACTGCTGCGCCACAGGCAGGGTGTGTATATGGGCTGCGACACTCTGAAAGTTGATGATCGCCAGCCCCAGTTTACCCAGCCGTTCATAGGTGTGCCCCAGGGCTAGTCTGGTGCCTGGTGACGAGCGCAGTTGTTCCGCTTTTTCAAAATGCTCCAGAGCGTCGTTCAGGTGCCCTGTGGCAAAGTCTGCCTGGGCCAGCGCCAGCATAAGTTCCCAGTGGGGATTGCCAGCGGCCACAGCGCGGGCAAAGGCCTTGCGTGCGTTTGCATGGTCGCCGAGGGCAGTCAGAATGTAACCGAGGTTTTCATCGCACCGTGCTGCTTCCTGAGCTGTCGCGCCGGGGCTTGCCGCTGCGGCCCGCCAGGCTGCGGCAGCCTCCTGCAGGTTGCCCAGCGAAGTGTGGGCCTGTGCAAGTGATTGCAGCGCAAGTTTTATGTTTTGCGGGTTTTCCTGCAAAGGTAGAGCGGTCTGAAGCGGCTTTACGGCCAGCGAAGGCGAGGCTGTGGCCAGCGCCGTCAGACCCAGCGCCATATACAGCTGGGATTTTTCTGCTGGCGAAAATTCTTCTGACAGTGATTGGGCCGCATCGTAAGTTTCATAAGCTTTCTGGGCATCGCCAGCCGCGGCGTAAGCATTGCCCAGTGCCAGCAGGGCGGCAGCCTTTTGATGCGGCTTGGTGGCCATACCCAGATACTGGCTGTATGCGCGCGCCGCCTGAGCGCCTTCGCCCATAGAGGTGTATACGTTGCCCAATGCCAGCAGGCCCTCGCTACTTTGCCGGGGGGCGATATCCTGAATGTATTTTTCAAGATACTGCGCAGCGCGGGCATCCTCATGCGCGGCCGCAAAGCTCAGACCCGCGTTGAGCAGCATCTGGCTGTTGTTGTCGGTCAGCTGCGCATATTCCTCTGCTGCCAGGGCAAACTGCCCTGTGGCAAAGAGGCTGTTGGCAAGGATGGTGCGGTTTTGTGGCGAGGGATCAATGCTCGTCAGTTCTATGGCCAACCGTGCGGCCTCAGCCTTGTTGCCCATCATGCTGGCGATGGTGGCCTGTTTCTGCAGTAGCAGCGTATTGCGCGGAGCGATGGCCCGTGCCTGGACAATGTACTGGCTGGCCTGATCCAGCGAACCGTTTTCCTGGCTCAAGAAGGCCAGTGATTGAAGAACCGTGAGTTTTTCAGCGTCGTTGCCCGCCAGGTTCAGTGCCTTGCGGTACGCCTTGAAGGCATCTTCCGTGCGCCTCTGCTTGATATAGATGGATGCCTTGAGCTGCTGCAGGGCATAATTTGAATCCGCATCGGGCAGGCCCTCGATCTGGGCCAGTGCTTCTGCGTGCTTTTCCATGCGGAAAAGAAGATTCATGTAGTCGTATCGAGCCTTGGCATCGTCTGGACGCAGGTCAAGGTACTGCTGGAATTCCTTTGCCGCCTCTTCAAGCTTTCCCTGAGTCAGCCTGCGGTATGCCATGTCCAGATGCGGGTAGCTTTTGAGATGATTCAGCCGGTCTTGCAGAAAACCCTGTGATTTTTTCTCTGGTGCATTTTGCTGCGGTGCATCGGCTGCCACCGCAGGTGATACCGCAGCCACAGACCACAGTATCAGCAGGGCTGCAATGCTCCAACGCCAAAGCCGCCGATTGGGGTTTTGTCGCATTTCAGTGGGTTGCGCTCTGATGTCAGACATGGCCATTCTCGCTGGCGACAGGCTTATCTGCAAGGGCATCAAGGTCTTTTTGCGATACGTAGCCAAGCTGAAGCAGAATATCCTGCAAGCTCGCACACGAGGACTTCTGCAGCGAAAGGGCCTGCACAAGCTGATCCTGGGTGATGTACCCATTTATGACCAGAAACACGCCAAACCTTTCATTGGAGTTGCGAGTGGTAAAATAGCGCGCCTCGGCTTCCTTCAGGTCTTTGTATTGCAGCATGTTTTCCTGAATCAGCACGTCACCCAGCCGGGCGTATGTTTTGCGCTGTTGACGGTAGGCGTTATCTATCTGCTCGTTTGTCAGCAGGTTGGTATCCTTGATTTTTTGCACCAGCTGGAGCGTCTCGGACTCGCGGGCGGCGGTGATGCGGTCAAATCCGAATCGCAGGGCGTATGCCAGATCGCTCTTTGTAACCAGGTAAAGCACTATTGCACGGCCAGCAGCCTGCTCCATCTCTGTAATAGCCTGCTGCGATGGCGGATTTTCGACCGCCACGGCGAGCTCGCCAGTCGGCTTTATTTCAAGGGGAAAGGCGCTGTTGGCCAAAGCCATCTGGCGGGGAATGGCCGTCAGCGCATCCATGGGCGTCATGAAAGGATCAATGTCCCTTGTCTCAAGATGAAACTGCTGGCCCAGAATCTGAACCAGATTGTCCTCGGTGGTCATGCCCATGTCGAGCAAAACCTGCCCCAAAGGACGGCCAGATTCTTTTTGCCTTGCCAGTGCTGCGTCAAGTTGCGAGGTGGTGATAAAACGTCTGTCCAGCATGAGGTCGCCCAGCTTGCGCCGGTAAGCCATCAGGTCTGCCTCAGAGGGATAGATGTGATCTGTTTTGTCCCAGGCAATGACCTTGCCGGTCAGCAGATAGCGGGCATAGAGCTTGAAGGCCCTCATTGTGGCCGCAAAGTTGATGACATTGCCCCAGATGAGCCGGGGGAAGGATAAGACCGCCTCCCCGATGCCGTACACCACGTATACGTACATCATGCGGCAGAACGAACGCCAAAAGAAAAAGAACAGGTTTACCTGCATCAGGTGCCAGAGCCACGTGTCGCGTTCGACAATGGGCGGGTAATTGTAGACATCTGGCATGAGCTGAAAATACAGCCAGATAAGAAGAAACACGGGCACAAGGGCATTTGCCGTCATGCTGACGATATTTGTGATCAACCCCTTTCTGTCCCGAAACAGCATGTAGCGCGTCCAGAAATCTCCCTGCCAGCCAATGCTCGCCCAGCCCTGAAGCGCAATACCCATGATCCAGCGCGACTTTTGCCGTACTGCCATGGTGAATGTTCGGGGAAAAAATTCCCTGATAACAATATATTCCCGCTTGGTGACCGCATGGCGTTTTCCGGTAAGCCAGCTGGTGCGTACTGACTGACGCTGCAAGACCTGCCGCACAAAAATCTGTCGCAGGCCAAATTTGCGCATCCGCATGCCGAAATCATAATCTTCGGTAAGAGAATCAATGTTGAAAAGCTGGTTGTTGGAATCTGCAGCAAGCAGCTCAAGGGCGCGGCGGCTGTACCCGCTGCCGACACCAGCTGACGGCACGGATTTGCTCAAAATTTCGCGCACAAGCATGTCGCGCGCGTGGTTTTCGGCAAATTCGTCTGCATAATGCCCGGCGGTAAAGTTCCACCAGCGCAATACCATGGGAAAAACAGGAAGCTGCACCATGTCGCAGCGTGGAATGAGGTAGTTGAAAAGCTTGAGATATAATGGATGCGCAATGTCTTCTGAATCATTCATCACGTAGATGGCAAATTCTACGCCATGCTCTTTTTCATAGTGACGAATGCCCGCGTAAATCCAGTTCAGGCAGTCGGCCTTGTTGGTGGGGCCATCCTTGGGGCATACGATTCTGTTTACGTTGCCATAAACTTCGCTTGCCAGTGCCACCTCGCGTTGGGTCTGGGGATCATTGGGGTATGTGCCGACAAAAATCTGATAGTTGGAGTAGGTGACAGTTCTTATTGTATTATCAAGCATGCGCCGGATAACGTCAGATTCATCCCAGCAAGGAATCATTATGGCAATGGGCTTTTCTGGTATGGAGAGAAGCTGTGATTCCGTAAGCGGAGAATATTTGCGGCTGATAAAAATCTTTCTGTAGGCTTTATATATTAGATATACACAGTCAATAAACAGCTCATCAATACCGCTTATTAAAAAAACGATGCCCAGTCCAGACAGTATGATCTGGAGAAAAAGCAATACATAGGGCATGACGATGTCGATAAAATTCATCCGATTCAATATCCGGCTTATGGTTGAGTGGGCTGGGCAGTGCGCCACTGTAGTGCAGGTACATTTGTGCAGTTGTGTTTGCCTGGTCGGTTGCTAGGCTTGTTCCTGCATGGGACGGCAGTGATCTTTTGCCATTTGTATCGCCCGACACGTATAATTTTTCAGACTTCTGGTGTTTGTTGCAAAATGAAAGCTCTCAGATGTGACCAGCTACACAGAATGACCGCCTGGCCGGATATCCGGTTTCAAAAAATGATTTCATCATATTGCATCAATAAATGATAAGAACAATAGAGTCCAGTGACTTCAACTAAGCCTTTTTATGGATCCCCGTGCATGTATGAACAGTGGTGTTCCACCTGCGGGCAAGATGTCTTATTTCAATGCGATAATGGCTGGGCAGTATTTATTGAATTGAGCATGCAGGATTATAGGGCGTGATATTTATTTCCTTGAATAATTGGCGAGGGAGTGGAACAGGAAATGCCATTCCAAGGTACAAGGCAATGATAAAGGGATTACAGAAGATTTCTGTAATCCCTTTATCATTAGTAGCTCAAATGTCGTGGCGCTATACTATTTGATATGCCGAATTTCAGCAGGCTGAAATTGTTGCAATGTACTTTTTGCTCAACTGTTACAGCGCATCTTCACCGGCTGCTAGCCAAACAGTTTGGGGTCAGTGACCATGCGGTTGTCCAGCGACAAGGGGCGGAATTTGTGCCGACGGGCCAAGCGTTCTGTCCACCAGCCCTTGTAGTCGGCAATGGCCTGAACTTCCACTTCTTCGTGGTTCAGATCAATGCCTACTTCCAGATAGGTTTCAAGCTGGGCAAGGTCGGGACGGGGCGTTTTGCCCTGTTTGCTGGCAGTCCACATCTGCTCGTAGAGAGATTCAAGGCTTTTGACCAGCAGGGGCATGTCAAAAAGTGCGCAGGTTTTGCGGGCTTTGGCCAGTTTTTCCCGTACCTTCTTGAGCTTTTCCCTGGTGTTGCCCAGTTCCACCGCTTTTTGCACATAGTCATCAAGGTTTTCACAGACAAGCTCTGGAGTTCCGGCAGAGCGCACCAGGCTGCCGCAAACACGTGATGCAAACGAGCGCCCACTGCACGTCAGCACCGGAACACCCATCCACAGGGCATCCGAAGCGGTGGTGTGCGCCCCGTAGGGTGTGGTGTCCAAAAAGAGGTCTGCCAGCGGGTAGCGCACAAGGTGATTTGCATTGGCAACCTTGGGCGCAAAAATAATGCGGTCTTCGGTTATGCCAAGTTTTGCCGCATGCTCGCGCAGGCGTTTATTGGTCGTTTCAGACCCGTCAAGGAGCCACAGTACACTGTTTGGCACCTGCGCAAGAATGCGCATCCACCGTTCAAATGTGGCGCGGTGGATTTTGTGCGAACCGTTAAAGCAGCAGAAAACTGTGGCATTTTCGGGCAGGCCGGCTTCTGAACGGCTGGGTTGAACAGGTGAAAGTGCCCGATTGCGGTTATTGGGCTGGTAGCAGGGCAGGCGCAGCACTTTTTCCGAATAATACATTTCGTGCGATTCAGGAATAATCCATTCATCGGCCACGATGTAGTTGTGGTAAGGGCTGGCCATGGTACCGGGGTAGCCCAGCCAGTTGACGATGACCGGCGCAGGCCGTCGGGCCACCACCTTGAGGCGCGCCTCTCTGGTATAGCCGTTGACGTCCACAAGAATCTGGATGCCGTCATCTGCAATGCGCCGGGCAGCGGCATCGTCGTCCATTTCACTGAGAGAAACCCAGTGGTCGGATGTGGACTGAAAGTGCTGGTGCAGCTGGTCTTGCGATGCCGGGCCGCAGTAATATGCGAATACTTCAACCTTGCTGCGGTCGTGCAGGCCCAGAACTTCTGTCATCAGGTAGCCCACGGCGTGCTCGCGCAGGTCGGACGAGAGATAGCCGATACGCAACGGTCCGTTATGTTCCGTCGTCTTGGGCCAGGTATCAAAAAATTGTGCGGGCGTACCCACATCGTTGGTGTTGTAGTGGCTTGAAAGAGCCAGCTGCAGCATGGGATCGTCTGTGTAGGCGGCTGCCGAAAGGGGCGACATTCCTTCCATGAGGCAGCGGCGGCTTACGCGATCGGTGGGCAGCACCACGGGCCATTCATACTGCCGCTGGCGCAGGGCAATGAGGTGCTGGGCAACTTCGCTCTGATGCGGGTCAAGTTCGAGGCTTTCGCGCAGCATGATTTCGGCGGATTCGTCTTGAGAGATTGCTTCCAGGGCTCTGGCGCTCTGGTTAAGCGCTGTGGTCTTGTGCGTGATGCCCATGCCCGTGAGTGCAGACATTTTGGTCAGACCAGCAGACCACTGGATAATGGCAAGGCCTATTTTGCCCTGGCGTTCGTATATGCGCCCAAGGTTGATGTAGGGCGGCATGAAGTCGGGATTGATGGCGATTGCTTTTTCAAGAAGCTGCTGGGCTTCATCCAGTTTGCCTGCGTCAGCCAGACACACAGAATAGTTGAAAAGCACGGCATACAGCAGCGGATGCCCCTGATTCTGCGCTATCCACGCGGCATAGCCAGCCTCAATGGAGGCATCTTGCCCGCTTTGCTTGAAGGTTTCCATGGTGCGGATCAGGTCTGGAACGCTCAGGCTGCCCACCATGGAGGCAACGAGGGCTGGTGAAAGAATATCGTTCGGCATGCCTTTTCCTGTTAACTACTGTGTTGTGTCTGTGGGCAGTGTCATCAAAATTGCAGCCAGCGCCTATGAAAAACTGCGCAAGTGCAAGCCGCCGGTGCGTTACGCCAGAGCACTGGAAAGCGCGGCAAGCTGCTCCGGGGTCATGGTGGAGAGCTGGGTAGTGGTAAATGCCCGTATCTGTGTTGCGTTCAGCGCGTCAAACTCAAAGCTCTTTTCAGTAAGCGCATCCATGACGGATTGTGACCAGGTAGCAATGGTTGTCGGTGTAATGCCACTTATCTGGGTTGCCGTCAGCATTGCAATCTGAGCAGAAGTCATAGCACTGATCTGTTCGCCGTTCAAGCCGCCAAACTGTGCAGGAGTAATCTGTTGCAATTGTGTTGCAGACAGGCTGGTCAGTTCTGTTGCTGTAAGATTGCCCAGCTGGGATGGGGTGAGCGCAGCAAACTGCGATGTTGTCAGGGCTCCCAGCTGTTCTGTGCTCAGTGAGCGAATCTGGGCGCGGTTCAGGGCCTGTATCTGCTGCGTGCTCAGTGCCGCAATCTGCGATGTGGAGAGGCTGTCTATTTCAGTTGTGGTCAGGGAATTCATCTGGGTTGCCGTTATGCCGGCAAGCTGGGTCTGGGTCATGCCCTGTATCATGCTGGCGGTAAGCCCCATGATACCGGTTGTGGACAATGCGGCAATCTGGCTCGAGCTGAGCGCCTGGAACTGTGCCAGTGCCCCAACCTGTGCGGAGGTAAGGCCGTAAAGCTCGTCTGCGGTCAGCAGTGATACCTGCGCGGCCGTGAGGCCTGCTATTTGCGTTGCAGAAAAACCCTTGATGCCCGTAGCCGAAAGGCTGGTAAACTGGGTTGTTGTGAGGGCCGCGATCTGGGTGCTTGTAAGGCCCGACACCGCCGCAGAAGAAAGCCCCTGAACGCTGGTTGCGGTGAGCCCCTCCAGCTGGGAGGGAGTCAACGTGCTGATCTGCGTTGCCGTAAGGCCAGAAAGGCCCGTGGCAGACAGGGAGTTCAGCTGGGTGGTGGTCAGGCTTGCAATCTGGGTGCTTGTGAGCGCACCGGCCTGCGAAGACGTAAGACTGGCAATCTCCTGGGCCGAAAGGGCCTCAAGCTGGCTGCCGGTGAGTGACGAAACCACCGTGGTGGAAAGAGCGGCAATGGTGGTGGCTGTGAGGTTGCTCAGCTGGGTGGTGGTAAGCGCGCTAATGTTGGTGCTTGTGAGGTTCGCCACCGTTCTGGTGGAGAGGCTGGCAAGCTGGGTTACGCTGAGGCTCGCAAGACGTGTGCTGTCGATGCCGCCAATCTGCGCGGCGGTAAGGCCGGAAATGCCCGTGCCGGATATGCTTGCCACCTGTGAGGTGCTGAGAGCGTTAAGCTGCGCAGTGCTCATGGCGCCCACCTGGTCTGCCGTCAGCGCCCTGATCTGCGTGGTGGTCAGCGACGAGAGCAGGGTGGGGGTAAGTGACGTAATCTGGGTGGCCGTCATGGCCTGAATCTGCGTGCCTGCCAGCGCTGCCATCTGCTGCGCGGAAAGTGCCGCAAACTCGGTTGTTGTAAAGCTGCGCACTGCCGTGGTGGACAGGGCCGCTATCTGCGCGGTGCTCAGAGCATTGAGCTGGGCTGTAGACAGGGCCTGCGCCTGGGTATCGGTGAGGCCGCTTATCTGCGCGGTGTTCATGGCGGCCAGCTGGGTGGTGGACAGGGCCGCTATCTGGCTGCTGGTGAGCTTTGACACCTGTGTGGAGGTAAGTCCGGCGAATTGACTTGTGCTCAGCGCGCCAAGCTGGGTGGCGCTGAGAGCCCGAATCTGGCTTGTGTTCAGTGCGCCGAGTTCCGCCGGGGTGAGGGCGTTGAACTGTTCATTGCTCAGTGCGGCAATCTGCGATTCGGTCAGCCCTGTGATTGCACTGGTGGATATGGCTGCGATCTGGGTCGCAGAGAGCGCCGCAAGCTGTGTAGCGCTGAACGCGGCGATCTGCGAGCTGGAGAGGGCGTTGATCTCACTGGCGTTCAGAAGGCCGATTTCAGTGCCTGTAAGCGCTGCGATCTGGGTGGTGGTAAGAGCCGCCACCTGGGCCGTGGTGAGCGCGTCAAACTGCCGGGTTGTCAGAGACAGCAATCTTGTGGTGGAAAGTCCCGCCAGCGCGGAAGTGCTGAGCGCGGCAATCTGGTCGCTGGTCAATGCCGCCAGCTGCGTATCGCTGAGCGCCGCCAGTTGGGTGCTGGTGATGGCGGCCATTTTGGTGGCTGTGAGGGTTGCCATCTGGGTCTGTGTCAGTGCGCCCACCTGTGTTGCGTTCAGGGCTGCAATCTGCGCAGACGTAAGTCCGGATATCTGGGTGGTTGCCAGCTGCCCGATCTGGGTAGGCGTGATTGCGCCTATCTGGCTTGTTGTCAGCGCTGCCATCTGCGTGGCGCTGAACATGCCAAGCAGGGTCTGGTCCATGGCCTGCAACTGGGTGGCAGTGAGGCCGGTAATGGCCGTGGTGCTCAGGGACTGCAACTGGGTAGTGCTGAATGTCTGCAGCTGGGTGGTGCTCAGGTTTGCCAGCTGGTTGCCGGTAAGGGCGGATATCTCCGCGCCAGTGAGAGCATTGATCTGGGTCGCTGCAAGCGATCCAAGCTGTGTGGGCGTGAGCGCTGCCATCTGGCTTGCCGTAAGCGCAGAAATCTGCCTGGTGCTCAGGCTGGCAAGCTCTGTGATGGTAAGCGCCGCCATGGCTGTGGTGCTGATGGCCGCCATCTGCTGGGTAGAGAGCGCCGCAAGCTGGTTTGTGGAAAGGGCCGCCACCTGGGTGCTGGTGAGGGCCGCCATTTCTGTTGCGGTAAAGGCGGCCAGAAGCGTTTCGGGCAAAGCGGCCAGCATGGTTGTTGTGAGTGCGGGAATCTTGCTGCTGGCAAGGCCCTGGATCTGGGTTGTGGCAAGCGAGGCCAGCTGCGTGGCAGAGAGAGAATTGAGCTGGGTTGCCGTTAACGAACCCACCTGTGAAGCACTGAGCATTTCAAGCTGGTCTGCCGTAAGGCTGGCTATCTGCGTCTGCGTGAGCCCGGCCAGAGCGGTGGCCGTCAGTGCCTGCATCTGGAATGCGTTGAGGGCTCCAAACTGGGTGGAACTGAGGGCCGCAATCTGGGTATCGGAAAGCCCGCCCAGCTCTGTGGTTGTCAAAGAACCGATCTGCGCTGTGCTCAGGCCGGCAATCTGCGTTGTGGTAAGAGCCGCAAACTGCGTTGCCGCGAGCGATCCCAGCTGACGCGTCGTCAGGGCCGCGATGGCGGTGAGAGAGAGACTGGAAACGGCCGTTGTGGACAGCGAGGCAATCTGCGAATTGGAAAGCGCAGCCAGCTGGTCCCTGCTCAGGGCCTGCACCTGAGCGCCGGTGAGTGCCGCAGTCTGCGTTGTGGTGAGCGAGGCAATTTGTGTTGCCGTCAGCGAGGCAATCTGTGAAGGCGTGAGTGCTGCGAGGTCAGTGGTTTCAAGCCCGCCAATCTGGGTAGGTGCCAGCGCGTTTATCTGGTCGGTGGTAAGCGACGCGATCTGCCGCGTTTCAAGGCTGGCAAGCTGCGTGGGGCTGAGGGCCTGAAGCTGGGTTGACGAGAGCGATGCCAGCTGAGTGGCGGTGATGCCGTCGAGCCCGCTGGTGGTCAGGGCGCTGATCTGGCTGGCAGAAAAAGCCGCCAGTTGCGTTGTTGTCAGCGAGGCAACCTGCGTGGAAGAAAGGCCGGAAATAAGTGTTGCGTTGAAGGCCGCCAGTTGCGTGGCCGACAGCGAATGCACCTGGGTTTCGGTAAAGGCCGCAACCTGGGTGGAGCTCAACCCCGCATACTGTGTATCGGTCAATGCTGCCAGGGCCGAGGTGCTCAAGCCTGTGATGCCGGTGGCAGATATGGCCCCCATCTGCGTGACAGAAAGGGCCGCCAGTTGCGTGGTTGTCAGGGCTGCTACCTGCGTGGCCGCCAGCGCGCCAATGGCCGTGGCGCTGATTGCCGCAATCTGCGTGTCCCGCAATGAGGCAATGCTGGTCGTTGTCAGCGCTGTCAGTCCTGTGGTTGTGAACGCGCCAATCTGTTCCTGACTCAGTGATGAAAGCTGTGTTGCCGTAAGGCCGGAAATCTGCTTTGCGGTCATGCCGGCAATAAGCGTGGTGCCCAGCGAACCCCACTGCGTTGTGGTCAGTGCCGCGAGCTGGGTTCTGGAGAATGTGGCAAACTGCGAAGTGGAAAAAGCCGCAAGCTGGGTTGTCGAAAGCGCGGCCATTTCCGTTGGCGTCAGCCCGCTGATGGCTGACGCGGTAAGGGCCTGCAGCTGGGAAGGCGCAAGGCTTGCAAGCTGGGTCAGGGTAAGTGATGCCACCTGGGTGGCAGTAAGGCTTGCGGACCGCGTGGCGCTGAGAGCCGCAAGTTGCGTGCTGGAAAGAGCCGCAATCTGAGTGGCGCTGAGGTCGCCAATCTGGGTGGTGGTAAGGGTAGAAATCTGCGAGGGCAACAGCGCCGCAACCTGCGAGGCCGACATGGTTGCGATCTGACGATCGCTCAGGGAGGCCAGCTGCACGGAATTGAGCGAGGCGATCTGGGTGCTGTTGAGCGCGGCAATTTGCTGCGTGGTAAGGCCCGCGATGGCCGACGAGCTCAAGGCTGAAAACTGCGTCGCGTTCAGCCAGCCGATTTGCGTCGTGGTCAGTGCGCCTGCCTGCACGGCGGTAATGCCCGCAACTGCTGTAGCGCGCAAGGCTCCGAGCTGAGATTCTGTCAGGGAGGCCATCTGCTGGGTTGTCAGCGCACTGCACTGCTGGGGCGTAAGGGCTGCGAACTGGGTGGGCAACAGCTGGGTAAGCTGTGTTGTCGTCAGCCCCCTCATGGTGGTGGTTGACAGTGCCGCAACCTGTGAAGACGTCATGGCCTCAAGCTGGGTGGCGGTCAGGGCTCCAAAACCGGTCAGGGTAAGCCCGCTGACGCCAGCGGTGGTAAGGGCCTTGATCTGCGTCGAACTCAAGGCAGTAATCTGGTCGGTGGAAAGCGCGGACAGCTGCGTTGACGTCAGGCCGGAAATCTGCGTGGTCGTGAGCGCTGCAATCTGCGTTTGGGTCAACCCCTGAAGCGCAGAGGCGGGCAGGGCAGAAATTTCTGTCTTGGTCAGCGCTGCCAGATTGGCAGCGGAAAGCTCTGCCATGTCAGTGGCTGTGAGCCCCGAGATCTGGGTTGCGTTGAGTGAGGCTATCTGCGTAGCCGAAAGCTGCTGCACCTGTGTGGATGTGAGGGCGCTGATATTGGTGCTGGATATGGCCCGCAGCTGGGCAAGGGTCATTGAACTTATCTGGGTGGCCGCGATGGCTGAGAAGGCCGTGGAGCTCAGCGAGTTGATCTGGGTTGAAGTGAGCCCCTGAATCTGGGTGGAGCTCAGAAGGGCAACCTGCGATGCGCTGAGACCAGAAAGCGCCGTGGTGCTGATGCTGCCGAGCTGTCTTGAAGAAAGCGCCTGAATCTGGGTTTGTGTCAGCGCGGCTATGGCTGTGGACTTGAGCCCCGAGATCTGTATCGTGCTCAGCCCGGCCAGTTGGGTTACGGTCAGGCTTGCAATCTGCGTTGAGGTGAGCATGCTTGCGGCAATTGCCGATATGGCTGCCAGCTGCTGGGGCGAAAGCGCCTGCATCTGCGTTTCTGTGAGGGCTCCCACCGCTGTGGATGACAGGCCCTGAATTGTGGTCAGGTTAAGTGCTGCAACCTGCGTGGCGGTAAAGGCCGCCATCTGGGTTTCTGTAAGCGCGCCGCACTGGGTGCTGCTGATTCCCTTGATCTGCGTGACCGACAGAGAGGCTATGAGCGTTTGGCTCAGACCCTGCAGTGCGGTGGTAGAGAGTGCGGCAATCATGGTTGAGGTCATGGCGGCAAGCTCGGTAGTTGTGAGCTCGGCCACGTCCGTGGCTGAAAGCGCCGTGATCTGCGTGCGGGTCAGGGCTGCAAGCTGGGTAGAGCTGAGTGCTCCCATCTGCGTGGCAGAAAGCTGGCTCAGTGCCGTGCTTGAAATACCCCTGACCTGGGTGGTGCTAAGGGCGCTCAGCATGGTTGGCGTAAGAGCGCCGATCACGTCTGTACTCAGGTATCCGATCTGGGTTGAGGTCAGGGCCGCCCACTGGGTAAGGGGCAGCTCTGTAATTTGTGTTTCGCTGAGTGCGAGCATCTGGGTTGATGTAAGTGCTGTGAGCAGCGTTTTGCCCAGAGAGGCAAGCTGCGTAGAATCCAGGGCCGCCAGAGCGGTGGTGTTTATGGCGCGGAAGCTGGTGGTGGTCAGAGCCGTCAGCTGGTCGGCGGTAAACGCGGAAATCTGCTCGGGACTCAGCGAGGCCATCTGTGTGGATGTAAGCCCCTTGATCTGTGTGCTGCTCAATGCGCTCACAAGCGAATCGTTCAGCGCAGTAAGCGCTTCCACTGAAAGGTAGGCCAGCGCCGAA
Source organism: Desulfovibrio sp. (assembly GCF_009712225.1). Lineage (NCBI taxonomy): Bacteria > Pseudomonadati > Thermodesulfobacteriota > Desulfovibrionia > Desulfovibrionales > Desulfovibrionaceae > Desulfovibrio > Desulfovibrio sp. The sequence goes on along the minus strand of NZ_WASP01000006.1, from coordinate 792,575 downwards.
GGCTGTATGTTGGCTATTTCTGTGGCGGTCAGTTCCGCCAGATCGTCGCTGTTCAATCCCGCAAGCTGGGTACCCACAAGCGACTTGAGCTGGGTCGGGGTCAGTGCGGCCATCTGGGCGGCGCTCATGGAGCTGAGGCCGGTGCTGGTCAATGCGCTGATCTGGCTGGTGCTGAGGGCCGATATCTGCGTGTCTGTGAGTGAAGAAATGGCCGTGGTGTCCAGAGCCCTGATCTGGGAGGTTGTGAGGGCCGATATCTGCCCTGCGGTCAGATGGGAAATCTGCTCTTCCGTAAGTCCACGAATGCCCGATGTTCCCAGAGCCGAAATCTGGGTGGATGTAAGAGCCGCAAGCTGCGTGTTGGCAAGCGCGGCCAGAGATGTGGCGGGCAGACCGCTTATGGTCGTTGTGCTCAAAACGCCGATCTGCGTTGTGCTCAAGGCGCCAATTTGGGCCAGCGTCAGGCCAGCGGCCTGGGTTTGGGTCAAAGCCATGATCTGAGAAGTTGAGAGCGATCTGATCTGGTCTTCCGTAAGCCCCTGAAGCGCCGTGATTGAAAGATAGGAAATTTCAGCGGGTGTTAGGCTTGCAAGAGCGGTCACGCTCAGCTCGCCCATGTCTTCACCGGTAAGCCCCGAAATTTGGGTGGACAGGAGGGCCGCCAGCTGGGTAGAGGTCAACGCCCCCATCTGGTCTGCCGTAAGGGAACTCAGGGCTGTTTTGGTAAGCCCCCTGATCTGGGTCTGGGTGAGGGCCGCAATCTGCGTTGTGGTGAGTGCGTTGATGGCCGAAGCGCTGAGGCTGCCCAGCTGCGACGAAGCCAGCGCGGCCCACTGGGTAGCGCCAAGTTCCGATATCTGTGTGTCTGCCAGCGCGTTTATCTGGGTGGATGTGAACGTACGTATCTGTTCCGTGCGCAGGGAAGCCAGAAACGTACTGTTCAGCCCGGAGATCTGGGTTGTAGTCATGCCCGCCATCTGGGTTGTCGTCATGGCCGACACCTGCGCAGGTGACAATGCGGCCAGTTGCGTGTCGGACAGAGAGGCGATGGCAGTAGAGGAAAGGGCCGACAACGTGGTGGTGGGCAAGGCCGAAACCTGCTCTGTGGTCAGACCCTGAATGGCCGTACTTGTGATGGCGCAAAGCTGGGTTGTGTTGAGGGCACGAAGCTCTGTGGTTGTCATCTCGCTGATGTCGGTGGCATTGAGCTTGGCTATCTGGGTTGTGGTCAAAGCCCCCAGCTGCGTGCTGTTGAGTGCGGCCATCTGCGTGCTGCTCAGGGCGCTGAGCGCTGTGCCCGTAATGCTTCTCAGCTGCGTTGCCGTGAGCGCAGACAAGGCGGCGGTGTCCATGCCCATAAATGTTGTTGCGCTTATGGCGGCAATGTCTACTGCGCTGAATCCCTGTATCTGGGTGGAATTCATTACCTGAATCTGTTCAGCAGAAATGGCCGCTGCCTGGCTGGTTGTCAGCGCAGATATCTGCGACTGGCTGAGCGCCATGATCTGTGTGGTGCTCAGCGCGGCCACGCTTGAACTCGTCAAACCCTTGATGCCCGTAGTGCTCAGGGCTGCAATCTGGTCTGTGGTCAGCGAAGCAATCTGCAAGGTCGAGATTGCCGAAACCTGCTTGGAGCTCAGGGCCGCGATAAGGGTTGTAGACAGGCTTGCAAGCTGGGGGTCGCTCAATTCACCCACGGCTGTGTACGAAAGGGCTGCAATCTGCGTTTGATTGAGCAGGCTTATCTGGCTGGCAGATATTTCGGATATATCCGTGCTGGTCAGGCCGCTGAACTGGTTTGCGGTCAGCAAGGCCATCTGCGTTTGAGTAAGAGAGGCAAACTGTGTTCCAGACATCGCGCTTATAAGGGTACTGGTGAGCCCCGAAAACTGCGTAAGTGTCATCTGGCTGATTTGCGTGGCGGTAAGGTAGCCAATCTGCGAGGTGTAGAGGGCGGCGCTTTGGGTGGAGGTTAACGCATTGATCAATTCCTGGGGCAGACTGGCGAGCTGCGTTGGCTGAAGGCTTTTGATCTGCGCCGTGCTCAGCGAGGAAAACTGGGTGGAAGACAGAGCGGAAAGCTGGCTTTCGCTCAGGGCCGCCACCGCTTCAAGAGAAAGATTGGGAATCTGCGAGGTAGAAAGTGCCGCCAGCTGGGTTGAGGTGAGCGTGGCGCACTGCGTGGCAGTCATGCCTCTGAGCGCAGTGCATGAAATGGCCGCAATCTGGTTGGCAGAAAGGGATTCTACCTGTTCTGGCGTCATTGCCTGCAACTGCAGGGAATTCAGCGCGCTGAAAAGTGTTGCGGGCAGTGCGGCCATCTGCTCGGTCGAAAGGGCTGGCATGTCTGTAAAAGGCAGGGATGAAAACTGGGTTGGGGCAAGGCTTGCCAGCTGGGTGGTGTTGAAGGTGGCTAGCTGCGCGGCTGTAAGAACCGCCATCTGCCGCTGGCTCAGACCATCAATCTGGGTGGTGGTGAGCAGGGCGATCTGCGTTTCTGTAAGAACGCTGATCTGGGTTGTCGCCAGTTCGCTGATATCCGAGGGGGTTAAGCCCTGCAACTGGGTCTGGGTGAGGGCGGCAATTTCTGTGGAAGAAAACTGTGAAATCTGGGTCGCGCACAATGCCGAAAGCTGCGAGCTGGTGAGGTAACATATCTGGTTAACAGTCAATGCCTCTGCCTGCGCGGTGGTCAGGTAGGACATTTCCGTAACAGTGAGGGCGCTTACCTGAGATTCCAGAATGCTGGAAAATCCAGAAGCAACCATGCTGCGCAGCGTGGTGGTTGAAAATGCGGATATTTCTTCAGGGCTGTACGATGAGATGAGTAATGATGCCATATTACTTGCCCCGGATATATTCGTTTATAAGCATTTTCATGACTGCTTTGCCCGAATTGATATAAATATCAGCATGGTCATATGCCGCAGATAAAATACGGCAACTGCCATGCAAAAGAATGGTGTATGTTTGTCTGTCGGTCAAATCTGTCGTAATCATATCCGCCCGTCATGTTCAGAGGAGCAAACCTGTCGGCATACTGCCAATGCCGCAAGTAGGCAAAAGTTGCCTGATATGGTTTTACCTAAACAGTTAAGCAATAATTGAACCATGAGCAAAAAGTGCCATCTTGCTGGACAAACTGACCGGCTTGATTGGGGCACAGTTTTGTTGCGTGCGTTTTTTGAAAGTTATGCGTTAAGGGTGAAATAAGGCCACGGAACAGCAACGGGCATAATTGGGGCAGCCTTGCCCGTGGGTTCCCCCCCATCGGTCAGCAACTGACAGCGGTGGTTGCATGCGCACGTCATGTGGTGCGCGCTCTATTACCTCTATACATGTCCAGTGCATTGCCGGGCAGTTTTTTTGTTCTCCCCCAGTCTTAATACATGGCTGTCTTCTAAAGCCTGAATTGATGCCATCATTTGCCTTGGTGAAATATGGGAGCAAATAGCGCAATAAATTCAGGCTCGGGTGCTGGAGTGGATAAAATTGTGTAGCATCATTTGAAATTTTGTAATACTGAATCGTAGCACGAATTTTCAAAAAATAATTTCGCCCTGACATGGAACATCCATGCCCTCAAACTAGTCATGCCCAGCGATACTTTTTGCGCACCGTGTGCGCAGTTGCATGATTTTGTTGCCGCGCCGTTTGCACAGCGCCTGGCGTAGAATTTTTACGCGCAGGCTTCTGGCGGCAGCGGGTGAGTATCTGCCCTGTGTGGAGGAACGACAGATGTGCAGCACCGACAGCATGACAGGAATATCAAACGGTGAGTCGTCGCAGTACCGGCAGGAATCGGACGCACTGGGCTCAGTGGCTGTGCCTGCTTCTGCCTACTGGGGCGTGCATACTGCGCGTGCCTTGGCAAATTTTCCTCTCTCGGGCCGTGCCGTGAGGCCGCAGCTTGTGCGGGCACTGGGCCTGGTCAAGCTGGCTTGCTGCCGCGCCAATGAGGAACTTGGCTATCTGCCCCAAGCCGAGGCGCAGGCCATTGCCGTGGCCTGTCGCGAGGTCGCCCGGGGCGGCCTGAGCGAAGCCTTTGTAGTGGACTCCCTGCAAGGCGGGGCCGGAACCTCCACCAACATGAATGTGAATGAGGTTATCGCCAACCGCGCAGAGCAATTGTTGGGGGGCAGGCTTGGCGAATACGCGTGCGTTGATCCCCTGCGACACGTCAATCTGCACCAGTCCACCAACGATGTGTACCCCACGGCGCTGCGGATAGCGGCCATGTTCTTGCTCAAGGATCTGGAGCAGGCCATTGCCGCCCTGCAAACCGCTTTTCAGGAAAAGGAGCTGGCCTTTAGGCATGTTCTGAAAGTGGGGCGCACCCAGCTACAGGACGCCGTGCCCGTCACCCTTGGCATGGAGTGCTCTGCCTGGGCAGAAGCCCTCTCGCGTGACCGCTGGCGGGTGTTCAAGTGCGCCGAGCGGCTGCGCGCGGTCAACCTTGGCGGCACGGCGGTGGGCACGGGCATAACGGCACCGCGCAGCTATATTTTTCTGGTTGTGGAAAAGCTGCGCGAGGTCACGGGGCTGGGGCTTTCGCGGGCAGAGAACCTTATGGACGCCACCCAGAACTGCGACCCGCTGGTCGAGGTGTCGGGCATTCTCAAAGCGCACGCTGTCAATCTGTTCAAGATATCCTCAGACCTGCGGCTGCTGGCATCCGGACCAGGAGCCGGCATTGGCGAGCTGCGGCTGCCCGCCGTGCAGGCCGGTTCAAGTATCATGCCGGGCAAGGTCAATCCCGTCATCTGCGAGGCTGCCGCGCAGGTCGCACTTCGGGTAATGGCCAACGACAGCGCTGTGACCCAGGCCGCCTTTTTGGGGCAGCTTGAGCTTAACGCCTTTATGCCCCTGCTGGCGGATTCGCTGCTGGGCAGCCTGCTGGTGCTGACTCAGGCCTGCCGCATGCTGGCTGAAAAGTGCGTGCAGGGCCTTGAAGCGGATGAAGCCGCCTGCGCCCGCCACCTTGATAATTCACTGGCTACGGTCACGGCTCTTGTGCCAGCGCTTGGTTACACACTTGCGGGCGAAATAGCCGCGCAGGCTCACAGCACGGGGCAGAGTGCGCGCTCCGTGGTGCTTGAGCGGGGACTGCTGGAAGCGCATGAGCTGGACAGGCTGCTCAGTGCCGAGGCCGCAACGGCCCTTGGACACAGGTAGACGGCTGGCGGGTAATAACGCAACGGAGTTTTTGCCATGAATGAAACACCCAAAAGTCTGCGTCTGCACATCGGCATCTATGGCCGACGCAACGTCGGGAAGTCTTCACTGCTCAACGCACTGGCAGGGCAGCAGGTTTCCATTGTTTCCGACATGCCCGGCACAACCACAGACCCGGTAGAAAAAACGCTGGAACTCGCACCTCTTGGCCCTGTCGTCTTTATTGATACTGCGGGCATTGATGATGTGGGCGCACTGGGCGAGCTGCGCAAAGAGCGCACACTCAGAGTCCTTGAGCGCACAGATTTGGCCCTGCTGGCCGTGGATCCGGGGCAGTGGGGCGAGTACGAAGATTTTTTTGTGTGCCAATTGCGCGAGCGCAATATTCCTTTTGGCGTGGTTTTTGGTAAGAGCGACCGGGCCGTTCCCGCTGCGGAGCAAACATCAATACTGGAAAAGGGCGGCATACGCTGGATGAGCGTTTCTGCTCTTTCAGGCAAGGGCATGGGGCAGGTGCGCGAGGCACTGGCGGTCCTTGCACCAGAGCACTGGTTTGCAGAACCGCGCCTGATGGGCGATCTGCTGGCCGCAGGTGAGCTGGCCGTGTTTGTTGTTCCCCTTGACCTGGGTGCGCCCAAGGGGCGGCTGATTTTGCCCCAAGTGCAGGCCATACGCGATATTCTTGATAGCGATGCCTCGTGCATGGTGGTGAAAGAACGCGAGCTTGGCGCGGCCTTTGCGCGTCTGAACAGGGAACCAGCCCTTGTGGTCTGTGATTCGCAGATTGTGCTCAAGGCCGTGGCCGACACACCGCCGCATATCCCGCTCACCACATTTTCCATCCTCATGGCCCGGTTCAAGGGTGATCTGGCGGCTTTTGCCCACGGTGCGGCTGCCATCGACAGGTTGCAGCCCGGCGATGCCGTGCTGGTGGCCGAGGCCTGCGGACATCACCCCTCGGCTGACGATATCGGGCGGGTAAAGATTCCACGCTGGCTGCGCCAGTATGCCGGGGGCGACATTCGCGTGGATAATCTTGCGGGGCGGGATTTTCCCGATGATTTGAGCCCCTACAGGCTGGTTATCCACTGCGGTGCGTGTATGTTTAACCGACAGAGCATGCTTGCCCGGCTGGCACAGGCTCAGGTCCAGAACGTGCCCATGACCAATTACGGTCTGGCAATTTCATACGTGCAAGGAGTATTGCGGCGGGTGCTGGAACCTTTTCCTGCGGCCTTGGCAGCTTTTGATGTGGCGCGATGATCCTTCTGCCAACCGTATTTTTCTATGATTCCAGTATATTGATTTGAAATGCGAGCTGCGGATTGAATAAAGTTTTGCTACGTTATTGACAAAAGTGTTACTGTGGCGCAATCTGCTCAAAACAATGCACACCAGCCCTGTGTGTAATGTGTGGGGCGATGGGAATTATAACGTTCGGGAACTGCGTATTTTTAGTGTTTTTGTTGGCAATAAGTGTTACTTTTTTTAAATTAGTAACACTGGTAACTCCGGCAGGGTACGCAGCCATCGGCTTTGTGGGTAACTGTGTAAACGGCTGGATCATAGCTTCAACTGGCACAGAATTGGGATGGAAGATCATGCGCCGCGAAGAAATACTTGAACTGCTTTTTGCAACGCCCTTTGAGGCGCTTTGCGAGCGTGCCGCCCGAGTGCTGGCAGAAGAAAAAGGCTCGCATGTGCATGTGCGCGGCCTCATTGAATTTTCAAACGTCTGTCATCGCAATTGCCATTATTGCGGCCTGCGGGCCGAGAATGCGAATCTGCGCCGCTATACACTTGATAAGGCCGAGATCATAACCACCGCAAAAAGTGCCGTTGCCATGGGGGCAGACACCATTGTGCTGCAATCGGGCGAATCGGTCATTGAACCCATGTGGCTGGCGGATGTGGTGGATTGTTTGCGCGGCGATCTCAAGGTGCCCGTTACCCTGAGCGTGGGCGAACATTCGCGTGCCGCATACGCCCTATGGAAAGAGGCGGGCGCAGTGCGCTTTTTGCTCAAGCACGAAACAGCCGACCCCAAGCTCTACGCAGCCCTGCACCCGGGGCATGAACTGGCTGAGCGTATCAGCTGTCTACGGGTATTGCAGCGGCTTGGCTACGAAATAGGCTCCGGCTTTATGGTGGGCCTGCCCGGCCAGAGGCCGGAAACGCTGGCCGACGACATTATTTTATCGCGCAGACTGGGGCTTTGCATGTGCGGGGCTGGGCCATTCATTGCGCAGCACGATACACCCCTTGGCGGCCACCCATCGGGCAGTGCGCGGCTTGCCCTGCGGGTAATGGCAGTCATGCGCATAATTATGCCCTGGGCCAACATACCAGCAACCACGGCCCTTGCTACGGTGGACGCTCTGGGTGGTCAGCGCAATGGGCTGCTGGCGGGGGGCAACGTGCTTATGCCCTCGTTTACGCCGCCAGCCTACGGCAAGCAGTATCGTATTTACGACAATAAGAATCGGGTGGACATGCAGGGCGCGCGCAAGGCCATTGAAGGCGCGGGACGCAGCCACAATCTTGCCGGATGGCAGCCGCCATCCACCCATGATTTCATTGCCAGAGCCGTCCCCGCTGTTTCCAGTGTGGCGTGCATGCTGGCCGGATAAAAATTTGCTGCATTTCTGCATCAACGGGCGGGCGCGCTTGCACCGCCGTGGAGAAATCAACCTGTTACCCGCCAGGAGGCTGTAATGCCGCGCATTGAAATGGAACACATCGCATACGAGCTCAATGTGCCCCCCAAGGGCGCGGACGGCGACAAAATGTTTTTTGTGCAGATTGATCCTGAAAAATGCATCGGCTGCGATTCCTGTCAGGAATACTGTCCCAGCGGGGCCATCTATGGCGAAACAGGCCTGACGCACAAGATTGCCCACCCCGAACCATGTATCAACTGCGCCCAGTGCCTTACCCACTGCCCGGAGATGGCCATTTACGAAGTGCAGACCTGGGTTCCCGAACTGCAAAAAAAATTGCAGGACAAAAGCGTAAAGTGCATTGCCATGCCCGCGCCCTCGGTGCGTTACGCCCTTGGCGAAGCCTTTGGCCTTGCCCCCGGCAGTGTCACCACCGGCAAAATGCTGGCTGCCCTCAAGCAGCTTGGATTCTCAAACTGCTGGGATACAGAATTTGCCGCCGACGTCACCATCTGGGAAGAAGCCTCTGAATTTGTGGAGCGCCTTGGGACCAAGCGTGATCTGCCGCAATTTACCTCGTGCTGTCCCGGCTGGCAGAAGTATGCCGAAACGTTTTATCCCGACCTGCTGCCGCATTTTTCTTCGTGCAAATCGCCTGTGGCCATGAATGGCCGCCTTGCCAAAACCTATGGCGCAGAAAAGGCCAGGTACGACCCCAAGAGCCTCTACACGGTTTCCATCATGCCCTGCGTGGCCAAAAAGTATGAAGGCTTGCGTCAGGAATATGCAGAAAATGACCTGCGCGACATTGACGCAACCCTCACCACGCGTGAGCTGGCCTACATGATCCGTCAGGCGGGCATAGATTTCAATAAACTGCCCGACGGCCAGCGCGACAGCCTCATGGGCGAATCCACCGGCGGCGCAACCATCTTTGGTGTGTCTGGCGGCGTTATGGAAGCGGCCCTGCGTTACGCCTATCAGGCAGTAACCGGAAAGCGCCCTGAATCGTGGGATTTCAAGCAGGTGCGCGGCCTCAAGGGCATGAAGGAATACACCGTTACCGTCAACGGTATTGAACTGCATCTGGCAGTTGTGCACGGGGCCAAACGCTTTGCGCAGGTGTGCGACGAGGTGCGGGCGGGCAAGTCGCCGTACCACTTTATCGAATTTATGGCCTGCCCCGGCGGGTGCGTGTGCGGTGGTGGCCAGCCCATTATGCCCAATATGCTGCAAAGCGCAGAACGCAAGGCTACCAGCCTGTTTGCCAGCCTGAAGCAGCGCCTTGCCAACACCCAGCCCAAAGCCTAGAGGAGCACGCTATGTCTATTGTTGCCACCACTCGACGCGGATTTTTGAAGGGAGCGTGCATTCTTTCCGGCGGGCTGCTGCTGGGCGTGCGCATGGCCAACAAAGCCTACGCTGCCGCCAAGGATTTCAAGGATTACATGGGCGACCGTTCTGCCGCTGTGTACAGCGCCGATTCGGCTTTTTCCAAGCGTGCAAGTCAGGACAACGCCCAGGTCAAGGCCCTTTATGATTCGTGGCTGGGCAAACCCCTGAGCCACAAGTCTGAGGAGCACCTGCACACCAAATGGTTTGACAAATCAAAAGGCCTCAAGGCTCTTACGGCTTCAGGTGAATACCCCAATCCTCGCCACAAGGAGTTTGAGGGTACCACCTATCCGTACGAATAACGCCCGGCCTTTGCCTCCTGAGGGACCCCAAGACCCTTCAGGCCAGACCCACGGCCGACACGGTTTGCCCCTCCGTGTCGGCCAATTTGAATGCTGGGCTGTCGCAGGCAGTGTACATGTTCCGCCTGTGTCCGGTTCATGCCTGGTGTTGCGGGTTTTGCGCGAATTTTTTGATTTGTGCTTTCAGTATGATATTCGGTGGTGGAGCCTACCGCCATTGGAAACGTTAAGTTTGCAGCCTGTATTTTCTCTGTTTGCGAAAAAAGCAGCCCTTCAGGTGTGTTTTTTATCGTCTGCCTGCCGAGTTCCCTATGCCAACATGGCTGGTCACCCGCCCGCACCGCCTGAGAATATGGGTCCTGCCGGAGGTTTATAATGTACAATCCCCAGTCGTTGCGCGCAGACGAATTTATTGATCACAGCGAAGTGTTGGACACCCTGAACTATGCAGCAGAGCACGCGCGCGATGCAGAGCTTGTTGACGCCATCATTGCCAAGGCAGCACAAAAAAAAGGCCTGACCCACCGCGAGGCTTCGGTGCTGCTTGCCTGCGACCTGCCAGAAAGGGTGGAGCAGGTGTACCAGCTTGCCAACCAGATCAAGCACGATTTTTACGGCAACCGCATTGTCATGTTTGCGCCGCTGTACCTCTCAAACCACTGCATTAACAGCTGTGTGTATTGCCCGTACCATTCGCAGAACAAAAACATAGCCCGCAAAAAACTTACTCAGGAAGAAGTGGCCCGCGAGGTCATTGCCTTGCAGGACATGGGGCACAAACGCCTTGCGCTGGAAGCTGGTGAACACCCCACCATGAATCCCATCGAGTACATACTTGAGTGCATCAAGACCATCTACAGCATCAAGCACAAGAACGGGGCCATCCGCCGGGTAAACGTGAACATCGCCGCAACCACGGTGGAAGAATATGCAATGCTCAAGGATGCGGGCATCGGCACATATATTCTGTTTCAGGAAACCTACCATAAACAGAGCTACGAAAAATTGCACCCCGCAGGGCCTAAGCACGACTACGCCTGGCACACCGAGGCCATGGACCGCGCCATGCGGGGGGGCATTGACGATGTGGGCCTGGGGGTTCTTTTTGGGCTGGAGGGCTACCGCTATGAATTTGCGGCCCTGCTTATGCACGCCGAGCACCTTGAAGCCGTATACGGCTTTGGCCCGCACACCATCAGTGTGCCGCGTATTCGCCGTGCAGACGACATCAACCCCGATGTGTTCGACAACGGCATCAGTGATGAAATTTTTGCCCGTATCTGCGCCTGTATTCGCGTGTCCGTGCCGTACACGGGCATGATTGTTTCTACCCGCGAGAGCAAGGCCGTGCGTGAAAAGGTGTTGCCGCTGGGAATTTCGCAGATCAGCGGCGGTTCACGCACGAGTGTGGGCGGGTATTATGAGCCGGAGCCGGAGGAAGACAACTCAGCGCAGTTTGACGTGAGCGACCGGCGCACGCTGGATGAGGTGGTACACTGGCTCATGGAGCAGGGGCATGTGCCGAGTTTTTGTACGGCCTGTTACCGCGAGGGCCGCACCGGCGACCGATTTATGAGCCTGTGCAAGAGCCAGCAGATTTTGAACTGCTGCCACCCCAACGCTCTGCTTACCCTCAAGGAATATTTGCAGGACTACGCCTCGCCGCAAACCGGGCAGATGGGGCTTGCCATGATAGAGCAGGAACTGAACAAAATTCCCAGCGACAAGGTGCGCAACAGGGCGGCGGAGTACCTAGGCGCCATTGAGAACGGTCAGCGGGACTTTAGATTCTGAAATGGAATATTCTTAAGAGCTTGCATAAAGATGAACAGAACTGCGGCGCATTGGAATTATTCCAATACGCCGTATTTTATTGATAATATGCCCATTATCCGTGGGCTTCCCCGGACGAGTGAACTCTATCTGCACGCCGTGTTCAAAAGCCCATGAATCCAAGGCGTCACCGCTAAATTCTGGGCCGTTATCAACCTTGATACGCTGCGGCAACCGTCCTTGAAGGCGTAGTTTTTCAAGGACGCGTACAACTCGAACTCCAGGCAACGACATATCTACTATCAAGTGCCTGTTCGCCTACAAGTCTTTTCAGCCGGGCGTTCTCTTCCTCCAACTGACGCAACCGTTTGGCATCAGGGATGTTCATTTCACAGAACTTGCAGCCATTTGTAAAAGGTCGCATCCGAGATGCCGTGCTTGCGGCAAAGATCGACAACGCGAATGCAGCCTCGGCTTGCCGCAATATCCCGATAATCTGCTCTTCGTGAATCTGCTCCGTTTCATCCTTGTGCTCCTATGTCAGGAACACTACTTTTTTAATGGCATACTTTTTTGGGGGAGGGTCAGTCCGGCATGCCGTCAGTGATAACCAGAATCCTCTTACGCTGTTTTTTGAGGGGCAGCTGGTTAAGGTAAGTCGGCGTGGCAGCATGGGCACACAGATACCTTTGTGTGCTTAGCCTGAAGCTAGTCTGTAATTAGCCAAGTATGCGGGCCGCCTGCTGCGCCATCAGTTCGTGGCCCGCTTCGCTTGGGTGCAGACCGTCCGTGTAGAGTGCGGACATCCTATCAGAGGCATTGCCATCCGTTGGGCCTGCCTGACTGGGCAAACCCGCAAAAGCCTGCGAAAAATCCACGTACTGCAGGGAAAAATCCTGGGCGAGTACACGTATCCACGCGTGCAGCTTGCCATATTCTGCACAGGCGCGCGGGAGGTCAACGCTGTTCAGCAGGGGAAAGGTTATGGGCGCATGCACGGGAATGGGCACTCCCAACACCGGGCGCACCCGTGTGCTGAAGCTGTGCTGCACCAGCGCAAAAATATTGGCCTTGACGGTTCCAAGCCCTGCTCCCAACGCCAGATCGTTGAACCCGCCCATGATCAGAACCGCGTCAGCACCCGCCTGCACCACGTCAATATTAAAGCGGGCCAGCATGCCGCCGGTAGTGTCGCCATTGATGCCGCAGTTGCGCACGTCAATGTCCGTGCGTTGCGCCAGCAGGGTAGTCCATACCCTGGGCCGTGGAATGCCGTAGCCGTAAGTGAGGCTGTCGCCCAGACAAGCAATAATCATGTTTGCAGCGTATTCCCTTGAGTATGATAGGGCAATGTTTGCGACAGGTGGCCCACGCCAGCAGGGGCGTTCTGGAGCGGACCACCAGCGCCTGCATCAGGCAGGCAAGCCCATCTGTAGGCGGATGTGGCGTACATCTGCCTCTTCTGGCTTGAAGGGGTAGTTGCGTATTCCCGGCCCGGGACGGGAGTTGGCGTAGGGGCGGTTGCAGGCCACCTCTCCATCTCGCCCGGTGCAGCCGCAGGTGCGGAACGGCTCGCCCGTGTCAATGACTGCATCCAGATCGCCCTTGGAGAGGCCGTATCCCGTGAGGGCGCGACGGTCGCTATAGGTGAATAACCGTTCGTGGGCGTGGTCGTTGTCGATGAGCCAGCGCGCCAGCTGAATGCGGCGGTACTGGTCAATGGGCGGCGGCAGGCGGTGCACCAGAGGCGACCCCCCTTCGGGAAAAAACGAAAACAGATGCGTGTTGCCGCCCATGTCGTGCACTCGCTGCATGGCGCGGCACATGTCCTGCTCGGTTTCGCCCATGCCCACCATAAAGTGCGCCCCGGCCATTCCTTTGCCAAATATGTCCAGACTTTCGCCAAGGCACTGCCAGTAGCGCTTCCACGAGTGCGGGCCGCCGACACCTGAACCGCGATAGTGGTCAAACAGCTCGGGTGTGGCAAGGTCAATGGCTACGCCGATCTTGTCCGCTCCGGCTTCGTGCAGTTCTTCAAGGTTTCTGTGGGTAAGGATGGTGGGTGAAACCAGCATTGAAACGGGGATGTCGATGGTTTGCCGCAATCGGCGGCATATCTCGGCTGCGTCACGCGGGGCGCGGCTGTTGGTGAGCATGGAAATGCAGATGCGCTTTACGCGCTCCTGACGCCGCACAATGCCCGCCACAATTTCATCAACTGCGAACGCGGGCCATGTCACGCGAATAAAGCTTTTGCTCGAGCTTTCCTTCTTTTCTTTGGCACCCGAAAGGCCGCAGTAGGCGCACTTGGCCGCACAGCCCGAGCGGTAGGTCAGCAGCAGATTAATGCACGAAAGGCAGGCGTTGCGGTAGAAGGATCCCGGGGCGAAGTCGAGCGTCATGGCTGCGGCAAGGCTCATGCGCGCAACCTTGGGGCTTTGGGGCTGGGTTTGCTGCCAGCAGGGCGGGCATTGGTTCTCAAGTTGGGTGGCTTGGCTCATATGTTGTCTCCAGCAAAAGTTATTGCGGCAAGTGTTGTTGCAAGTAACACTCATGCAGGCCTGGCGGCGGTGGCTACCAGCCCTTTGTTCCTTCGCCCAGCAGCACCGAGCAGCATGTTTTGCGAAATTCTGCCTGTAATCCCATGCGGGCCGCCAGTGCGGCGGCCTCGTGCGAGGGCAGGGCCATCCGGTTGATGCCTGCCCGTAGCGAAAGAACTTCCAGCGCACTTGCGTCCTGCCTCGGGCGGGCGCAGCCAAGGCTTATCTGGCTTTGCGGCATAAGCTCGCGCGCGCGGATCACAAGCCCGCACACGCCGCGCGGGTCTGGCTGGCGCACGTTTTCCATGACTGTTCCGGCAAGATTCATATAGGCCACGATCACCAGCAGCTCGGGCGGGTGGCGCGCCAGAATTTCCAGCGCGTGGTTTTCGCCCGCAAACCGCCCAAAATGCAGCCCTGCCACAATATGTGGAACCACGGGCAGCTCTGCCGCAGCCAGAGCTTCAAGGCTTTGTTCCAGCAGTTGGGGGCCGTCCGGCAGATGATAAACGCTGGCATAGGTCTTTTCGCTGCCAATAACGTCAAGCAGGGCTTGATCCACGCCAGCCCGACGCAGGGCCAGAGCCGCGCGATCGTCCACCATGCCGCAGTGTACGGAAATGTAGAGCCCGGTTTCCTGCTTTATGGCCGCAATGGTGTCGGTAAAATCCTGCCACGGCACTTGCCCGCGACCGTTGCAGCCGCCGGAAAGTAACACCCCCTGCGCACCCTGCGCCACAAGATCGCGGCATTTTTGCAGCAGCCGCTGGGGGGAGCTGACGTCAGGCATATTGAGCAGCAGCTTGCCGCCGCAGTGGGCGCATTGCTGGCGGCAGTCGGCCCCGGTGATGGAAAGTGCCGGGTACTGGCCCTGAACGCCGTCACGCACGTACATGCCGGGCAGAAAGAACAGTATTTTTTTGCCGTGGATTTTCCACGAAAGTTCACGCGCTTCATTAAGCCGCGCACTATCCCACCGCAGTTCAGGGGGGATATCTGCCGACCACGATGAATAGTAGCCGCCGTATGTTCCAGTGGCGGAATTTCCGCAGGATTCTTCAGCTTGCAGCATAGTATTCCCTGAATCCTATCCAGAATCTGTTGATGGCTTTGTCGAGCGAGCCTGTGTGCGCCTCCCATAAAAGGCGACGCTGGTGCGCATGCGACAAGGCGTCACCGTAAAAATCGGCCCATTCTTCCTCGTAGCCTAGCAGAAGGGCCAGATCCCCTTCCAGAACTGCCTTGGCGGCCCAGCGGCCAGCCATTTCGCCGCCCACCACAGCCTGAAAAATGCCGGCCCCTGTGATGGGATGGGTGTGCCCTGCGGCATCGCCTGCAAGCACAGTATCGCCGTACACGCAAGGGCGGGGCGATCCTGCGGGTATCCAGCCGCCTGTGAGGCCCAGCGGTCTGTCGGCCACAAGGCCAAGCCCGGCCATGCCGCGCACAAAGCGCCGCAACGCCCAGCGCAGGCCCGGAGTGCCTGGGGGGGACAGCATGCCAAGGCCGACGTTTGCCACATTGCCCTTGGGGAAAACCCAGGCATAGCCAGCGTGGATACTTTCATCAAAATAGATATGGGTGTGTTCCAGTGGTTCCAGCAGGGGCAGGCGCACTTGAATGGACGGCAGGCAGTGCGGGCGGGGCAGCCCCAGCCAGCGCGCTACGCGCGAAACAGGGCCATCGGCCCCGATAACCACCTTGGCCGACACGCCCACAGTGGCGCTGTTCGGCGCGGACAGCAGCACTTTGCCGCCCGCGCCGCCTTCGCGGCCAACAGCGCCGTGGCCGGGAAGAATCCTTGCGCCGCTGCTCACGGCGGCGCGGGCCAGAGCCTGATCAAACATTTCCCTGTCAATCACGCAGCCGGGGGCGCTCATATCCTGTATGCAGCGGCCATGCAGAAAACTGCGCATGCCTGTTGTGCGCTGCACGATATATTCGTCCCCCACATTGGCCTGACCAACCAGCATGGCCGGGATGTATTCCGCGCAGCGCACGGGCCTGCCCACTATGCGCCGCCGCTCGGCAACAATTACGGAAGCCCCGGCCAGAGCAGCCGCCCGCGCGGCGCTTGACCCGGCGGGGCCGCCGCCAACCACAAGAACATCGCAGTTGAGTACGCGCATGGGTCTACCTCCCGTCATAACCTTGCGCCTGCTGCGCCACGCGCAAAATGGAGTGCAGCAGGGGCATGTTCAGTCTTGTCTGGCTGCGGAACTGCCCCTGATGGGCGGCTTCACTTTGGTCCAACTCGTAGCAGGTGGTATCTTCTATATCGATGAGAATTCCGGGCAGGCCCATGCGGTCGAAATCTTCCGCATGCTTGATGTAGAAGGGCTGGCAGCAGCAGCCGATAAAGGCGGGAACGCCTTGCCCCTTGAGCTTGCCCAGTTCTTCCATAAGATGCTCAAAGTTGGTTATGCAGACCGTGCGCAGTTTGCGCTCATGCCCTAGAGTCCAGGCTTCACCCACGGAACATTCGCCGCAGGCGCGGCAGGCCCTGGTAAAGCGGAGGTCACAGTCCTTGAGTTTGGCGCAGTAGGGCAGCAGCAGGGCTTGCGGCCCGGCGGCCAGCACCTGATCAAAATTGCCGTTGGTGGTGAAGATGCGGTTGCAGTGCTCAATGGGTATGCCGTGGCGGGCAATGGCGGCTTTTTCCATGGCCATGCGCAAGGGAATGCAGATGTCTTCCGCATTCATGTCGGGTATGGCTATGTGTCCCTCGTTGAAAAAGTCATGGACGATGCCGCAGAGATGTTCTTCATTCAGGGGCTGGCCGCGCAGGGCAGCCTCAAGGTCAAAGAGGGCGCGCGCGGGAAAAGACAGGAAATCTCCGGTAATAAACACGTTTTTAAGCATTCGGCGCGTCATGTTGAGCTGCATGGTCACGCGCACGAGACCATAGGGTGATTTGCGCGCGCCTTGCACCACCTCTGTTTTTTCATAGGTGGGGCGCACCATGTCTATCCATTCCTGCGACTGAAAATAGGGCAGCCGTTCGGCCAGCAGGTCTTCTTCCTCGGCGGTCAGGCCGCCGGGCACAAGGTTTATGCCCATGTGCCGCTCAAAGGCATCAGCAAGGGCAGCCTTGATATCGGCGCTGGCGGGTACGCGCCCGAGCTCCCACGCCAGGCAGGTCACACGCTTTTTGACGGAATCAATTTCCTTGGCTTTCAGCTTTTCCACTGGCACGCGCAGGCATTTGAGCATGGTTTCCACGTCAAAATCCACCAGCAGCGTACCCTGGAACAGAAAGGCCGCATCGCAGTCCGTGCCGCCAGTGCCTGATATTTTGCGGCCTGCCACTTCTATGTCGTTGCGGGGGCGAAACGCCGCGTCAATGTCCATGCCGCGCAGGGCCGTGACGGTAGGCTCGCACAGGCGGCGGAACAGGTTGGCATTGGGAATACCCACGCCAAAAAAGGCTTTGTCGCAGATGAGTTCCCAGCCAATCTGGTTTTCATCAAACAGCAGGCCGCCCCCGCCCGTGATACGGCGGTTGATGTCGATTCCCTGCTCGCGGCAGTAGGAAAGGCGTATTTCTTCCTGAATGGATTGATGAAAACCCACCAGTACTGTTGCGGGCTTGAACTGCAAAAAACGCAATGTGTCCTGTGAGCGGCCACTACCGCGAATTTCAAGCAGCACCTCGTCAAGAGCCATGTTTTCCGCCGCCGTAAGCGGCGGCAAATCGAGCAATCGCCACTGCATGTGCGCCTCCTGATGGGGTGTCTGCGCCTCTTGCGGTCCGGGTTGCCCTTTCCGCGTCTACACCCAGTTTGTGCTGCGTTTTGTTATTCCTGCACTGCCCGGCGAGTATGTCGCTGTGTCGTCAGCGCACTATGCCTGCGCTGACGTTCCCGCATGAACTGCTTGTGCCGCGCTGTCGGCTTTGGCTTTTGCTTCACTGGCGTGCGCCTGGAGCGAGCGTGCCACAAGCTGGCTCATGTCCAGCACTTCTATGTTTACCTTGTTGCGTTTGGCATAGGTGGTCATGGTGCGCACGCACTGCTGGCAGTTGGTAACAATGGCCTGCGCTCCGGTGCGCACGGCTTCTTCAACCTTGCGCCTGGACATGGCCGCCGAAAGATCGGGGTCGATCATTTCCAGGTTTCCGCCGCCACCGCAGCACAGGCAGTGCCTCCGGTTATGCTCCATTTCCACAACCTTGAGGCCGGGAATACGCGCCATGACCTCGCGCGGCTCGTCAAACACGCGCCCGCCGCGCCCCAGATCGCAGGGGTCGTGGTAGGTCACTGTCATGAGCAGCTCGCCAAGGGGCAGCCTGTTTTCAAGCACAAGCTGCATGACCATTTCAGAGGCATGCGCCAGCTCAAATTCCGGCGGGTAGGATTCACGCCAGATCTGGTAGCAGGAGGGGCAGGTAAACACGACCTTGCGTGCGCCCCGCGCCTTTACCGCCTCTACGTTATGCCTGATGATGGCGGGCAGGTCGGCACTCTGGCCCGAGCCCACAAGGGGAAAGCCACAGCACCATTCATCGCCAGCCATGATGGTAAAATCCACGCCTGCGGCTTCCAGAATTTCCACAAAGGCCATGGGGATTTTTTGTGCCAGCGGAAAATACGCGCCCACGCAGCCCGTAAAATAGACCACTTCGGCCTTGGCTTTCTGGCCGCCTCCCTTGGGGGGCTTGCGCATGTCGTCTACCCAGTCGCCACGTTCGTCATTGTCTTCGGCAAAGACGTTGTGGCTGTCTTCAAGGTTGGTGCGGATCATGCGGATTTTTTCCGGGGCATCGCCCGTGCGCGAAAGTTCTTCGCGCAGAGCGAGCCACAGATCCTTGAGGGGCAGGCCAGCTGGGCATACCTCTTCGCAATCACCGCAGAGCGAACAGCGGAACACCGAAGTGCCGTATTCCTTGAGGCGCTCCGGCGTGGCCACAGGTTCGCGCCCCAGCACCTCGCCAAGAGCCCGCCAGAAGAAATTACGGTCACGCAAGAGCTTTTTCAGGTTGTCCATGCGCACCTGAGCCGAAAGATCCGCATCGCCCGATGCCGCCACCGCCGGGCACACGGTCAGGCACTGCCCGCATTCGGTGCAGGCGTCGAGCGCCATGCGCTGTCGTATGCTGAATGCTGTGTGACGCATGATTTAATCCTTTTTGAACTTCTTGATGTCCTCTTGCAGCCAGGCTTCAAGAACATCCTTGCCGCCGTGAATGAGGGTATTGATCTGGCTCATGTCGGCGGGTTTGATCCTGTACATCCAGCCCTTGCCGTAGCAGTCGGTGTTGATGAGGGTGGGGTTGGCCTCCAGCTCTTCGTTTACTGCTGTGATTTCGCCATCGGCCGGGCTGTAGACGGTGCCAAGCCACTTGCCCGATTCCACCTTGGCGAACTTTTTACCTGCGGTGACGGCCTTGCCCACAAAGGGCAGCTGCACAAACACAATCTGGCCCGCCAGCTTTTCGGCAAAGTCGTCCATGCCGATGACCAGTTCATCGCCGTCAACGCGGGTCCAGAAGTGGTATTGGTCGTAGTACAGTTCCTCGGGCATGTTGTATCCGGCAATTTCCATGACTATCTCCTTAATGTAATGGGTTAGGCCTTAGTGGCGGCCTCGAATGGTCTGAACAAGAAGGAACAGGGGAACCGTGAACATGTGCCGCAACTGGCTGAAGGGCATGTAAGCCACTGTCAGCGCGGTCAGCACCGCATGGGCGTACCAGCCCCAGCCGTAGACGCGCGCCAGCGTCGCCTGCCCAAGCGGAGCAAATCCAAGCGCCAGAATATAACCGGCAAAGGCATAGCCGCTGCCCTCGGGCATGCCCGTGAGGGTGATGCGCATGCCTTCAAGCACAAAGCCTGTCAGCGTGATGCCCAGCAGCAGATACAGCGCAAGCCAGTCGTGGCGCGGCGCGTTCGCGGCAGCATTTTTTTCACGCCGCCACAGCACGGCGGCCAGCAGCAGGCCCAGCAGCAGGGCAAGCCCGCTCAGATCAAAGAGGAACGCACCAGCACCCCAGTTTTTGTCCAGCAGCAGCCAGGGCCATTCTTGCGCCGGCGACAGGAGCGAACCTGTCAGACCCAGCAGACCCCAGACAAAGCGGAACAGGAAGGGGAAGAATATGAGCGCATGCACGGCCCAGCGCAGAGGGGATTCCCTGTAGAGCCGCCGTTGCAAGAATACGTCGCAGCACAGCGCAGTCCAGCGGTTTTCCGCGTCTGCGTGCTGGTGCGGCGCGGGGCAGCCGTGGCTTTGGCCCGTTGCGGCATCAGCAGTCTGAGGTTTTTGCGGCGAACCATGACCCAGATTGGCGCTGGAGAGCCAGAACAGCCCAAGGCCAGCAAAGACCAGCACAAATACGCCAAGACCGATCTGGCCGGGGGTGTCCTGCACACTGAACGTGGCAGCGTGGCACCCCATGCAGAGCACGCTCTTGGGCGGCAGTACGGCGTTGGCAGCGCCAACCTTGCCGTTGCCCGCAAAGCCGCTTGTGGAGCCGCCAGAATCTGCGCTCCCCGTCACGGTTGAGACAGGGGCGGCGCTGTGGCAGCGCACGCAGGAGGCTGTGCCGCTGGCAAGCTTCATGGAGTGCACGTTAAGCGGCCCAGGATTGACGGTAAAATCAACCTTGCCTTCCTTGAGCACCGGGGTGACGTCGGAAAGATGGCACGCTCCGCAGCTCACATTACTGTGGGCATCATAAATGATTTTTTCGTCATGCCTTGTATGGCAAGTGAGGCAATTGACGCGCTCCTGCCTGTTATGGGGGTAGCGTGCCGCATCCTCGTGGCAGGTGAGGCAGTTCATGTCGCCGTGGGTCATGGATTTCATTCCCTCGGCGGAGATTCTGGGCATGGCCGCAGCAGGCGCGGCAGAGCTTGATTCAGGCCCGTGACATGAGAGGCACATTGTTGGCCCCTGCGGTTCCTTGCCTTTGTTGAAGGACACAGACGTTGTTGTGGAGCCGCCCTGAGGCCTGTCAGCGGAGACGGTCACGCCAGCGGCCAGGCCATCAGAGGCTCCACCAACCGGAAGCATGCCCTTGCCGGTTTTGAGCCCGTGGCAGGAAAGACAGGCGGCCACATCGGGCGCTGGCTTGGGCAAATCAGTCTGAGCCTTGTGGCACACGCCGCAGGATTGACTCATGTCTCCCACAGGGCGCAGGCCCTTGGCTCTGGCTTCTGGCGCAAGAACATAGTGCGGGTTGTGACAGGTAACGCACTTGTTATAGTCCTGCGTTTTCATTGCCGGTTTGCCGCCGTGCGTGCCTTTTGCCAGATTGTCTTCAACTTCGCCGTGGCATTGCAGGCAGGTTTCCCGATCAAATGCCGTGCTGGCGGGCTTGTTGAGCTTGTCTGCCTGTGGGTGCTGGTGGTCGGCCTGCTCGGCGTGGCAGTCGGCGCACGACATGTTGGCATGGGCCGAGGCGTGGAAGCCGGTTTCATCAATAAACCACGTTCTGTCTGGTCTGGGGGCGGAATTCTGCTGGCTGGCGGCAGCATGGGCGGGCAGTACAGCCGCCAACAGCACGAAACAGGCCGCTATCATGCAGGCCGCAACAGCATGGGCCGTCAGCGTACGGGCCGCCGGAAACATCGGGGTGGCACTGGTCGTGCCACATTTGCGCATCCTCAGCTTCATACGTTTCTCCTCAGCACGCTTCGCAAGTATGGGCAGCCAGCGGGGCCGCGTCTGTCAGATCGGTCAGCATTGCCTCTGCGCGGTACGAACTGCGCACCAGCGGGGCGGAAGCCACGCCCATAAAGCCCATGGCAAGAGCTGTTGCCTTCCAGTGGTCAAATTCGTCAGGGGCCAGATGCCGCGCCACAGGCACGTGCGCGCCAGAGGGCGCAAGATATTGCCCCAGGGTCAGAAAACGGCAGCCGTGGGCCAACAGGTCGGTCAGGGCGAGGCGAATCTCACTCCATGTTTCGCCAAGGCCCAGCATGATGCCCGATTTTACCCGCAGGCCCTGACTGGCCGCGTAGCGCAGAACCTCCAGCGAGGTTTGATAGCTGGCCCCCGGGCGCACCTGGGCAAAGAGCCTCCGCACGGTTTCAAGATTATGGTTGAACATGTCGGGGCGGGCGGCGCACACAGACCCAAGAGCTTTGTGGTTGCCCTGAAAATCCGGCACCAGCACTTCAATGCTGGTTTGCGGGCTTGTGTGGCGTATGGCCTTGATAGTGCGCACAAAATGATCCGCGCCACCATCCGGCAGGTCGTCCCGCGTGACGGAAGTTATGACCGCATGTTGCAGGCCCAGCCTGTGCACGGCCTGCGCGACGTTGTCCGGCTCGGATGGATCGAGAGGCGCGGGATTTCCCTTGGCAACGGCGCAGTAGCGGCAACCTCGGGTGCATCTGTCGCCCATGATGATGAAAGTTGAGGTGCCGCGTGAATAGCATTCGCCCTTGTTGGGGCACTGGGCCTCCTGACACACGCTGTGCAGGTTGAGGTTGGCCAGCATGTTTTCCACCGGGCGTATCCCTGCATCGGGGCGCAGGGTAACGGTCAGCCAGCCCGGTCGGCTTGCAGCCAGGCCTGAGCGGGGCGCAAAGCCGAATTCGCTGGCAAAGGCCTGGACAAACCGGCGCGAAACCTCGGTAAAATCAACCTGACTTCCAAGCTCGGCTGCCATAGAGGTAATGCGTTCCGTAGGATTGCCGCAGGGGGTGATGAGACGGAACCAGTCCACATCGGTATTCACGTTCAGGGCCATGCCGTGAAAGGTCACCCACTTGCGCACGGCCACGCCCACGCTGGCAATTTTGCCGCCGTTAACCCACACGCCGGGGCCGTGAACACCCAGTTGTGGCTCAAGCCCGAAGGAGCGCACCACCGAGGCGATGGCGGCCAGCAGTTTTTTCATATACAGGTGCAGGTCTTTTTGCCGCAGGCGGATAACGGGATAGGCCACAAGCTGGCCGGGGCCGTGAAAGGTCGCCATGCCGCCGCGTTCCACCCAGTAGAGGCCCACACCCTGACGCTGCAACTGTTCTTCGGCCACATGCAGATGGGCCGTTGTGCCGCCGCGTCCCATGGTAATGACGGGGTCATGCTCAAGCAGCAGGAGGGTGTCTTCCACGGCGTCACTGACGCGCGACTCCACGCGGCGTTTCTGAAAGTTCAGGGCTTCGCCGTATTCGATGCGCCCAAGATTCAGCACCTCCAGCGGAACAAGCTGGCCGGGCGCGGAACTGGTATCGGTATCTTGCTGGCAAACGGGTAAGGCGGACATGGCTGCTTCCTTGTAATGCGGGACAGATTCGTCGTGTTTGCGACGGGGGGCCGGGGAGGTCTGTGACCAACGGCACCCCCGTCGTATCCATCAGTGCTTTAACCCCGCTTGGGCAGGTACAGGGCCCACCCGGCGGCATCACGTGCGGCGTCGACGACGGTTTCGCAAAAGGCCGGATGAACGCGGAAGCCCTTGGCGAACTCGCGTACAGTGCATTCAAGCTGCATGGCCAGCACAGCCTCGCCGATCAGCTCGGAAGCATTGCTGCCCACAATGTGCACGCCCAGTATTTCGCCAGTTTCAGCATCGGCAACCATTTTTACTGCTCCGTCCACTTCGCCGCGCAGCATGGCATAGCCGTTGATGGAATACGGAAAACCGCCAACTTCAACCTCGTAGCCCTTGCGCTCGGCCTGTTCTTCGGAAAGACCAACGGAACCCATTTCCGGGCTGCCCCAGATGGCGCGTGAAACCAGGTGGCAGGGGAACTTTGCGGATACGCCCATGCTGTTTTCCGCCGCGCAAATGCCCATGGCAGAGGCCGCATGGCTGAGCATCCAGCCGCCCGTGCAGTCGCCAATGGCAAAAATGCTCGGACAGGCGGTGCGGCACTGCTGGTCAACGGCTATGCCGCCGTCTTCATTGAATTTAACCCCCAGAGCTTCCAGGCCCAGCTTGGAGGCAACAGGTTTGCGGCCAGATACCAGCACCCTGTCGGCCTCAATGGTCTGTTCCTTGTCGCCGCTTTTGAGGGTGCAGGTTTTGCCAGCAAGCTTGACAAGCGTGTGGCGCGCAATGATCTGCACGCCGCGCTCGCGCAAGGACTGGGACATGCGCTGGCTGGAATCCTGATCTTCATCGGGCAGAATGCGCGGGCCGGGCACGGCATAGATAACCTTGCTGCCAAGGATGCTCAGCAGGGTAGCCATCTCAACGCCGATATAGCTGGGGTCGGTAATAAGCACCGAGGCCGGGGCTTCCGTCATGTCCAGCAATTGGTCTGTGGTAAAGGCGGCCTGATCCAGACCGGGAACTTCAGACTTTGCAAGGGTGCTGCCCGTGGCGATGATGATGCTTTTGGCCTCAACCTTTTTGCCCGCCACATCCACAGAGGTGGGCGAGGTCACAACAGCCATGCCGGGGATAACATCCACCCCGTTGTTGGCGAGCAGGGCTTCCATACCCATGCGGATATCGTTGGAAACACCCTGCTTGCGGGCAAGAACAGCGGTAAAATCCAGCTTGCCCACGGTGAGTTCCAGACCGAATTCGCCAGCCTTGCGCGACTGCTCCAGCAGGGTGGCTGCGCGCAGCCATATTTTGCTGGGAATGCAGCCGCGCATAACGCAGGTGCCACCCATGTTGCCGCCTTCCACCAAGGCCACCTTGCCCTTAAGCTGCGAAGCGCGAATGGCCGCAGCATAACCGCCGGGGCCGCCACCTATGACAACTACATCGTACATTGTGTTCTCCTGATCTGTGCTGGTTGCAGTATGGGCGCGGCATTGCCGCAGCCTTGCCGGGAATGCCCTAAAAAAGCAGCAGGGCCGGTTCCGCCAGATATTCCACAAGCGTTTTCAAAAATTCTGCGGCGGGCGCGCCGTCTTCAACGCGGTGGTCAAAGGTGAGGCTTAAACCCATCATGGAGCGGGCCACCACAGCCCCGTCGCGGATAACGGGCTTTTCCACCACACGCCCCACGCCCAGAATTCCTGTTTCGCCGGGTTTGAGAATGGGCGTGAAGAAATCCACCACAGAGTGCGCCATGTTGGTGATAGTAAAGGTGCCGCCGCTCATGTCATCGGGCGTCAGTTCTCCCTTGCGGGCGTGTCCGGCCAGCAGGCGTGCTTCTTTGGCTATTTCAAGCAGGGGCAACCTGTCCGCATGGTGCAGCACGGGCACCATGAGGCCTTCGGGCAGAGCCACCGCCACGCCCATATGCACCTCGGCATGGCGGGTGATGGTTTGGCCGTCAAAGGTGGCGTTCATGCGGGGGTGCTTTTTCAGAGCCCTGGCGACTGCCAGAATGAGCACATCGTTCATGGAAAGGCGAAAGTCTTTGTTCTTTTTATTGCGTGCTTTGAAATCGTTGATGATGTTCACGCAGGAGGTTACGTCCGCCTCGCTCACAAGTGTGAGCTGGGCAGAGTTTTGCAGGCTGCCCAGCATGTTGTCGGCAATGATCTTGCGCATGCCTTCCATGGGCACAGAACTGGGTTCGCTGGCGCAGGAAGACTGAGCCGCACCTTGGTCAGCAGCTTGAGTCACAGCAGCGAATTTTTCGGGATGCAGGGCGCGGTCCACGTCTTCGCGCACGATCTTGCCGCCCTCGCCAGTGCCAGTGAGCGTGGAAATGTCCAGCCCGGCCTTGGCAACCACAACGGCGGCAAGGGGCGTGATCTTGATTTTGCCGATAATTTCGTGTCGGGCCTGCACATCGCGCTCTATGATGCGGCCATCGGGGCCGGAGCCAGCGACGCCGCCAAGGTCAACGCCAAGTTCACGCGCCAGCCGCCGTGCGGCGGGAGACGTTATCCCACCAGTGCTAGAGGGTTGCACGGCGGCTGGCACGTTGGTTTTTTGGGGTTTGGACGCGCCCGCTTCCGCAACGGCAGAAGCAGGGGAGTCTGACGCGCCTTCAACCCGGGTGATTGTTTCCCCTGGTTCGGCCAGAATGCCCAGCACCGCACCCACAGGCACTTCCTGCTTGGGCTGCACCATAATCTGGAAGAGCACGCCGTTGGCGGGGCTTTCCACTTTATTGGTGATCTTGTCGGTTTCCACTTCAAACAGATCGTCGCCCTGCTTGACTGCGGCGCCTTCGGCCACAAACCATTTGGAAACCTTGCCGGTCTTCATGGTCAGACCAAGTTTCGGCATGGCAAGTTCTATGCTCACTGCTGTTCTCCTGAAATGTTGTGTGTTGGGGCGGAAGGCTGCCTTTTTGCCGTCAGCCGGGCCGATGCCGTCAGCGGTAAACCATGCCGCCGTCGATAAGTACGGCCTGTCCGGTCATGTAGTCAGAGTCCGGTCCGGCCAGATAGGAAACAAAGGCGGCAACGTCTTCCGGTGTTTCCGGGCGGCCAAGGGCGATGCCTTCGCAATACTTTTTGTAGGTTTCGCCCTTGGGGGCGCCTGTGATTTTTGAAAATCCCTCATCTATGGCTACCCACATGTCGGTGCCAACCACGCCGGGGCAGTATGCGTTTACGGTGATGCCGTTTGAGGCAAGCTCCCGCGCCGCCGCCTGGGTGAGGCCGCGCACGGCAAACTTGGTGGCACTGTATGCGCCTATAAGGGCAAAGCCGTCGTGCCCGGCAATGGAAGAAGCACTGATGATCTTGCCCTTCTGTTTGCGGGCCATGAATTTGGTGGCTGCTGCCTGAATGCCCCAGAGCACGCCGTTGACGTTGATTCTGAAGATACGTTCAAGTTCTTCTGGCGTGACGTCCAGCAGAGCCCTGACCTGAGCAATGCCCGCGTTGTTGATCATGACGTCGAACCCGCCCAATTCCTTTTCCGCGTGGTCCACGGCGGCAAAAACCTGTGCGCGGTCGCTTACGTCGGCAATAAAGGTGGTGGCCTTACGGCCAAGGGCGCGCACTTCTTTCGCTGTGGCGGCCAGTTTGTCCGCATTCGTGTCCACAAGGCAGATATCTGCGCCGTCCTTGGCCAGGCGCAGGGCTATGCCGCGTCCTATACCCTGAGCGGAGCCGGTAACCAGAACAACTTTTCCGTTAATAGTCATGATCGTATCCTCCGTGTTGCCGCCTGCCTGGGGCTAGTCAGACAGGCCGTTGACAGAAGCACCTTGCGGGCCACAAACAGGTTATTGCGTCAGGCAAAAATGCCGTCGCCGCTGGAATTGCCGAGGCCGGGGTGAATGTCGAAGCGCACAACGCCCACGGGGACCTTGACGGCCTTGGCAACCATGGCCGCACCTTCGTGGCCAAAGCCGCCGCACAGTTCGATGGCAACGCAACCGTCTTCATCCACGGCCTTCTGCGTTGCTTCAACGGCCTCCCTGTAGGATGTCACGCCCACGGTCAGCAGTTCCACTCCGGGGGTGCGCGTCCAACTGCGGTGCTCGGCCTTGACGCCGTTGCCTTCGCCACGGGGACTCAGAAAAATAAATGCAGCCTTGAGTTTCATGTACAAACTCCTGGTTTTGGGGTGAGGCTTGCTGCCGGTCTGGGGCTAATTGGCGTAACAGACCTGTGCGCCACGCAAAAACAGCCCTCTCTGTCGGGCGTATTCCATGACGCGGGCCACATCCACCACGCGCATGGTGTCTTCTGACAACCGTATGCTGGCGCACTGCCCGCGCCGAACCTCCACCTCGCGCTCGCCGTCCAGTGCCAGCACGCAGGGCGTAAGCCCCACCGGCACATCGTCGCCCGGCAAAAGCTGACGCACGCGGGAAACACCCACGTCAGCAAACAGGCCGGGACCGATGGCGGCGCGCACACGGCAGGCAAAGTCGGGATCAAGATCAAGGGCCAGACCACGCGGTTCTTCGGGGGAGATGCTCAAGAGCTGTCCGGCCACGGTTGAAAGACCGATACTGTCGGGCCGACAGCGGGAAACAACTATCTGGCTGACTCTGGTGATCTCCCAGATGGCGCGCGAGCCGAGAAAAAGGTCGTCGTATACCGCCACATCCACCAGGGCGATGTCCCTGAACTGGCCGTCCATATGCACTTCCAGCAGGCTGACCTCGCGGCAGCCCTCGTCTTGCGTTACGCCGCCGCAGGCCAGCACGCCTGCGGCAAGGCCGGCCACTGTCGCCTCGGCCATGACAGGAAAGACATTGTTGGTGCCTGTGGAGAGCGGAAGGATGGGCGTTTTGCGCGCGCCCTTGCAGGCGGCGCGGCTTGTGCCGTCGCCGCCCATGACGATGATGACCGCAACCCCCTGCTGCTGCATGAGGGAGGCGGCATTGATGGTGTCCTCCTGCGTGTTGTGCAGGTAAATATCCACCGGAGCCACGTTCACAGGCGTTTCCAAAGCTTCCAGATCGCTCAGGGCGCGCGGCACGATGCCGTAGCCCTCGGGCATATACAGAACATCACGTACCCCGGCAGCGGCCAGACCAACCAGAATACGGCGCACCATGCGCACCTTCTCCTGATTGTCAAAAACACTGCCGTGCGCGACGATGCGGCGTATGTCCTTGCCTGATGCCGGATTGGCGATAATGGCTGCTTTCACGTTGACTCCGGTGGATGTAGTGCGCAGGCATGGCCTGCTGCATTGCGTGCAATGGCTGCTGCAATCGTGTGCCTCCGCTATGGGGCAGGCATTGTGCCTGTGCCTGCCCCTTGAACGCGGCTGCGCTTATCGCAACGACTTGACCGCGGCGACGATCTGATCAGCACCGGGAATGTACGCCTTTTCCAGCGGCGGGCTGAAAGGAACGGGACAGTAGGGAGCGCCCACGCGCACGATGGGCGCGTCCAGATAGTCCAGGGCTTCCTCGGCCACCATGGCGGCGATTTCCGCGCCGGCTCCGGCGGTTTTGACGGCTTCGTGCGCAACCACAAGAGCGTGGGTTTTCTTGACGGAATTGAGGATGATGTCCTTGTCGAGCGGCACCAGACAGCGGGGGTCTACCACTTCGGCGCTGATGCCCTGCGCGGCCAGGGTTTCTGCAGCCTGAAGGGCGGAGTGAACCATGAGGGAGGTGGCTACAATGGTCACGTCCGTGCCTTCGCACTTTATTTCGCCCTTGCCGAGCTCAATGGGGGTGGCCTCGTCACCCACTTCGCCTTCTACACCGTACAGAATCTTGTGCTCGAGAAAGACCACGGGATTGTCGTCGCGAATGGCGCTGATGAGCAGGCCCTTGGCATCTGCCGGGGTGGAGGGAATGCACACCTTGATGCCGGGAATGTGCATGAACCATGCTTCGAGGCTCTGGGAGTGCTGGGCTGCGGCACCCACACCAGCGCCCTGGGGCATGCGTAGTACCATGGGTACCTTGGCCTTGCCGCCAAACATGTAGTGCATCTTGGCGGCCTGGTTGAAGAGCTGGTCAAAGGCAACGCCGATAAAGTCCACAAACATGAGTTCGGCCACGGGGCGCAGGCCAGCTGCGGCGGCACCGGCGGCAGCGCCCACAATGGCACTTTCCGTAATGGGGGTGTCGCGCACTCGGCGTTCGCCAAACTGGTCAAAGAGGCCTTGGGTAACGCCAAAGCAGCCGCCGAACTTGCCCACGTCTTCACCGATGATGAACACGTTTTCGTCCCGCTCCATCTCCTGGCGCATGGCATCGTTAAGCGCCTGCAGGTAGGTTTTGATCGCCATATTTTTCTCCATTCTGAAAAATCTGAAGGTGGTTTCCGCAGTTTCAGGCAAACGCTTTAGGCGTACACGTCTTCAAGCAGGTCTTCCGGCTTGGGGAAGGGGCTGTCTTCCGCAAACTTTACAGCAGCTTCAATTTCAGCGGCTACTGATGCAGTGATGCCGTCCAGCTCTGTCTGCGTGGCGGTGCCGGTTTCCACCAGTTTTTTGGCAAAACGCGGAATGGGGTCCTTGGCCTTCCATTCTTCCAGTTCCTTTTCGCTGCGGTACACGCAGGCATCGCCCTCGAAGTGGCCGCGCCAGCGGTAGGTTTTGCATTCGATGAGCGAAGGGCCCTGGCCCTTGCGCGCGCGTTCCACGGCCATGGTCACGGCTTCGTACACGGCGAGCACATCGTTGCCGTCAATGACCACGCCGGGCATGTCGTATCCGGCTGCGCGGTCGGCAATGTCGGTGATGGCCATAGATTTGCTCTGCGGGCAGGAGATGCCGTAGCCATTGTTTTCATTGATAAAGATTACGGGGAGCTTCCATGCGCTGGCCATGTTCAGCGATTCCTGCGTGGTGCCCTGATTTGACGCGCCATCGCCAAAAAAGCAGGCGCATACGCCCCTGGTGTCCTTGTACTGGCAGCTGAAGGCCGCGCCCACGGCCAGGGGCCCGCCACCGCCAACAATACCGTTGGCCCCAAGAATGCCGATATTGAAGTCGGCAATGTGCATGGAGCCGCCTTTACCCTTGCAGTAGCCGGTGGAGCGGCCATAGATTTCGGCCATCATGAGCTTGAGGTCGCCGCCCTTGGCCAGGCAGTGCCCGTGGCCGCGGTGGGTACTGGTGATCATGTCCGTCTGCTTCAGCGCGGCGCACGCGCCTGTGGCAACGGCTTCTTCACCAAGGTAGAGGTGAACGAATCCGGGTATTTTGCCAGCTGCAAAGAACTTTTGCAGCTCGCTTTCAAAAAGGCGGATCTTGGTCATGGTGCTGAACATTTCCAGCAAAACCTTTTTGTCGGGATGTTTCATGGTACTCTCCTCAGTTTGCTGATTGTGATGCCGACTCAGTCATATCTACCAACACAGTCAGGGCCGCGCAGGCCAGCACAATGTCGCTGCAACCGGGGCTGAAGCAGGCAACCTCGAGGCCCGGAGTGCGTAAACCGCCTTCAACGACCTCAATGCTCTTTTCGCCGATAGGTATGGCCGCGAGCACGGCTTCCTTGTCCACCAGATCGGGTTCCGGTACGGCAATGCGCGCGTGCACATGCACACCCTGGAAAGAACCGCGCCCAAGTATCTCCACCAACCCGCACAGGCAACTGCGCGAAATGGCGTCTTTTACCGCGCGGCATGCGGCCTTGGTCATGTTTGCACCGTGCAGATCGGCCCCGGTGCCCAGTTCAACCACATAACGTTGCAGCATGGCGTTCCTCCGCTGGCTAGCCCAGCATTCGCACTGGCTGTTCGAGCATGTCCGCAAGGGTGCGCAGGAAGCTCATGGCCGGGCCGCCATCGGTGACCATGTGGTTGAAGGTGAGGGAAAGAGCCATCATCTTGCGCACGCATACTTGCCCCTCAAAAACGCCTGGCTTTTCCACCACGCGGCCAATGCCAAGAATACCGGTTTCCGGCGGGTTGAGGATGGGGGTAAAGCCATCCACGCCAAGCATGCTCACGTTGGAAATGGTAAAGGTTCCGCCAGAAATCTCGTCCATGGAAAGACCGCCCTTGCGGGCGCGGCTTGCAGCGTCGCGTACCTTGCCCTTGAGTTCTTCGAGGCTGTATGTGTCCGCATTTTTGACGTTGGGAACAATGAGCCCCGTATCGAGCGAAACGGCTACGCCAAGGTTCACATGCCTGTGCATGTGAATGCCATCGGCCTGCAGGGTGGTGTTCATGACCGGGTGCTGCCTGAGTGCGCGGCACACGGCAAAGGCAATGATGTCGTTGAATGAAAGGCGGTATTCTGGGTCTTTTTTGTTGCGGGCCAGCATGGTTTCGCGCAGGGCCACCGTTTCAGTAACGTCAGCTTCCACAAAAACAGTCAGCTGCGCCGCATTTTGCAGGCTGGCCTGCATGTTGTCGGCTATAAGCTTGCGCAGGCCGTCCATGGGGACGACTTCGTCCGCGTCTTCAGCGGGCGCTGCGCACTGTTGGCCAGGGGCGGCGGTGGCAGGAGCAGGGGTTTTGGCCACCGCTTCGTGGGCTGCGCGAACGTCCTTCTCCGTAATAATGCCGTCGCGGCCTGTGCCAGTTACCGTTGCCAGATCAACGCCAAGCTCTTTGGCGGCCTTGCGGGCTGCGGGCATGGCGCGAACTTCTCCTTGCGCCGTATTGCGCTGCGCCGCCCCCTGCCCGTTGGCATCGGAAGCGGCAGGAGTGGCCGGCCTGTTTGCCATGTCAGCGCCTTGCGCGACCGGGGCCACCACAGCCTCGCCCGATTCACCGATGATGCCGATTACCTGCATGACCGGAACAACCTCGCCCTGCGGGCTGACAATCTGCAAAAGCACGCCGCCCGCCGGAGACTCGACCACGTTGGTGATCTTGTCGGTTTCCACTTCCAGCAGGGGTTGCCCCACTGCAACCGCACCGCCTTCGGCCACCAGCCAGCGCGCAATCTTACCTGTTTTCATGGTGAGGCCCCATTTGGGCATCTGCACTTCGTAGGCCATCCGCTACCTCCTTGCGCCAGAGTGGCGCACGCGTTTGTGTCTACTAGATTGCAACTCTGATACCACTTTATAACAGGCGATAATAAATGAATAATTTAAAAAATACTGTATGTGTGTATTTGATAGTGTTCGATAATCGAACATAATGATGTTCCGTAAGGCCAGTTATGATACACTACAATATATAAAAAATTCATGGAGTTGTTTTTTAGAGCATAATATGAATGTAGCTATGCGCAAAGAGCTATTCCATTTTTTTACGGACAGTGCTATTGCTTTAAATAAAGCTGCGGGGTCGCATTATTCAGAAGTGGGGCAGATGGCCTTTTCGGAGTGGAAAAGGCCAGCGAACCGGCATGCTTGTTGAAAGGCCGTGCGCGTCCGGGAGATAAGTCATGTATGTTCTGCAAAGAAATGGCGATGTCTTTGAAATGCGGCAGGAACCCCTGATGGCGGAAGGCGTCAACCGTACAGGGTTTTTGTTCAACAGCTATAGCGGCGCACCAAGAGCGAACCGACGGGAAACGTGGGAATCCTTTATAAGAACCGGCAAGATTGTTGACGACAGCCTGCCCCGGCCCATAGCGGCTTCGTGGATGCGCTGCCGCGATCTGGGGGTGGATCCCCTGTTGCCCAAGTGCGCGGAATTTACGCCCATGAGCCAGATCAACGCGCAGGCCGAAATATATGCGGAACTTGCGGCTGGTGTGGAGCGGCAGGTGTATGAGCAGATTAAGGAAAAAGGCCTGCTCATGACGGTCTCCGAGGCCAATGGCCGGTTGCTGCGCACCTGCGGCAACAAGGATGTATTGCTCCAGGCAGACCAGCTCTACTTTGGACCCGGCGCTGTATGGTCTGAAAAAAGCGTGGGCACCAACGCCATAAGTCTGGCTCTTTCTGACGGCATGCCCGCGCAGGTTATGGGCGAAGAGCATTTTTGCAGCAGCCATCAGGCTTGGGGCTGTTCTGCCGCGCCCATTTTCACGCCTTTTGGACAATTGTGGGGCTGTTTTGACATTTCCGGGCCAACCAGCGCCGACCACCGTCAGGCATTATGGCTGGCTGTTGGCGCAGCACGCGAGATAGAGCGCCTGCTACTCAACGCTTCGCTGAGCAGCATGGAGAACAAATCCCGCGCACTGCTCAGCACGCTCTTTAGTTCCATGCCCATTGGCGTGCTGATGGTGGATGAGAGCGGCATCATTACCTATGCCAACGCCCAGGCAGAGCGTCTGCTTGGCTTTAGCGGAGAGGTGCGGGGCGGTCGCGCCGAGGCCTTTTTTGATTACGGCCTGTATGCCCGCCAGCAGGTGGAAAACAGATGCCAGCCCGAGGGGGTGCCGCTGCGCTGCCTGACCAACTCTGCCCTCACAGCCTGCGCCATGCCTTTTATGACGGGCAGGTCAGACTCGCACTATGCCCTCGTGACCCTGCAAGCAGGGGTTGAGCCCCGCCCAGCGCCCATTGCCCCGGTGCCGCATGTTCCGCGCCGCGAAGGAACGCGCCCCTTTGGCGACATTGTTTATCGCAGCGAAAAAATGACCCGCACGGTGGAGCAGGCGCGGCATATGGCCCAAAGCCCCGCGGCTGTTTTGCTGCTTGGCGAAACAGGCACGGGCAAGGAGCTTTTTGCGCGGGCCATCCACATGGCCAGCCGATGTTCCGAAGGGCCATTTGTGGCGGTAAATTGCGGGGCCTTGCCACGCGAGCTTATCCAGAGTGAACTTTTTGGCTACGAGCGGGGGGCATTTACCGGAGCCGTGGAAAAGGGCCGCCCCGGCAAGTTTGAACTGGCCGACAAGGGAACCCTGTTTCTGGATGAAATCTCAGAAATGCCGCTGGAAATGCAGGTCAACCTGCTGCGGCCGCTGGAAGACCGCTGCGTTACGCGGGTGGGCGGAAAGCAGACCAGAATGGTCGATTTCAGGCTGGTCACCGCCACCAACCGCAACCTTGATGAACTGATGGCTTCGGGCGCATTTCGCGAAGACCTGTTTTACCGCATCCATGTACTTGCTCTGGAAATTCCCCCCCTGCGTGAACGGAGGGAGGATATTGCCGTTATTGCGGAATACCATTGCAGGCGTCTGTGCCGTACCTACGGGCATCCTTTTGGCGGATTTTCTGCCGAGGCTCTGCGCGTCATGGAAGATTACGACTGGCCTGGTAATGTGCGCCAGCTTGTGCACAGTGTGGAATTTGCCGTCAACATGGCCCAGGGTAACTGTATTTTGCCAGCACATCTGCCCATGCATATGCAATCCGCAGGCGTAAGAGAGGTGGTCGGCGGGCAGTCGGGTGGGGATGCCGTGGCGGCCTTGCCGGGAATGACCGATTTCAATCTGGACAATCAGGAGGCCAAGGTTATCCGCTGTGCCTTAAAGCATTATAACGGCAACATGTTGCAGGCCGCCAAGGCACTGGGCATAGGGCGTAATACCCTGTACGCCAAGCTGCGCAAGATTGTTCCCGAGGGCTAGTCGTTCAAGGCAATTTTTAGAACACGAACCACTTGGCCTGCTCTGAACCGTAAACCTCATCTGTGGGTGCACCGGTTTGGAGCAGGCTTTTTTGCGTCAGCCCATTTTGGCAGTCAGGTTCGTAGTCAGGCCCCTGTTTATACTGCCCAAGTGTGTTGGCTGATCCATCTGTTCGACTTCCGCCCAGCGAAACGGTGATTTGTTCCACTTCAGAACAGTAAAAGAGGTGTCGGTATACCTGTCTGTATGTGCAAATTTTCTCGAACAAGTGGGGCCAAGGCTTGCCGGGCATGTCCGCTCATCCGCTGCTGACGCGGATTTTACGGCATGACCTGTGCAAAGAGGAGGTATCGGGATTCAACATTTAACAAGCGAGGCAGTTATGGCGGAAACCATGCAGGCGGCGGTTTGGCACGGCAAAAAAGACATCCGCGTTGAGACTGTACCCGTTCCCCCCGCACCCGCCCCCGGCTGGGTTCAGATCAAGGTTGATTGGTGCGGCATTTGCGGCTCGGATCTGCACGAATACCTGGCTGGCCCCATATTCATTCCCACCGAGGCCCCGCATCCGCTCACGGGCAAGCAGGGGAGCGTCATTCTCGGGCATGAGTTCAGTGGCAAGGTTGTGGCGGTGGGCAGCGGCGTTACCAACGTAAAGGTGGGCGACATGGTTGCGCCCGATGCCTGCCAGC
The DNA here is from genome assembly GCF_009712225.1 of Desulfovibrio sp. NCBI lineage: Bacteria > Pseudomonadati > Thermodesulfobacteriota > Desulfovibrionia > Desulfovibrionales > Desulfovibrionaceae > Desulfovibrio > Desulfovibrio sp. The sequence continues at coordinate 757,367 of NZ_WASP01000006.1, read as the reverse complement.
ACTGCGGCGAGTGTCAGCCTTGCCGCGAAGGGCGCTACAATGTTTGCGAAAAGCTTGCCTTTACGGGCCTGCACAATGACGGCGCATTCGCCCCTTATGTTAATGTGCCTGCGGAGTTGTGCTTTATCATGCCCGAAGGTGTTTCGCCCGAGGCCGGAGCAGTCATGGAACCCCTTGCCACGGGCTTTAAGGCCGTGCGTATGGCAGGCAGTATTCTGGGCCTTAATGTGGTGGTGCTCGGCGCAGGAACAATCGGCCTCGGCACCATTATGGCTGCCAAAGCCGCTGGCGCGGGCAAGGTCATTGTGCTTGAAATGTCCCGTGCGCGCACTGCCAAAGCCAAGGAATGCGGGGCGGATATTGTGGTGAACCCCAAGGAATGCGACCCGGTTGCAAAGGTGAAAGAACTGACCGGCGGCTCGGGGGCGGATGTTTCCTTTGAGTGCATCGGCAACAAGCACACAGGGCCGCTGGCCATCGATGTGCTGCGCAACACCGGCACGGCCATTATTGTGGGCATTTTTGAAGAACCCAGTTCCTTCAACTTTTTTAGCCTCAGCGGAACAGATAAAAAGGTGATGGGTACGCTGGCCTACACCATTGGGGATTTCAAAGGGCTTGCCGCGCTCATGGCCAAGGGCGTCATCAAGGCAGAAAATCTCATTACCGGCAAAATCGAGCTGAAAGACATCATGGAAAAAGGTTTTCTTGAACTGATCAACAACAAGGACGAAAATATCAAGATTCTTGTGCGTCCTTAATCAGGTTAGTGGCCTGGATTGAGATCCATTGTCCGGTTACATGGCTATCTGCATGCGCAAGCATGAACTATGAAAAAGGGGTTGCAGTGTTGTCTGCAACCCCTGAGTTTTGCTAGTGCAATTCGCATTTTTATTTGATGATTCGATCACTGGGGAAAATATTACAACAATAAAAAGCGCTTTAGGTTATGTCTGATGGGTAAGATTTGCGAAATGTTTCTGGATAAGTACATAAAGCAGAATATACAATCTTTACATAATGTCCGCAGAATAGTTGTACCCTGCCGTCAAGTCTCAACCGCTCTAGGGCATTCACTGGGAAAGAAACACGTTCTGATTGAAACACTCATCCCGGAATTTTCCGTTAAAGCTTTCAATTAAATTCTGGGCCGTTATCAACCTTGATACGCTACGGCAACCTTCCTTGAAGGTTTGGTCAGGAAATAAAGGTTGCTCTGGTGGTCATACTGGCTTTGTTTATGCACATTTTTTGTTGTGGTTCTATGTCCCCGGCTTTGAGGTAGAGCCTTTTGGGGACGGGGGGCACTGCGTTGCAGGCAACCATTTTGTGTTTTTCAAAAATGCATAAAAAGGCATTTGCTGCGCTTAGTTTTATTCAGAAACAACGTGGATAAGTCTGAGAAATGTATCTATAGGCGGATTTGCGGTATTTTGTTGGCCTTGTGACGGCAATGGTCTTCAAGAACAACAATATAACCAACACAGGTGGTTGCTTGCGGAAGTAAATGAAATAAAAAACCGCTCCAATCTCAAGGACTGGAGCGGTTTTTTAAACTTAATGAATTTTGTGGAATTCATCAAAAGTGTTTTCATGGTGCCGAGGGCGGGATTTGTTTTTGACGAAAAAAGTCAAATATTCAAGCGTGTATTCGAATGTATGACGCTCCAGAACTAACATAAAGACCAACACAATACATCACTGGATTTAAGCTCAATTATTCTATTTAGATCAAATTATTTTAATTATATCATATTAGATGATACTGTAATCTGTGGGTCCGTGGAATATTTCTTTTGACCTTACCCTCACTACACATACCGTATGTACGCTAATGGTCCACCATAGATTGCAGGTAATGTTCACTGATCAAAATTCTATCAGTGCTAGCCTGCCCAATGAACTGTGAGGTGGCCGCTGGTTGTATGTAATATCGCCAAAGATCAACCGTATTGCTTGCATGTTACAGGTAAAAATTACGTTCAGATTTAAATACTAGTCCCGTAATTTTTCTTAAAATCTAGCAATGTCCACATTTTGGGGGGAATATACGATTCGTCAGGAATTAGTGTTAAGAATGTTGATTTTCATGTCTTAGAGGAAGGAAACATTTTCTTATGGGGAAAATCTGTTTCAGAGCTGAAAATTGGCCAGATGAAAATCATGTTACTTAGCTCAATAAAAAATGAAACGAATAGGATGATAGCCCGAGATGAACAACTATGAAGCGGACTAACCCGCGCGATTTACTATGATTACACCAAGCTTGCACATGTCTCTTTTTTTGTTATCAATAATATTACAAATAACTATATGCTAGTTAACGCAGAGCGTGATGCTACTTTTCACATTAAAAATGAATATGAAGCGCACATATAAAAAGATTATAAATGAGCGATGCCCTTTCGAGCCTAAAGGCTAATGAATTAAGAAAGTTGATGATCTTGCTATATTTTAAGGAAGGTGCACATGACGAATTCTCAGAAAACCACTACGCCAGAACTATTGATGAGGGATTCTGTTATTAGTATGGCGGTTGAGTCTTGGCGTTTTGGTCGTGTCTTTGACAGACTTCTTGCAAAGCTTGATGCTGGAGAACAGCACAGATACATAAGTCAGTTTCGCTGGTTCATTAAAAAAGTTGAAGAAGCTTTAGAACTGGCAGAAATGAGGATTGTCAATATTGAGGGGCAGCCTTTCGACCCTGGCATGGCCGCTACACCTCTGAATATTGATGAATTTGACGTGAAAGACACCTTGATCGTGGACCAAATGCTTGAACCGATCATTATGGGGCACGAAGGTTTGGTCAGGACAGGAACTGTCATTTTAAAGAAGGTCGAACTATGAAAAACTTTGTTGGTATTGACCTGGGCACAACAAATAGCGCGGTGTGTTCTTATGATGGTTCAGAGACCAGACTATGGAAAAGCCCTGAACAAAACGATGTTACCCCATCTGCGATCTATATTGACAAACGTGGAAATAGATATGTTGGAAAACGTGCTTATGATTCTGCTCCCCACAGCCCAGATAACTCTGCCTTGTTATTTAAACGCCTCATGGGGACAAGTACGCCGATTCATCTTTCTGCACTGAATATCACCAAAACACCAGAAGAATGCTCTGCAGAGATACTAAAAGTTCTTTTTGGGTACTTGCCAGAAGAAATTAGAAATGGTCAAGATACAGGAACTGTGATCACAGTTCCTGCTGCGTTTAATCAAATGCAGAAGAATGCCACCATGCAGGCCGCCGATTTAGCTGGCCTCGGCAAGGTTGCACTAATGCAGGAGCCAGTTGCAGCAGTAATGAGCGTTATGCGCGTTCGCAATACTGATGGTATGTTTTTGATCTATGACTTGGGAGGGGGCACCCTGGATATTGCCATAGCTGAAAGCCTTAACGGACAGGTTAATCTACTTGCTCACGGTGGTATTTCAATGTGTGGCGGTAGGGATTTTGACCGTTCTCTAGTAGATAGTATTGTGCGCCCCTGGTTATTAGAACACTTTGATCTTCCAGAAAACTTTTCTGTCAATCCAAATTATAAATCACTTATTAGGCTTGCCGCGTGGGCTACAGAACGGGCAAAAATAGAACTCTCAGCCCAAGAAGATGTGGTAATCACCCTTTCGGAAACTGAAACTCGAGTTCGGGATCTCAATGGCAATGAAATTTATCTCGATATTCCTTTGCACCGTGACACCTATAATAAACTTATCGCTGAGCGTGTTGATGAATCAATCGCGGCAGCCCGTGAAACCCTCTCAAAAGCCTGCCTTTCTCCTCACGACTTAGAACGCATTGTATTTATCGGAGGGCCGACAAATTACAAACCGTTGCGGGATAAGGTCGCCTTTGAGCTGGGAGTTCCGGGCAGCACCGATGTTAACCCTATGACGGCTGTGGCTGAAGGGGCAAGTTTGTTTGCAGAATCTATTGACTGGTCTTCCCAAAGCCGAACGCGCAAAAGTACCCGAGGCCAAATATCCTCTGGTGGATCCCTGGCCTTGTCTTTCAACTACATTGCCCGCACTCCGAATTCGAGGACAAAGATTGCAGTACAACTGATCGGTCAAGTGGCCGAAGGCTCAGAATTCCAGGTAGATTGCATTGACACTGGTTGGACTTCAGGACGTTTGCCTCTCAAGCATGGCACAATAATAGATGTCACATTAGCAAAAAATGGAGACAACTCATTTAAAGCTTTTGTTTTTGATCCCTCGGGTGGCCCAATTACTCTGGAACAACACAGTATAATCATTACCAGAACCACGGCATCTGTAGATGCAATTCCAGCCTCACACTCAGTTGGTGTTGAGGTGTTGGAGAAGCTTGGAGGTAAGCCCATACTCGCGTTTTTGATTCGTGCTGGTGAATCTCTACCAAAGAAGGGGCAAACTACTTTCAAGGCTGCGGAATCCCTAAAATCTGGTGCAACTAGCTCACTTAACCTGAATATTTGGGAAGGTGAGATTCCAGACCCCATTTCGGACAATCGCTATATAGGTGTATTGAAAATTTCTGGTTCTGATTTTGACGATGGAGTGATTCCTGCAGGCGCAGACTTGGTGTGCGAATATGAAATCCTAGATTCTGGCACTATCAATATTGAGGTGTCGGTGCCTAGCATTGGTGGCACATTCCACTCGGGAAAGAATTTTTATTCCCGCATAGAGGGCCAGCCAAACTACATTGCAGACGCTGCCGTAGTAATACAGGAAGGAGAAAGGACTCTGGATCGTATTGATGAAGTCAGCGCGGTAGTTAACGACCCCAAACTTGAACAAGCACGTCAAAAACTTGAGCCCGCAATCTCCCTTGCCCCAGATGAAACAGAAACAGAAAAATCCCAGGATGCAATGGAAAAGGTTCTTGAAGCAAGAAAACTCCTTTCAGAGGTCAGGAAAGAGCATTTGAAAGAAATCAGACAGATTGATCTCAGTGGAGTGGTATCCTTCTTTACCACGCACATACGCCAATTTGCACGCCCCGCAGAAGCAACTGCTTTTGATAATCTGGCAAAGACAGCTGAACGATCAATCGAGAATAACGACAATGCCTTTGAATATCACCTTGAAGCCCTGAAAGGCAAAAATTTTGAAATACTTTGGCGGCAAGATTGGTTTGTAGTCGAGCGCTTTAAATATCTGATTAAAACACCTTCACAATTTGCCGACAAACATCGCTTTGAAGAACTCGCCCAGATTGGCACGCAGTACATGCGTTCTGATGATATCGAAAAACTTCGAGCGGTTGTCGCCCAACTTTCAATGATCCAACAAGGCGGAGTTTCTGATAATGAGATGTTAGACATCGTCAATATTATTAGGGGATAGCCTATGCAGTGCAATATGTGGCTGCCGAAGGGTTATGAACTGCCGCATGGATCTAGAACCTGCGCTTTGCTCCACTTTAGTGAAGATTGGCAGATTGTAGATACCAGTGGAGTTGATAACATGCTAATTTCGCGCCCCCAGATAGTGCGAAGGTGGAATCAGATCGGCTTTCTTGCTGAATCTCTCTTCACAGAAATTGTGTATGAAGGTCAAACACTCCAGTACATGCTTAGCAATAAAAAATATCGCCTTGCACCTGTTGTGAATGACAATCCTCCCGGAAGTAAAGTTGACGCGCTTGCCTTTGCGCTTGCCCTAAAAGCTTCCCGAGAGTTATCTACAGATATCTCCCTTCACGATGCCATTTATGTAGAGCAGTACTCCCGTCTTCTACCAACGTGGACACCAACACCTCCTATTGAAGATGACGTCATTTTAGGCACATGGTTAACAGGTGGCGTAGCTATCTCGACCTGTTCATTTAGGCGCTTGGTAAGCCTCACAAGCCGAATATCGGCAGGCGATGTGTTAGATGTTATAAAGACCGCAGGGTTTAGTGCCCCTACGGACGCAAATATACTAACGTTGCGTAAGCCAGTGCCTCAAACTAGGGTTGAAACGGATGTTATTTCTAAAAGAATAGCCCATTCCTGCGATCAACTTCAAGACTCAGATAAATCGAATGAGGCTAAAATATTCCGACTCCCTGGGCGTCCCCAAATTGAAAATTTTTTTAATGAGCATGTCATTGACATTATTTTCAACACACCAAAATACCAGGCGTTAGGGATTAATTTTCCGTCTGCAATAGTTTTGCATGGACCACCAGGCTGTGGAAAAACTTTCGCAGTAGAGCGCCTTGTTGAGTTTATAGATTGGCCAAATTATTCTATTGATTCTAACAGCATTGGTAGTCCCTATATTCATGAAACCAGCAAAAAGATTTCAGAAATTTTTGACAAGGCAATTGATAATGCCCCGTCTGTCATCATCATCGATGAAATGGAATCTTTTCTATCAGACAGACGGTCTGGAAGCGCGACGGGGCTCCACCATGTTGAGGAAGTTGCCGAATTCCTTCGGCGTATTCCCGAAGCTATCAAAAGCAGAGTGTTAATTATTGCTATGACCAATATGATCGAGTCAATCGATCCAGCTATACTGCGTAGAGGACGTTTTGACCACATTATCGAAGTGGGCATGCCATCGCGACAAGAGGTCGCTTCGCTTATCGAATCACTTCTAAGCCAATTGCCAAAGGAGTGCGACCTCAATGTAGGCCTAATTATTGATGCCTTAACGGGAAAAGCTCTTTCTGATTCAGCATTTGTTATTAGAGAGGCTGCAAGGCTTTCGGCCAAAGCTAGAAAATCAGCAATCGACCAAGAAAGCTTAATTGAAGCTTTAAATAGCCTCCCAGATACCCCGAAAAAAAGAAGTAACCGGATAGGTTTTTTTTCGGAAGACTAGTAACCGGAGAATGATATGGATCTTTTGCAAAATCCTTTTCATATCCTGACTGCGAGTCCTCGCGATAACCGCATGAGGATCTTGGAGCTTGCTGAAGAGCGCAGTCTTTTACAAGACTCAAGTGAGTGTATAAACGCTCGTTCTGAATTAACCACACCAAGAAAAAGACTTTCCGCTGAAATTGCATGGTTGCCTGGTGTTGGGCCCAAAAAATCTGACGAGGTATTGTCACTCCTTACGTCCGCACCAACAGTGGTGCTCGCTATCGAAAATATACCTGCTACTGCACGGGCGAATCTGCTTGCAGCGGGGCTGATACGTTTGCCAGACTGCAATGCCGCTGATGTTGCAACGTGGATTCTTGAAATAGCGAAAGCATTTGAGCATATAAAATTTACTGAATTATGCGCAAGTATCAACGAAGAACGAGTCGCAGCTGGTTTTCCCAAAGTATCGGATACTTCCACGATTGAAGCTGAAATTCAGATTCGGCGTGCCCACTATCGCAACACAATCAAATCTGCCCTCGACAATCTTCCCCCAAAAGAACTTGTAAAAACTGTCACTAACGTTATTGACGTAGCCACTCATAGTGGCCTGGAACATGGCCCGACATTAATAGACGACCTTGTTGATCTGTATGAGGTTGGAGCACAGGAGTTTTTTGAAAAAGAAGAATCTAACATAAAAATTCTTGTGGAAAAATTGCGAGAAGCTGTTGATGCAAAATGCCCTGACTCCATGTTAGCACCATTGGTAGACCAGCTAATATGCGTTGTTAAAAATTGGGATATTGTTGCCCAGCCAATTCAAGTCAGCACGAAAAGCCGTGGACTTGGCCACGAAGCGAGCCAGCGCATCGCCTATCTTGTCCGAGGGTTGGCAATCCATATGTTTAATGAGCACGACAAACTCGATTTTTCGCAGCAACTTACAAATATGCTTCAAGAGGTATTTGCTGAAGTTGGTGAAATTGCCGAACGTACCGCGCAGGATGCATGCACATTAAGTGCGTTGGCGGATCAGCAAGTCCGCACGCGAGAAAGTGCGAAAGATAAGGCTGAAGAATGGCGGCAAGAAATTAGCTATGAAGCTGAAGTTGGGGCAATATTTAAAGATAAGCTGCTCATTTCTCCAGAAGGAATCGAATGGAAAGGCTACCGCTGGAGCCTCGACTCAATCACAAAGATTCGCTGGGGTGGGACACGGCATTCAATTAACGGCATCCCCACAGGGACAACGTATAGTGTAGTTTTTGGGAATAATTCTGGCAATTCCACAGTTTCACTACGGAATAAAAATATCTACTCCAACTTTACAGATCGCCTGTGGCGTGCTGTTGGTGTGCGATTACTGATAGAGCTTTTTGAAGGGTTAAGTGATGGTAAACAGTATAGGTTTGGATCCGCAGTATTGAGTGATCACGGGATGGAACTAGAACGGAAAAGTTTTTTTTCCAACACAGAGCATATTTTTTGCCGTTGGAGCGAGCTCGCAATTTGGAATGGTCCGGGAGTTTTTTGCATAGGAAAACGTGAGGATAAAGGATTGTCTATGGGGTTTTCTTACATCGAGGAAGATAATATCCACGTTTTAGAAGCAGCAATTCGAACGCTTTGGAAAAAAGGTGGGGACCGGCTGAGCTGTATCTTTACTAAATAGCTTGTTTTAATGAATGCATAGCTACACGGCACCTATGTATTGATTTGTCAAAAAGATATAATAACAATATAGTAAATTGTTTAGATAATCCATTTGCGTTAGTAATATTCGCATTGCGTTGAAGATTTACGCTCACATAAAAGGGGCGGCAGGATGGTTATAAGCAAAACTGAAGGAAGCAACATCCATGTCTGGTTCTAATGATACCCCTAAGGGATTTTCTGCTCTTTCAGGCTTGGCGTCTGAATTGCATGGTCTTGATGCGATCATAATACCAGAATCAAGAAATTCAACTCCTCCCCTAGCCACCACAGCAAGCCAAAACCAGGCTGAGACAGCATCTACAGCTGGTGCAAAACCTGGCAACGCTTCCCAATCAATTGCAGTAAGTTCTAGTACTGGCAATGAATGGACTGGTGGCAAATGGGTAGTTATTGCTATTGCTATTGTCCTTCTAATCTGTCTCTTAAACAGCAAGAGCAATAAGTCCCCCTCATACAGTCCGCAAACCCCTTCGCCAAGCTATAGCTCTCCTCAGCCGTCTCCGGCTCCCCCAGGCAAACCGCAAAATGCACCCTCAACCGCAGCACTAGAATATACTAAGCCATCATCAGGTACCAATAATGTGCTGTCCGTAACAGAAATCCGTTGGTGCATTAAGCACTCAATTCGTATTGAAGCAATGCGGAGTGGCATATCATCTAATGATGGAATTGAAAAATTTAATTCTATCGTGCAAGATTATAATAGCCGCTGTGGAAGCTACCAATATCGTAAGGAATCACGGTCGCAAGCAGAACGAGAAGTTGAAGTTTACCGAGCACAGATTGTTGCTGAGGCCATTCGTGAAGCTAGGCAGATGGATAGCCGTTCTAACCAATCCTCATCAGCAGGACAGTCCAACAATCTTACGCGAAATAAGGGCGCAGCCCAGCAGATTAAAGAGGCTCAACGGCTACTTACAGAATTAGGATATGATCCTGGGCCCGTGGATGGTGGTTATGGACGCAGGACAGCAGATGCCGTGAAGACATTCCAGCGCGACATAGGAAGTGTGCAAAATGGAGAAATTAACGAAGAACTGCTTATCCTTATGCGTAAAGCCAGCATCGCATACAGATCTCTGTTGGGATCGCAACCAAAAAGGCAATAGGACTAAAGACGAATGCGTTAAATACATTAGCCCTGATTTAGACCGAACACTTCTCTAACTAGTCCTAGTGGTGGCAGAGACATGGAATTGCCCATTTTAGACTTGCAGTTGACTAGTCCGCAAAAGTACCCCGCTTCTGTGGCAGCCTGCAGCACAAAACAAATCAATCCTGTATGTAAAGAATTTCTATATAATTAGGGCTTGGCGTATTCCGCTGCCCACTGGCAAGGTTGTCCGCCCTAAATTTTATCTTCGTACATATGGCGCTGAAAGCCCACAAAAAGGCCTTTGATCTGTTGCATGCTGCCAAGGTGGGGCAGGGCATCGGGTAGGCCGCCATAACGCAGACGAAGCAGAGCTGGCAGCTTTTCCAAATCCAGCTCGTCTACGCCTTCTTTTACATACTGCGAAAGCACAAATTCGAGAAATGCCTGCTGCCTGTCGCTATAGTGGGCCTTAATTTCTGGCTGAGCCTTGTCTGAGCGCTCCTGCCGGGTATAGCGGCGCAAGGCAAAGGCTACATAGGCCAGTACATCAAAAAGGTCGCTGCTTTCGGCGTCAATAACCTTTTGCATTTCAGCCAGTTCGCCCTTGCCAAAGCCCTTGTCGGCAAGGCCCAGCAGCAGCGTCTTGCGTGAATCGGGCTGGCTCCAAATGGCCCGCAGCTCGTCCTCGTCCTTAAAAAATTCTGGCAGAGCGCCGTACAGACTTTCCAGAAACTGCGCAGCAGACATGGGCTTGCCGTCTGGGCTCCAGAAGGTGGTGGCGGCCATGTACTGCAACTGGCGCTCCTTGCCGTCGGCCAGTTTTATTTTGAGGCGCACAGGGCGATCTGGGCCAGGATCGCCATCTGGGTTGGGGTTGCCATCTGGCTTGGTGGGCTTATCCCAGCCTGCATCCTCCGGTTTTGGCAGAGGTGCTACCGGTTCTTCTGGTTCGCCGTCCCATCCCGGATCGCTAAAATGGTGGTGGGCTTTCACAAAATCGTAAATGGTAAAGTAATCCTTGCCGTCAAAAAGCCGCGTGCCGCGCCCGATGATCTGCTTGAACTCGATCATGGAGTTGACCGGCCTCATCAGAATAATATTGCGCACGTTACGCGCATCCACGCCGGTAGAGAGCTTTTGCGAGGTGGTAAGTATGGTGGGAATGGTTTTGTCGTTATCCTGAAACTCACGCAAAAACTGGTCGCCCGCCGGGCCATCATTGGCGGTCACGCGCACACAGTAATCGGGATCTTTGCTGGTTTTTTTTTGGTTAACGAGGTCGCGCACCATGAGTGCGTGTTCCTGGGTGGCGCAGAACACCAGCGATTTTTCCTGCTGGTTGATGCTGTCCATAAAAAGCCCCACCCTGTAACGTTCGCGTTCGGGAATGATGATGCTCTTATTAAACTCGTTTTCGGTATAGCGCTTGCCTTCCACCACCTCGCCTTCAACAATCTGGTCGTCCGGGGTGTAGGTGTAGTCGTCAATGGTGGTGGCAATTTGCCTGACCTTGAAGGGCGTAAGGAAGCCATCGTTAATGCCTTCCTTAAGCGAATACACATACACGGGATCGCCAAAGTAGGCGTAAGTATCTGCATTGCCCTTGCGCTTGGGCGTGGCGGTAAGGCCAAGCTGAACGGCAGGGGCAAAGTAATTGAGTATGCTGCGCCACTGGCTTTCATCAGTCGCGCCGCCCCGGTGGCATTCGTCAATAATGATAAGATCAAAGAAATCTGGCGGATATTCGCCAAAATAGGGGCTGTCGTTTGGCCCGCACATGAATGTTTGAAAAATGGTAAAAAAGATGCTGCCGTTTTTTGGCACTTTGCCCTTTTTGCGAATGCTCTCTGGGTCGATGCGCAGCAACGCACCGGGGGTGGAATCCTCAAAGGCGGAAAAGGCATTGTAGGCTTGATCGGCCAGAATGTTGCGGTCGGCCAAAAACAGGATGCGCGGGCGGCGGGCGGGTTCGCCCTCGCTGTGCCAGTCCACAAGGTTCCAGCGGCTATGAAAAAGCTTCCACGCAAGCTGAAAGGCAATAAACGTTTTGCCCGTACCAGTGGCAAGTGTGAGCAATATGCGCCGGTTGTCCTCGCCAATGGCCTCCAGCACATGGTTGATGGCGATATCCTGGTAATAGCGCGCGCCAAAGTAGCCGCCTTTGTCCTCAAAAGGAATCTGGGCAAAGCGGTTGCGCCAGATATTTTGCCGGGCAAAGGTTTTGTTCCACAGTTCTTCCGGGCCGGGAAAGGCGGGCACATCACCCTCTTCCCCGGTTTCCATGTCCATGCCGTAAATGGCTTGCCCGTTGGTGGAGTAGGCAAAGCGCACTGCCAGCTTTTGCGCGTAGCGCTTGGCCTGGGCCACGCCCTCGGTGTAGGGCAGGCTCCATTTTTTGGCCTCTATGACCGCCAGCTTGCGGTTGCGGTAAAGCAGCACATAATCTGCAATTTCTGGTTTGGTGCGCATGCCCGCGCCCTGCAACCTGCCAGGCGTGATATTATGCTCGCGGTACACACGGCTGCCCTCAACCACGCCCCAGCCAGCGGCCTTGAGGGCAGGGTCTATATGCTCGGCGCGGGTTTCGGCTTCGTTCATGCGCAGGCTCCTATAATTCGCCAGAAAAGGCCTTGTGCAGCAGCGATTTTTTCAGTTCATCCAGCGCGGCGATCTTGCGCTGATAGATGGATTCGAGGCGCTGGGTTTCGGCGCTGAGCTCATCAAGCTGTCTCGCAATTATATTTTGTGCAGCAAGCTTAGGGAAAAAGAATATTTCATTCTCAAAAGTTCCAAGATTGATATTATCTTGAGCACTACCTTTTCCCTTGGCCTTCAAAACAGTTTTCGTAGCTTGTAGTAGATATTCTAAAAAAACATTATTGCTCTGATTTTCATCGACAATTATGCCAATTACACTGTCTGGAAAGCAAGCATCAAAATTTAAAATTCCAGTTTCAGCTATATTTGCTGCAATGGTTATGCAAAGTGTTCCTTTTGGCCAAAGCTTGCTTTGCGATAAGCCAACCTCACTGTATGTTTGGGTAAATTCTGTGATCATATGTTCAGAATTGCGAACATCTCCAGTTTGTATAAATGGATATGGGCCACCGTAAAGTCTGGGGTCATTGCGAGGTCTATGTTTTGATTTGCCGCGTCCAAAATCGACCGCAATTTGGCGAAGTGTTTTCCCTATCCACCCCTCGCCGCGCTGCGAAAACACTGCCTGCAAGTGGCTCTCGAACACTTCCCGCGCATTCTTGAGATTTTGCTCCGCGTTGGCCTTGGCCTTGGCAATGCCCTCAAAGGCTTCATCGAGGATGGCAACTATGCGCTGTTGTTCTGGTAGGGGGGGGAGGGGGACTTGAATGTCCTTGATTTTCGTAAGATTCAAATTTTTTTGACGAACCCCACGCCTCTGGCATAAAATGTAATCACGGTTGAGTGTGATTGCTTGCAGAACAAACAATAGATCAATATGTTTGCTCGGTTTAATGCCACATATTGCTTGGTTAAATGCTGCATCCCTATCAAGAATGGACATCTTCAACGCAGCAGTATCATACATGCCAATCAGGAGTGACCCTTTAGGAAAAAGTTTGGCGTTGGAGTTCTCTAATCCAGATTTTGTGATATATTTATTTGATTCATTCGTAAAAGTTGTGTTCAATTCTCCAGATGAATACCAGGGTATATCGCCCCCCCAGTACTGACTCTCTGTGACTTGCGGAGTTCCTCCACTCTGCACATCTGCCACATCCCCAAGTCTTACTGTCTGCCAATTCCTTTCTCTCACAGCAACCCCCGAATATTCGCCAGCACTTCCGCGCTTTCCGCATCCAGCGCGGCAATTTCGTCCATAATTTCCTGCGGGCTGCGCATCTGCACGGCATCATTGCTGTTGGGGTTTTTTACAGAGAGGTCAAAGCTGGTCTGGTCAATGCTTGTCGCATCCACAGACCACGATTGCGGGCTGTCGGCAAAGGTTAACTGTTGGGTTACAAAATCGGCAAGGTCGTCATCGTTCAGCGGGTTGGTCTTGCCCAGGTTGCGGCCAAGGTTGAGCTGATAATACCATATGTTGCGCGTGGGCGCGCCCTTCTCAAAAAAGAGCACCACGGTTTTTACGCCCGCACCCTGAAACGTGCCGCCCGGCATATCCAACACCGTGTGCAGGTTGCAGCTCTCTAGCAGCATCTTGCGCAGGCTTACCGAGGCATTGTCTGTATTGGACAGAAAGGTGTTTTTAATAACAATGCCAGCGCGGCCCCCGGCTTTAAGAATTTTGATAAAGTGCTGCAGAAACAGAAAGGCGGTTTCCTTGCTTTTGACGGGAAAATTCTGTTGCACCTCTTTGCGCTCGCCGCCGCCAAAGGGGGGATTGGCCAGCACAATGTTGTAGCGGTTCTTCTCCTGAATATCGGCAAGGTTTTCTGACAGGGTATTAGTGTGAATGATGTTGGGTGCTTCAATGCCGTGCAGAATCATGTTCATAATGCCAATAACGTAGGCGAGGCTCTTTTTCTCTTTGGCAAAAAAGGTGCGGCTTTGAAGTGTTTGCAGATCTGCCGCCTTGCTGGCCCGTGGGCGCAGATATTCGTAGGCCTCGCACAAAAAGCCCGCCGAACCCGCAGCGCCGTCATAGATGCTCTCGCCAATCTTGGGCTGCACAACCTTGATAATGGCGCGGATGAGCGGTCGCGGCGTGTAGTATTCGCCGCCGTTGCGCCCGGCATTGCCCGTGCGCTTGATTTTTTCTTCGTACAGTACGGAAAGTTCGTGCTTCTCTGCTTGAGAGCGAAAACGCAGGCCGTCAATTTCTTCCACCATTTCGCGCAGGTTGTAGCCGCTCTGTATCTTGTTTTTGATTTCGCTGAAAATTTCGCCAATCTTGTATTCAATGGTGTGCGGACCGCTGGCGCGCAGCTTGAAACCCCGCAGGTAGGGAAAAAGCTTGTGCTCTACAAAATCGCGCAGGTCATCGCCAGTCATGGCGGTGTTGTGGTCGATCTCGCCTGCGGCGTTTTTGGGCGAGGCCCATGCCTCCCAACGGTAGGGGGCATCAAGAATGAAACTGTAGGGTTTGCTGTACAGCTCGGCTTCCAGAGATTTTTCGTGTTCAAGGTCATCAAGGTATTTGAGAAAAAGCAGCCATGAGGTCTGCTCTGTGTAGTCCAGTTCTGTGGAGCATCCCGCCTCGTTGCGAAGCAGATTATCTATGTTATTAAAGGCTTGCTGAAACATTTTTGTGGTATCCTTTAGGCATATGCTTGCCCCGCATGCTATTGTGCGGGCAGCGTGAATCATATCTAGCTGTTGGGTGTGCTTCTGTCAAAACTGGAGGGGTTTGGCTTAGGGGATTCGCGATACTGTCTGGTAAGGAACCCCGCTATCTGGGGTAGTGGGTATATCGATTTTTCTTTACACGGGTTTGTGATTAAAATAAAAACCATAAATGTTTTGCAAATACTCAGTGTTTGAGAATTCTGGGGCCGCAAAATGCTTTTATGGCCTTGCTGGAAATATTAAGTAAGGGGCTGTCGAAATGAATGATTTTTCAGAGCAATATGCACTTTGGGATGAATTTCTTAGTATTTGGCCCATTTCGCGACTGGCAACCATGACGCTGGATGAGTACATCAAGGCAGGATCGACCGAGACTTTTACCTACTGGATTGAGGCCCGTCTGGATTAGATGGGCAGCATTTGGGGGGGAATGCATTCAAATTTGGCGTGTACTCCCGCAAAGACACCAAGGAAATCAAATCTGATGCAACGTATAGCTTCTCTGACGCCTATGGCTGGTACACGTCATTGGGTACAACGCCAGAGCAGGCCTTTGAAAAGGTGCGGGATTATGTTGTTCAGATTGCAACGTGGGCCGCTCTGGGCGATCTGGATTCCATAGACACCTACAAGCAGCCTCTCTGGGAATGCTTTAAGTGGAAAATTGCCTTTCATTATCAGGATCGACAGCAGCCTAAAATAGTAAATATTTTTAAAAAATCAATGTTGGCTGTCCATCTGGGTGAAAGTGAAAAGCTGAGCATGGGCGCACTGCAAAAGGCTACGCTTGCCAAAATGCCTGCTGGTATGGGTATTCTGGAATACGGATATAAGGTGTGGGAGGACTGGAGCCATAAGAATCTGGTGATCTGGAAGCTCTTGCATTCTGACTCAAGCATGACTGCTGATGAACTGCGTCTGTATCGAGATGAAAACTTGGCAGTGTTAGTCCGTGCTGGAACTGATGACCAAATCGAGGCTTTTAGCAATACTCCAAACGGAACATTATTTTTTCTTTGTCACGGCGATTACCCTGTGCGTATCGGGCAATTTACATCGGGTGCGTCGCCCCGCACCAATGAAAAAGAAGGTTGGCAGCGCCGTTACCGTGTTTTTAAGGAAGCTGTGAAAACTGAGCTCTATACTAAAAACAGCAAGAAGTGGATGCCAGGAGCCCAGTCTACCTTCAAGCAAGTGGGGGCTGGTGATCTGGCATTTTTTGAAGGAAACTTGCTCAAGCCTTATTTTGAAACGGATCTGGCGGAGCTGGCCGTGTGGGCTGACGAGTTTAACAAATCAGAGTGTGAAGAGGCAACGCCAACGCCTGCTGACAATGGAGCTGAGATAAACAAGAACAGCAAACCTACAGCACTCGGTTTTAACCGCATCTATTACGGCCCCCCAGGTACAGGCAAAACCTATACCTTGATGCGTCTGCTTGAGAGTGATTATGGGGCAGACGTGGTGTCTGCTCCTGCCGATGGAATCGCGCTTGTTGATGCTGGCCCAGCCGCTGACGCCACCGTGCAGCGGTACAGTATTGTGACCTTTCATCAGTCATACGGCTACGAAGAATTTGTTGAAGGCCTGCGCCCTGTATTGAACGGCGATGGCGAAACAGATGATGTTGCGTATGAAATTCGTGCCGGGGTGTTCAAGGAGCTGTGCCACAAGGCGCGGCAGGCCCCTGACCTGCGCTTTGCCATGGTGATTGACGAAATCAACCGGGGCAATATCAGCAAAATTTTCGGTGAACTTATCACGCTGATCGAGCCAGACAAGCGCGACCCCTTAAAGGGAAATGCGCCCCCGCTGGAGCTTGCCCTGGCCTATTCTGGCGAAAAATTTTCCGTTCCTGCAAACGTGGATATCATCGGCACAATGAACACCGCAGACCGGTCGCTGGCCCTGCTTGATACAGCCCTGCGCCGTCGATTTGAATTTGTGCCGCTGCTGCCCGATGTGCGTGCGGTGAAAGATGCTGGAGAATTAAATGATCCGCCGCTTGCGGGCCTGATTGTAAAGACAAGTGCAGGAGATATTGATGTGCGCCAGATGCTGATGCGCATTAATGAACGCATCGAAGTGCTCTACGACAGAGATCACTGCATTGGCCACGCATATTTTACACTGCTGAAAAAAGAGCAAAATGAGGATAAACACTTTGACATGCTGGCTGGTATATTCCGCAACCGTATTATGCCGCTGCTGGAAGAATATTTCTTTGAAGACTGGCGAAAAATTCGCCTTGTGCTGGGCGACAATCAAAAAAATGATGTGAATGCCCGGTTTATTGCTGAAAGTGATGCTCTCCAAGACCTGAGCTCCCTGTTTGGCAGCGATCATGGGCTGGAAAGCTACACCACAAAGAGGCGTTATACAGTGCAGCCCGCAGCTTTTGCCAATCCGCAGGCATATATCGGCATTTATAAGCCTTTGGCTTGACGGGCAGCGAATGACAAGATGCACGGTTTATGAATTTGACGCATTGGTAGCCGAGCGGCCCGGCGATGTTGCGATTGCCGGGCTGCAACCTGTGCCGGAAAAGGTGTTTGACTGGCTGGCAGGCGAGGCGTTGCGCTTTGCCGAGCTGGGCGGGGCTACTTGGCTGCGTCTTGCTCAGGCGCACGGGCGGCCTGCGGTAAAGGTCAACAGCTTTGTTGGCGTTGTTTGCGCCCCTTGCGGGTATCAGATTGAGGTGCTGCCCAAGGTCGCCAAGGCCATGGGCGGCGATGCCGAGGCCCGCACCCTGCTTATCGACATGCTGAGTTGCCTTGGGGAGTTTCGTCATATCCAGACTGCCAGCGCCCATCTGGCCCTCACCAACATGCCCCTGCTGGAGATATTTATTGGCGAATTTTTGCACGCTGTTGAGCGCATTGTAAAACGCGGTTTGCAGAGCGATTACAGGCAGGAGCAGGAGAACCGCTTTGCCTTGCGGGGCAAGCTGCAAATGGCTTCGCACTTGCGCCAGAATCTGTGTCGGCGCGACCGTTTTTTTACTGAGGCAGACGGATTTTCTTCCAACCGGCCTGAAAACCGCTTGCTGCATGCCGCGCTTCGGCGGGTTCTCGTCTGGA
Source organism: Desulfovibrio sp. (assembly GCF_009712225.1). Taxonomy (NCBI): domain Bacteria; kingdom Pseudomonadati; phylum Thermodesulfobacteriota; class Desulfovibrionia; order Desulfovibrionales; family Desulfovibrionaceae; genus Desulfovibrio; species Desulfovibrio sp. The sequence goes on along the minus strand of NZ_WASP01000006.1, from coordinate 739,390 downwards.
CAACCTCGCAGAGTAATCATCAGCTGGCGCGGGAGCTGGGTTTTGTTTTTGCCGAAGTGCCAGCATCCGTTGATCCTGTGGTGGATTTTACCCTTGTGCGACACGATCGCTGCATGGTGCATTACGAGGCGGCTCTGGCCTGGGCGCGTTTGATCTTGCGCGAAGAATCCCCGCTTACGGGCGATGGTCAACATCGTGCACCGTCTTTGCTATTCCCCATGGAAAAGGTGTTTGAAGCATTTGTTGCCATGCATCTTGCCGTGCAGCTCAAGCCTGCCTTTCATTTGCGAGAACAGGTGCAGAATCAGCATCTGGTCAGGCATCTTGAACAGGGTTGGTTTCGGCTCAAACCTGATTTGCTCGTGCGGGAATCAAAGAAAAATCGTCTGGTTTTAGATACAAAGTGGAAGCTGATTGATTCTAGTCAGGGGAACAGTGATAAAAAATACGGTTTGGCTCAGTCTGATTTTTATCAGCCAAACGCCTATGGTCAGAATTATCTGGAAGGCCAGGGCAGTGTGGTGCTGATTTATCCAAAGACGGATGCGCTTGATCAGGCACTGCCAAAGTTTGAGTTTATCAATCCGACTGGCCTGTGCCTTTGGGTTTTGCCCTTTTGCCTGGAGAAGAAGCGCTTGCTGCTGCCTCCATGCGGCAGCCTTAATGAGTTCTTTTCACTAGGCACACTGGAGGAGTGACACTCCTGAAAAGTTGTTCTCTTGTGTGAATCATCGAAATTTCAGTTTATGTGTCAATGTAAATACAACTTCTGCGTGTCGGTCAGTTGAAGTGCTGACCGGCCTTCATTTTGATCGTGTTCTTTGTATCAATCATGCCCATTGCTCTTTTTTTCCTACATGAAGATGACCCCCTTGCCTCTGGCCTTACCCCAATACGTTTGTTACATCCGTCAAACAATCGAAAGTGGGCTATTCGACAAAATGCCTCTGCGGAGGCAAGAGTAAGTTTGCCTTCATTAATTAAGGCTTTGAGGTCATTTTCTGTTTCGATCCATTGTTGATCAAGTTGTCCTTCTTTCCCCTTGCTTTTTTTAATACACGAACAGGTACGTGTTGTACTTTGTTTTATTCAGAAGGGATGTAGACAAGTCTGAAAAATGTGTCTTGGTGTTGTTTTGCGGTCTTTTGTTGGTCTTGTGTCAGTACTAGTGTCTCAAGACCAACAATATAACCAACACAGGTGGTTGCTTGCGGAAGTAAATGAAATAAAAAACCGCTCCAATCTCAAGGACTGGAGCGGTTTTTTAAACTTAATGAATTTTGTGGAATTCATCAAAAGTGTTTTCATGGTGCGAGGGCGGGACTCAATAATATAATTTAACTATCTGTAATATATTATTATTAAAATTTATTTTTTTATTTATACCCCCAATTATACCCCCAAAATAATTTGATGGACAATCTGGGTTGGTGAGGACTGATGTTACATGGTCTCCCTTAAAGCTTGTTAGGGCAGGTGGACGGCAGACGGGTCGATTTGGAATTCAGCAATGGGATAGCCTGTTGATTCGGAAAGTGCCGAAATCGTTGTTCCAGTCCACTTTGGCCCCCATGTTCCGGGTACGAAAGATACTTCCATATATTCATACCCCAAGTTTAAACCCAGTGACGCATTGTAGTGCTCAACCCAAATCAACTCCTTAACCTTTCGAAGCCGTGCTATTTGTGACTCCCGGTACTCGAGTGCGAGTTTGATCGACTCTAGTGTAAATATCGTATGCGTTTTGCTCTCTTTCAGGCGAGTGATCAGATCGTCAAGGATTGTTGTGAGTTTCGATGTCTTGATGTAACGCTGGATGGCAGCGCACAACGGCAAACTGTCTTGTGCCAAGTACTCTTGGATCGATTTGGAAATAATTTCAGCCGCGTTTGTGACGGACGTGCCTGGCTTGTTTGCCATCTGAGAACAGATGACAACAAGGGGTTTATCTGCCTCATCAAGTATGCGAATCAGGCATCGGGATGGATATCCACCAAATCCACCGAAGCCATAAATAAAGTCTTGAGTAATTGCCATATGTCAATTACCAGCCCCGATGTGACGAGCTATTGTTAAATCCGCCGTGATTGTTCCCGCCAAGCTGATTGGTATTGCTGTTGTGGTTGAAGCTGTTTCCTGAATAGCTATTGTCAGGGTGGTGCGTCCCCTGCTGCCCGGTATACGGGTTTGTGTTTCCGTATGTGCTGTAATTATTGCTGGTAGTGTTGTCTGGGGCAGTTCTCATATGCGGTTGAACAAAGGTGCCATTGCTGCGAGTGTAGCCATTCACATGTACGTCATCGCCATACGCGAGGGCTGACACGGGGAAAAGAAGGAACGCGAGAATCAATAATTTCTTCATAGTCCACCTCCCATTTTCTCTGGCCTATCACTCCATAAATTCAGCTTCAACCCAGCACCGGAATAGGGGAAAGCCTCTACTCTGCGAACCTTAGTATACTCCTCGGCAAATTGCTCAATTGTGACATTTGAGCAAACATGATGGGAAAACGAGCTGTGAGGCAGTATGCGAGAAAAATTTATAATTGATGGTGCACGGTTTGACACCATTGAGGGCTTCTTCTGCGAGGTGGATGAGGTCTTCACAAAGGATCTTACTTTTAGGACAGGGCACAACTTGGATGCCTACAACGACATTCTGCGCGGTGGATTTGGTCGCCATGAACGGGGTGAGCCGATTGCAATCCTTTGGAAAAATGCAGCCAAAAGCCGCTCAGACTTCGGTTATCCAGCAACAGCAAAATACTGTGAAGATAAATTGAAGCGTTGCCATCCGTTGAATCGAGATATCGTAAAAAAGCAAATAATTGACGCACTGAATGAGATTGGCCCTACGCTCATGGACGAAATTATTGAAATTACCCTTTACGATAAAAGGTCAGGCCACGACTGCACTTTGGAATTCGAGGAATAATGGCTTTGTACATAAAAATTGGAGGAGTGTTATTGCTATGCACGAAGAAATTGAAAAAATAATGACCAACTATGCCAACCATTCTACTCGTTTTTTATTTGAAATATATAACAGTGACATGCTCCTTCCTGTTGGCAAAGAGGCTGTTGAAAAAATCCTCACTATCAGGGGCGTATCCATCGCATACCCCAACTATAAAACACTTGCATTTGGGGATGGAGAAATTGAGTTATTGGACGAGATGTTCAATGGCCCCAAACTTAATTTTCAACAAGATAAATATGAGAAAGAAAAAACACTCAATATCAACAATATATTTCGCTATGTCATACTAGCCGGAGATATAATAACTTTTATATTATTTAATTTTAACTTATTTGATAGACATACATCAGTTCATAATGATGAAATATTGTTAATAATTCTTGCCTGGATCCTTCTCGCTGGTAACATCTATATCCTTGGATTTGGAAATATAAACAAGCTATCCTTTCATTACCTATCTGACGTGTGGCCGTTTATTACAATAAAAAGAAAAACGCTCGAAGAGCGAGAAAGAATAAAAAGGATTACAAGCGGACAATGAACCACAAGGCGTAGCAAGCTGGCTGCTGTTATTTCTCAAAAATATTATCATACAAACTCGCCATCTGCCGCGTCGGGTCCAACCGCCGTCGTCTCGGACGTATGGCAGGGGGCGAGTTCGCAAGCATGGAATTAAAAAAGCCGCCCATTACTGAGCGGCCCGGCCTGACAAGTTCGCAGCAGGAACCTACGGATTCTTCGTTCCCTTCTTCCCGGTGTAGGGGTTAGTATTCCCTTTGGTCGAGTAGTTGTCGCTCTTCGTCTTGTTCGCAGCCGTGCGCTTGTGCGGGGCCACATAGGTGCCGCTCTTTTTGGTGTAGCCCTTTACGCTTGTTGACCCCTTGGCGCTGGCGTCAGTGGCAATCAGGCACGGGGCAAAGGCCAGAGAAAATGCAATCAGAGCAAAAATGATCCTTTTCATACTCCCTCCCATTAGCTTATTGATTGTCGAACATGCACTTCGTAAGTGATGTTTTCAACCTAGCATTGGGATAGAAAAGGATATGTTATGGATCTGAAAAAAATCGCACTCTCCCTTAGCTTGCTACTCCTTCTCCCGGCCCTCTCTCTTGCCGGGGGCAATACGACTAACGACAGTTTCTCGCACTCAAAGAAGATGTTGTCGCAGGTCTACGCCGACCACCGCGTTACATTTTATTGCGGCGCGACATACGACGCCCAGGGCAACGTGACGCTGCCGGACGGGTTCGTGACGCCCAAACATGAAAAGCGTGCGGACAAAATCGAATGGGAACACGCCCTACCAGCCGAAAATTTCGGTCAGACCTTTGCGGAATGGCGCGATGGCTCTCCCCAATGCGTGGACAACCGGGGCAAAGAGTTTCGTGGCCGCAAGTGCGCCGAAAAGGTCAACCCAGAATACCGCCTGATGCAGGCTGATATGTACAACCTGTATCCGGCCATTGGCGCCGTCAACGCCATGCGGTCAAATTTCAACTACGCCATGCTTGCCGGGGAGAAACCTACATTCGGGGCGTGCGACATGAAGATTAGCGGCAACAAGGCCGAGCCCCCGGCGCGCGCCCGTGGACAGATCGCCAGAACATATTTCTACATGCAGGATTCCTATTCGCGCTACCACATGAGCCGCCAGCAAGAGCAGCTAATGCAGGCATGGGATCGTCAGTACCCGGTGGACGCCTGGGAATGTACCCGCGTGAAACGCATTGAGAAGCTTCAGGGGAACGAGAACAAGTTTGTGAAGGGGCCCTGCCAGGCGGCGGGGCTGTGGTGATCTTGCCTAGCATGGCCACGGAGATGCACAGACACCGCTGCTTTTTGCGCGCACTATGAAGGAAAACAAATGCCACTTAAGGACTTGTTTACATTTATCAACGTGAGAAAAGAATTGAGGTTTTTTATACACAGATTGTTAATTGGAATAATTTTATCTTTCACATTTTCCGCAGATATTCAACGCATTACAAATGAAATTGAAGCAAAAAAGCTAGAACTTACGTTAATACTACTCGCAATCTGCATACCACTATTTGTAATACATCGGTTCAAACCGCGAAATAATACTTTAAAAAAAATCCACTCAGAAGGAATTTTAATTTGCCAATATTTAACTTCATTAATAAGAGGAATTTTAATATTCGGAATTTCTGCCCTTATATACAATATTATAATATGGGATAGTCCACTTACTGCTGTTGCTTACATACTTAATTTTCTTCTAGCCTTGGAAATTATTACTAGCGCACACTTTGGGCTTAAAGACTTTGAATATAGCAATGAAGAAATACATGATTGGATCACAATCATTGCAACGAATAAAAACAGCAATATTTTTACTACTAAAGATAAATAGCTACCGCATAAAAGACATCTAAAATTTTGAATATTCACAATCACGATCTTGCTGCTTTCTGGAAATACCACATGAAATGAAGTTGAAGCCAGTAGGAGAATGACCACGGATTGTCAAAGTACCCTGCTAAACGACAGGGATGTGGTAGAGTGAAGCCTAGTGACAATCGGATCGTTTTGATCCTCTATTGGATATCCTGCCTTGGCGCTGCAAACCACACAATGCCCATGGCCTTGCAAGGCTCAACCACCTTTCCCCACCTCGGCCAAAGCCCTTGCGTTTTGGGTGAACCCCACCGAAAAGCCTTATCGCGCCCCCCTTTTGGGAACTTATGCCCTTGCATTTGGTCTTGCGTTCCCTGCCATGAAACAGCAAAAGCCCCAGCCGTTGAAGATGGCCAGGGCTTTTCTTTAGTGCGCCAGATGTGCGCCTATTTCTGGGGGGGGATGCCCGTTTCTGAAATGTCGTTCAGGTAGTCCAGTAGGGCGGCGGCAGCGTAGTGAATCAAGTTGAAGCTCCCCGTGGCTGCCTTGCCTTCAACCGTATCCGAATCGGCTACTAAAAACTCTCCTGCGCCGAGGGCCATGTCCTTGATGCTTTGGGCCAAGGTGATGGCCCCGACATGGTCAAGAGCTGCATAGCCGGTGTTACTCATGACTTGCCCCCTTGCCGGGCTTCTGTGCCGCCTTCTCAAGCTCATTCTGGCACTGCTCCACATAATTGCCCAAGGTGTGCGCGGCATGGGCAATGAGGTTCAGCCCGGCGTACAACGCATGTTCGGCGGTTTTGTCGTTAACCATCTCCCCTTGGTCAAGAAACTCTTCCCGCAAGCTGAGCGCCATGAGCTCAATGGATTCAGACAGCATGATTGCATTGCCATGGTCTTTGATGGTCAGGGGCGCGCTATTCATGCTCGGCCTCCTTCGGCTTGGCACTAGGCGCAAGCCCTATGGCGTCAATGGTGATCTGTGAACAGTGCAGGAGAATGCGGCCAAGGCCTTTGCGGGCGCTGTCGTCCATGTTGAGGTCAATGTCGCTGCCGTTGCTGTGCTGCACAAGCGCGCTGAGGCAAGCAAGCACCTCGTGAGATTCCCACAGCAAATCTTTGAAGGTCGGCTCATTGCCGCCGGGCTGGTAGCCAGAAAGGGCGCGTTGGTTACTCATGGCCTTCACCCTCCAGCAGTGCATTCACAGTTTCAGGATCGCCATCAGCAGCAAGTACAAGCATGCGAGCAATATCCACCAGATACGTATCAACGGCTTGCAGACTGCATGCTGCTGCGTCTGTCATTGTTTGGAAGCTGCGCTTCTGGTTGAGGAAAACAACGCCCCATGCGCGTTCATTTCGTGCTGCGGGCATCTTACGGTACAAGGCGCTTAACTGAACGCTTGCTTCGCGCATAATGCCGTTGATTTCTGCAATGGACTTTTGGAGGGATTGGCGCAGCCCGTCCAGGGGCAGAATGAAGTTCATATCGACGCTGGAAACCGTTTCCGGCTTGGGGGCTGGCAGGGGCAACAGCTTGTCGTTGAGTTCGCCCAGCAGGGCAAGAATCTGTTCCTGGGTAGCGGGCTGGGCAACGGACTGAGTAGAATCCTGCTGTGATGATTTCGCGGTCATGATTGCCCCCTACCAGTTCGCCACGCGGGCGGTCATAGTTGCGGAGAAGTCCACGCCAGCGGTCACGCCGTTGTATTCGGCCCAATCTTCAACCACGGCTCCCACATGGCGGGAAACAACCTGAACCACAATGCAGGCCCCGCCGTCCTCGGTATAGTCGGGAATAGCCTTCTCCACGTCGCGCATGGTGGGGCAAGGACCGTTGAAGTCGCCTTCGTCGGTCAGGATGTAAAGGCCGGGGGTAAGTTCGGAAATTTGCAGTTCGCGGCACTTAAGCGCAAGGCGCAGGCGGCGGTTTTCTTTTTCAAGCTGCTCGATGCGCTCACTCTCTTCAGATCGGGGAGCGGTGGTTGACTGGTCAGATGAAGTGTGGTTGGTTCGGTTATCCATACTCGCGCCCTCCAGTGGCGCTTGGTGGTTAGGCCCGGTTCGGAAGGTGCAACTTCCTGCCGGGCTGTTCTTTTTTGGTATTGCCCTTAACGTGACTTTGTTTTAGCATCGTGAGTCAAAGAGGTCAATAAAAAACTCGCGTTACTAAAACATTATTTCGAGGTAAAAACCAATGTTTAAAAGCAATATCAAGAAGATAATGAATGAAAAGAAGGTTACAATAAGGGATGCAGTTGAAGTATCTGGCCTTTCAAGCGCAACCATCCATAAACTTCGGGATGATGAAGGAATCGCGGAGTGCCGCCTTTCGACCCTGGCCAAGATCGGTTCAGCCCTAGGCGTGAAGACCAAACGGCTTTATGACGAGGTTGAAGATCGCATGGTCGAAAAGGAGTGAGCAACATGCAGGATAAAGCACAGCAAGAAAGCTCTGGTGTCAAAGATATGAATGATTCGAGATGTGAAAATGGCACACCGGGGCGGATAGAAGGGAAGCAAGTTAAAACAAAGTATGCGAAGCCTGCATTTTTTTATAAAAATTCATCCGCATATACCAATCTTGAAATTATGCTGTTTGTTTCATTCCCGCTATTATCTATGCTGTTTGTTGCCTCTGGTGTAGTTAACGATCCTTTTTTTTGGCGAATGATTGACATATTTATACAAATACTAGTCGGGTTTATTGTTAGCTTTATTTTTTACTACTTGAATATCGCTCAAGAAAAAATGCGTATTGACAATGAATCACTATATCTACTGTCAAAATTTTATGTATTCTTAGACAATTTTAAACATTGCATGAATGATGATATAGAAAGAGTGTCTAAAAGGGCATCCCGTTGTAAAAGTATAAAAATTGATCCTGGTGACGTTATTCTTTGTATTGAGATTGTTACAATAAATACACACATATACAACATGAAAAATTACATTGAATCATTATTGTTTTCCTTGCAAAATATTTTACCTAACTCTAATTTTATATTAAGTTTATTTATTTCTGATCTAAAACTTGAGCTAAAAGAATTAGATAATTTGAAGATAAATGACAAATGTATAATAAATTTTGTTCAAATAAAATATACAAAATATGAAAAATTAATTGATAAACTTATCAGTAGAATTGACGAATTTGCGGCTTCTTTTGAAGATGCTGAAATGGTAAAACAAAAAATGCGTGCAAATCGCGATTGGTTTGAACATACGTATAAAAGTAAAATCGCAAAGACCGGTAATGGTAAGCACTCTCCTCTGAACGCTAAATAGCTTTTGTTGAACAGCCCTCAGGGTTGTGAATCGTCTTCCACCTCTTTGCAATCCGCATCCCTTGGTATACATTCTCTCCAGTTGGCCTTCGACAGCAGAAAGTCGCCGCTGCTGCGAACTGGGCACTCCGGCTGAAAGAGCGCCGTGCAACCCAGATATGGAGGAAGGGCGCTCTCCCGAAGGCCACCCAACTCATCTTGCAAGAAAAATACAGCCCCCTTGGATTGCTCCTTGGGGGCCGTATTTGCTTTCTGGGCCTGCTACTGAATCACACTGTAAGGGGTGCGGAATTGTCGTACTCCTGGCACGTATCTTTAGTGGGGGGGGATCGGCTTATGGTCAGGCCTGAAAAAGACTCTTCGCGCTCCATCTACGTCAACCCGCTGAAATCATTCCGACCAACGATTTTAAGGGGGGTTGCTTTTGGGGTATGTCTGGAAGGTGGGCAACTGATAAACGGTGGGGGACTGAACAGAATAGACCCACTTCAGTCATAGGGGGGGGCAACCGATGCACACCCCTGAATACCGTCACCAATAATGATGGTATTCCGCTATTGCTCTTGCTTCGCTCTTGTTTCAACGGTCGTTTGACTGTCGTCGGGCGGTCGTCAAGGGTGTCAATAATAGCTACACACTGCAACGCAATTACAGGCCAACAGGGGCACACGAACAAAGGACGAACAAAGGAAAATTTCAGATTGAAGCACGGACGAAGCACGGAAGATTTTTCATTTGCCGGGGCATCTGAAGCGAGAAGGAAGCGAGAAGGAAGGGGTGCTGGTGGGCTTCCGAAGCAAAGGCGAAGCAAAGAAAGTGCGATGAAAACTGTCAAAAGGCCACACCCAAGGCCACACATAAAAAGGGCGTCCACAGTATGGACATCCCTACGCGGCAAGGCGGGGTGATGGCAGCGAAAGCGACCCCCTTGGCGCACGCCATGCTTTGGCATATCCAGCCAGGGTAGCAATCGGATTGCTACCCCTGCAAACAGTGCCAACGGCGCAAGGTGGCCGGATGTGCGAAGGTCGTGAAGGAAGGTGTCTGCGCAGGATACCCAACAGAGGAAGAAAACGATCCGTTTTGCCGCCAGACCGTGGGGGAATTGAATTAATTCAGGAGCGTGTTCACGGCATCTTCATAGTGCTTAACGCGCTCCGCCGGGGTCATGGGGGCTGCTGGCTTTTGTATCTGGGCTTCTGGGCTGCCTGGAGAGTAGGGCGTCAGCTTCCCTTCTGCTATTAGCTCGCGGGCAATGCTATCCAAAAAGGCTTGCTCTTGTGGTCCAATGCGGCTTGCTCTGCGCGCTGCCTGCTCCGTGGGCGTGGTGGGCGGCGGAGTGGTTGCCCTGGATAGGAAGACGAACACGACAACACAGACGATGGCAAGGCCCAAAAGAAGGGCGGCCTTCCAGCCAAAGGGGCTGCGTAATTTGGTCGGCACAGTTTGGAAGGTTGTCCCATGCTGGCCTGATAGTGTCGTTTCTTCCATGGTTCCACGCTATCCTCAATCCGACAAGAAAGAGCCGCCCGTGATAATCCACTAAATCCATCGATTAGAACTATCTGATTTAAAAAAGGATTCATTCTCTGAATTATTAACATACCCAAAAGCTTCGCGCACCATTTCTGCGTAATCTTCGCTATTATTATATTTGAGTGCCACTTTTCGTGCAATTATAAAATCAGATGTATAATCTGCGCGCTCTTCTTTTTTTGTGTCATTATAATATTTTTTTATTAATTCAGATCCCATAGTAACACTTTCTTTGTCTGAAAGTGGCCTGCCTGATGTTATTTGCATTATGCCAGTTGTTTTGCAAATAAACGGGAACTTTCTTTCAATAATGCGCACAGCATTTGGTCTATTGAAATCTTCTACAATCATTATAGATATGATAATTTTAATAATAGTAATGTCTGTAGTAACTTTTACAATATCACATTTGTACAAATCAATATATCTACAAATTTTCATCTTTATATATTTTTCTAGCCTCTCCTTTTTTTGTGTTGAACTGTTTCCACGAATTCGCATATTATCAAAAATTTTATATGAAAATAATATTACCATAATCCAAAACTGTGAAACCAAGTCATTTTTTTGTGGTATAAAAAAATTGTTATCGGAACTAGATATTTCAAAAACAAAAGATGATATTAATACCGTAGTTATAGATGTAAATAGAATGTATTTGAAATTTGCTAATTCAGATCTATCCATCACATATATAAATATGAATTTCAACACGCAAAAATATATTGGGATAAGCCATAGATGCGGTAGAAAATAACCAAAATAACTAAATGCTGATCCCATTATAAATACTGCTACAACGGGAAATAATATTCTGTATACGGCGTTGAATGCTGGGTATTCTTCCTTCATTGAAAAAGATGAAACTTTTTCATACTCTCCAATGAATTTCCCAACAAATCCAGATAGTTTTAGAATAATTATAGCTACAATTGGGTAGAAAAAAATTTCTTTCATGTGCTTTTCCCTCTGCAGATTAATGTGACACAAGATTAGTAGTCACTCAACATGGGAAGCGAGTAGGAGCGTTGAGCTGCAAAATAGCTGACGGGCTTGCATTGCTTTTCAAACTTTGCTGAAAATATTAAAGGCCGGGTTTCCCCGGCCTTCAGTCTGTCTACTTCCCAGGACTCGGCATCACCAGCGAGAGCGGTGTGCCCTCACCTCGCTGCCACTGGTCATAACCACGCATGCCGCTGCGCACCACACGGGAAACGGGTATCTTGGTCAGGAAACTGAGCGCATCGGCCATAGCCCCCACCATCTTTTCCTCACTTCCCTTGAGCACGGCACCGGCAAGGCGCTGGCCCATCCTGACGGGCTGTTCAAACACGGTGGACATGCCGCGCCATGTTTCGTTGGTCATGAGGCCAGAGATAACCCCACCAGCCACCGGCAGGCGCATAGCAGCGGCGTCGAGGTAAGCCGAACCAATGTTCTTTGCCCACTTGTCGGGATCATCAGACCCACCGGCCAGCGATTGCAGCAGGCCCATTGCCACGGCAGGGAGCAGGAAGTCATAAGCCTCATACCGGGCATAGCTGCCCACGGCGGAGAGTCTGGTCGCTTTGTCCTTCCCTGCCCGGTGCCATGCCTGTTTCAGTGCTTGGGCATTGTAGGCCCGGCGCTGGGCGAACAGCACAACAGCACTGCTGAACATATTCAGCAACCGCACAACGCCTCGATCACGCAGGAAGGCGCTACGGCTGGACGGGTTGAAGTCGGGGTTCACGGCCTTCACGGCCATGTCAGCCGCCAGCACTGCCGCCTTGTGGTATTCGCTGGAAGGATCTATGCCGCCTTTCCCGGCAGGCCCATCCATGAGGCTGCCCATTTCCTTGTTGTAGGCTGCCAGCCAGATTGCCGCGCTTGTGGCCATGTCCACGGTGAGCAAAGGCAACATGCCAGCTTCCACCACTTTATCCCATGTCACCTCAGCGCCCAGCAGCTTGACGGCCTTCTGGCGGGTGCGCTCGTCAATGCCCCTGACCGCCTGCCGCAAGTCCTGGTCAATATTGCTGGCACGGCTTTTCATGTATGGTGAATTCTCCCATATCTCCTTCACAAGGGCATACCTGCCAATGCCAAGGGCAGACACGCCGCGCTTGACGTTGGCCGCGCCAAGGTCGTTCATGGCCGGGAACAGGGCTGTGGATTGCAACAGGGCCGTCTTGAAGTTCCAGCCAAGGCCCCAGGGGATAAGGTGGGCGCGCGCCTTCTCCGCTGCAATGCTGAAGGCGTCCATGGGCGGGCGGTCTTCCAGCACGATATTCTTCAGGTTGGGCCGGATGGCGTCATACTGCGCCTTGCCAAAAGCTGCCGTATAAGCCTGCGCCCACTGCGGCGACTGCGTAACCCTGTCGGCAAAGCGCACAGTTTCCGCCAACTCAATGAAGCGGGTCACGTCGTTGAGGTGGCTCATGACCACGCCCGTTGAGAGCATCAGGGGGAGACCTCCGCCACTGTTTGCGCGCCCCTGGGTGAAACCTTTTCTTGCCGCCGGAACCGCATACATTGCTTCACCACGGGCAAGGGCATCCTGCTTTTCATTTCTGCCGGCCACTTCTTTGGAAAGCTGCGGGTCATACACGGCAGGATAATAGCCACCGGGCAAAGTGATGGCCTTGCCGCCGATGGAAAGGGAGATCTCCCGCGCCTCGACGCCACGGGGCTTGAAGCCGTATAGCCGTTCATGAGTTGCCCGAATGTCCGACCACTGCGTATGCAGGGTGTCCCAAATCTTCTGAATGTCCCGCCAGTCCTTTACCGACAAAAGGCCTTCGTTCCCCTTACCCGTCCAGTTCTTGAAGACAAGGCGAGCGGCATCGTCGCCCAGCAGTTGGGCCAGCACTTCCGGCTTCAGGTCGGGGAACCTCGTGAACCAGCCAACGCTTGAACGCTTTGGCATCTGGCTTGCGAGAGCGAAGGATCAGCGAATACAGGCCGGGTTCTGAGATGATGAGCGTTTGCTGTGCACCGCCAAGGGATACGATACTTTCGTACCCCTTTTCGTCTTCATCCAAACTGTTGGCGGCATCGTTTGTGCGGATATCAAGGCAGTCGCACACGTCTTTGGCTACAAACCAGGGTTGCCCGCCGCGATCAACTGCCCGGACGTTACCGAATGTTGCGTGGTTGAAAATTTTGAGGGCGTTCATTAAGCAACCCTCTCATTTTGCCCAAGGCGTTCTATTAAGGCAGTGATGTCTTGGACTCGATATGCAGCAGTGCGCGGGCCTAGCTTAACCGGTTGAGGAAAGCGGCCCTCCTTTACACCGGCATACCAAAGAGTCTTGCCAACAGGGATTATCTTGAGGACTTGGCTTAGGCGCATGAAGCCAACACTGGGGACATTCAAGGCAGGGGGTGATTGAGACATAAAAAATCCTCCTAGGTGTTTTGCGAACCTAGGAGGAGTAAATCACTGGAGTAAGGGAAAAAACGGGAATGAGACCGGGAAATAGCGGGAAATTTCGCAACTTTTATTGGGTGCAGTATCGCCCCTCAGCCATGTTTAAAAGATTGCTAACGGCCTTGCGTTTCGCGCTGTCACTGATATCTTTATTGCGCATAATAGAATCAATCTCAGTCTTATTTTGTATGCCGCACCATGTATAGAGCGTATATGCAATTGCGTCTTCTGGAAATCCACCAGCTCGCATGTCTGCAACAACCTCAAGTGGAGATTTATTAGCCCAAATACTTTTTGGAATGATAATAAATTCTGCTGACAGCGAAATTTGATCATTGTTAACGCCGGAATTTATAATTACTCCATTAGCTTTTGCCCATTCATGTAAATCTTCAAACCTAATGTAGTATGTGCTTTCCTGAGTGCACTTCAATTTTTCAGCATGGATTGCACGTTTAACACGTTCATGCATGTCCATAACAGCATTATTTATCTCAAGAAACCATGTTTCAACAAGTGTTACTAATCTTATATCGTATATTTTTGACCGTTCTCCTCCAAGTAAAATATCGACAGCCCCATCAACGCAAGTTGAAAAGTTCTTCCATCCTATTGCTACAGAATCTATATCTAAGTCTAACAGGAGGTATACGGCCTCATTGATAGAAAAGATATTTTCACAACAAGCTTCTTTTGAGGGCTCAATCAAACACCCAACAATGCAGCGTGCAACTTCTTTACACAAATCATTGTAGTAAAAATCGGTAGAATTTTTTGCATCACGCTTGAATATTTCTACAATGTCATTGTAAATGTCTTCAATTTTTTCACTTTCGTCTTTTTCATTTTTGTCTTCAATGTAGCTATCTAAATTATCTACAGTTTTATTTGACAACTTTTCTATTTCAGCATTGATATCGAACTGCTTCCCACATCCCTTTGCCAACTTTTCTGTACAAATATTTTGCAAAATTTTGTGAATCAAAATTGCTCGATATGTTTGCGATTTACTATTCTCTAACGTGTTTTTGCTATCCATTTCAGCACCTCTTCATTGCTGCTCCTCAATATATATCCCCGGCAGATGGTAGAGGTTCCACTTTTCAGCACGGTTAATTACTCCGCGCCTAGCCGGGGAAAATCGTGATCAATCTTTGTTTGTCTTCAACCCGTCCAGATAATCTGCCCATTCCTGCATCATGCGGCGGCGCTCCGGCAAATACTCGGCATGATTGTATGCGGCCCGAATGGCGTTTTTCTCGCCGTGGGCAAGCTGGGCTTCGATTACGTCTGCTCTGTATCCTTGCTCGTTGAGTAGGGTAGAGGCCATGCTCCTGAATCCGTGGATTGTCATAACGCCCTTGGCATAGCCCATACGGCGCAGCGCGTTCAGAAGTCCCATGTCGGAAATTGGGCGGCTGGCACTGAACAGGCTTGGGAAGAGAAACCGTCCGCTTCCAGTCGTGTTGCGCAGGTCATTCAACAAAGAGATAACCTGGCGGGCCAAGGGTACAGTGTGTGGGCGCTTCATTTTCATCCGCTCTGCCGGGATAACCCACGTTGCGGCTTCAAAATCAAACTCACTCCATTCAGCACCGCGCATCTCCACAGAACGCACAAAGACGAAAGGAAGCACTTTCAACGCAAAGCAAATTGAAGGCTCCCCGGTATATTCATCTATGGCTCTAAGAAGGTGTCCTACCTCTGCCGGGTCTGTTATGGTTGCGTAATGGTTGGTTTGCACGGGAGTGAGTGCTTCTGTCAGGCCTGCGGCAACATCATAGCGGGTGTGCCCCACAATGCGGGCATAGCGGGAAACCTGCCCACAGAGTTGCGCGAGGCGGTGGGCAGTTTCTATGGCTCCACGCGATTCGGCTTTTTGAATGGCCGCAAGAAAGTCTCCCGGCTCAAGGGATGAAAATAGCTTGGCACCCAGAATAGGGAATAGCTGGTTCTCAAGGCGGGAGAGAATCTTTTTCTGATGGCCGGGCGTCCAGGCGTGTCTCTTTTTGGAGAACCATTCGCGTGCTACGGCCTCAAAAGTTGTTGCCATTTCGAGTTCAAGTGCTGCGGCCGTGGCCTTCGCTTCTTTTTTTACTTCAGCGGGATCAATGTCTTTTGCCAAAAGTTCTTTGGCCTCGTCCCGTTTTTTGCGGGCGTCTTTCAGAGAAATATCTGGGTATGCGCCCAATGCGAGAAGCTTTTCTTTGTTTTGGAAACGATACTTGAGCCGCCATAGCTTGCCACCAGCAGGGGAAACAAACAGGAACAGGCCACCCCCATCAAAAAGCTTGAGGGCTTTGTCTTGCGCTTTGGCATTCCGAACACTGGTATCAGAAAGAGGCATGGGGGTATTGCTCCGCCGCTGGGGGTATCCAGAAATTTGGGCAGGGCAGGGGAGAGAAATAATTGTGGGAATATCAGCCAGGAACAAGGCTTTCGCGTGTTGGGGGTATCGCGGAAGGCAATGTTTTTTTCTCTGCCTTGCTACCCCCAAAAATACCCCCAGAAGTGGGGTATGTCAACGAACCCTAGCGAATTGAAACGGAAGCTTAGAAAACAAAAAATCCGCTTGGCTATTGGCCTTGCGGACTTTTGCGAACTTCTTTGGAAGTCTTTATGGTGCCGAGGGCGGGACTCGAACCCGCACGAGAATCCTCACTACCCCCTCAAGATAGCGTGTCTACCAATTCCACCACCTCGGCGCGAGAAGATGTACTACGGCAAACCGTGATGCTTGGCAAGCTTTTTTTTAAAAAAAGTTTTGAAGACTTGCGCTTGGAGGTTGATGCAGGTAGATTTTTTCGTTCCTGAGAGGTGAAAATGGACGAGATCGTACAGAAGTTTTTGCGCGGCACAGGCCCTGTGCTGTGCGTAGATATAGGCAGTGGCACGCAGGATGCCCTTCTTGCCCGCCCCGGGCTTGAATGTGAAAACTGGCCACGCTTTGTTTTGCCAGCTCCTGCCCGTCTGGTGGCCCAGCGTATTCGTGAGCTTGCCCTGCTCAAGCGCAATATATGGCTGTATGGCAACAATATGGGGGGCGGCTTTACCCAGGCCATCAAGGAACACCTTGCGGCGGGGCTTAAAGTAAGCGCCACGCCAGCGGCCACGCGCGGCATCCATGATAATGAAGATGTGGTGCGGGGCATTGGCGTGGAAATTTGCGCCGTGTGTCCCACGGGCAGTGTGCCGGTGTTTCTGACCGACTATTCGCCGGAATTCTGGGGCGGCCTGTTGCGGCACGCCGGTTTGCCCCTGCCGCATCTGGTGCTTGCTGCAGCCCAGGACCACGGTTTTCATGCTCACGGCAACCGTCAGGCCCGCATGCGCGCCTGGACAGAGCTGCTTGCCACGTCTTCCAACCCGGCACGCTGGATATATGAAACACCGCCGCCCGCACTTACCCGCCTTGTGCCCCTGCGCGAAAAAACAGGCGGCCCCGTAGCGGATACCGGTGCCAGTGCCCTGCTAGGGGCACTGTGCGACAAGGAAGTTATGGACCGCAGCTTTAAGCAGGGCATAACCGTTATTAACGTGGGCAACGGGCACACCGTGGCCGCCCTTGTGTATCGCGGTCAGGTGCGCGGTATTTACGAGCACCATACAGGCATGCGTACGCTTGAGCAGCTGCTGGGTGATCTGGAGCAGTTCCGCAAACACTGGCTGCCAGCAGAAGAAGTGCAGGCCTCTGGCGGGCACGGCACGGCCTTTGGCCCCTACTGTGAAGAAGCGGGCGGCTATGAAGCCACATACATTACTGGTCCCAAACGCGCGTTGCTGCAAGGTCACGGGCGTTTTCTGGCCCCGCACGGCGATATGATGATCGCTGGCTGCTTTGGGCTTATCTGGGGTTGGGCGCACGCCCGTTCCGGCGAATAAATTTTTTGTTCCCGCTACGGCGGGTGGATTGCACCACTGCCGGTGCGCCATGGGGCGTTGCGGCATGAATCTGAGGAGGCGGCATGGAATTTTTTGATGAGGCGGAGAGTTGGAGCAGGGACCAGATCGAGAATGCCCAGCTTGCCAGGCTGAAGAGCACTGTGGCGCAAACGCGCAAGTGCGATTTTTACCGTCAGCGTCTGGACGAGGCGGGCATTGGCCCCGACACCCTACGAAGCCTCGATGATTTGCGGCGTATTCCCTTCACCACAAAGCAGGATCTGCGTTCGCAGTATCCCACGGGGCTTTTGTGCGTTCCGCAGTCCGAGATTGTCCGCATGCACTGCTCCAGCGGTACCACCGGCTCGCCGGTGGCCATCTGCCACACGCAGAACGACATCAATTCCTGGGCCGACCTTATGGCGCGCAGTATCCACATGGTGGGTGTACGCCGCGACGACGTGTTTCAAAACATGTCTGGCTATGGGCTGTTTACGGGTGGCCTTGGCATCCACTTTGGTGCAGAACGCCTGGGCTGCATGACCATTCCCGCCGGTGCGGGCAACTCACGCCGTCAGATCAAGCTTGCCAAGGATTTCCGCACCACGGTGGCCCACATTCTGCCCTCGTACGCGCTGATTCTTGGTGAGCACCTGCGCAACATGGGCGAAGACCCGCGTGATTTTCCCCTGCGCATTGCTCTGGTGGGTGCCGAGCCCTACACCGAGGAATTCCGTCGCCGTATCGAAGACCTCTTTGACATGAAGGCCTACAACTCTTACGGCCTGTCTGAAATGAACGGCCCCGGCGTGGGCTTTGAATGCACGCATCAGGCGGGCATGCACCTGTGGGAAGACGCCTATATTCCTGAAATTGTCGATCCTGAAACCGGCGAGCCCATGCCCGAAGGCGAAGTGGGCGAGCTTGTAATGACCTGCCTGTGCCGTCAGGGCATGCCCATTTTGCGCTACCGCACGCGCGACCTTACCCGGTTCATACCCGGCGAATGCGCCTGTGGCCGCAAACACCGCCGTATCGACCGTATTCTTGGCCGTGCGGATGACATGTTCATCATCAAGGGCGTCAATATCTACCCCATGCAGATCGAACAGGTCATCATGACCTTTGCCGAAGTGGGGCAGAGCTATCTGATCCTGCTCGAAAACGACGGCCTGGGCGATGTGATGCGCGTACAGATTGAAATTCGCGACGAGCACTTTGTGGAAGACATGCGCGTTCTGCAAAATCTGCAAAAGGCCATTGCCTCGCGTCTGCGCGATGAAATTCTCATCACGCCCCGGGTTGAGCTTGTGGAAAGCAACAGCCTGCCCCGCACCGAGGGCAAGGCCGTGCGCCTGCAAGACCTGCGCAACAAAAACTAACCGCTAACGGAGACCGCATGGATTTTCTGCCTTTTCCCCTGGCTTCAATGCTGGCCGGGGCGTTCATAACGCTGCTGTGCTTTGTGCTGCTGCTCAACATTTTTGGGCTGCCCGCCAACTGGGTGCTGCTGGGGCTTGTGGCGTTGTGGAAGGTGGTACATCCGGGCGCAACCTCCATGGATATGTGGTTCTGGATCATGATGGTGGGCATTGCCCTTGTGGGCGAAGCTCTGGAAATGGGTATGCAGATACTCAAGGCCAAACGCTATGGCTCCAGCTCTTCCGGCACGTTTGCGGGAATGGTTGGGGCCATAGCGGGGGCCATACTGCTCGCCCCGTTATTTTTTGGACTCGGCGCGCTTGTGGGCGCGCTTGTGGGCGCGTGGCTGGGTTGCTTTGTGGTGGAACGCCTCAAGGGCCGCCCCCTGCGTGAAGCTCTCGACGCCGCCTTTGGTGCCATGATGGGCCGTTTTTTGGGCACAGTGTGCAAGTGCGGCGCAGGTGGGGCCATGCTTGCCCTGGCCGCAGGGCATATCTGGCCCAAATTGCCGCCCGCGCTGCCCCCGGCCCTTTCTCCTGATGCCCCCACGCAGGTTTTTATGAGCCTGCTACAGGGCCTGTGCTGAGGTTCTAATGTTGCTTCAAGGCTTTGAAATTGTATTGGTAAAAACGCGTTTTCCCGAAAATATCGGCATGGCGGCCCGCGCGTGTGTCAATATGGGCTGCCCCACCTTGCGTCTGGTTGATCCGGAACGCTGGGACAGGGAAAAAGCCCGCCCGCTGGCCACGCCCAAGGGGCAGGATCTGCTGGATGCCGTGGAAGTGCACGAGGACGTGGCACAGGCCGTAGCCGAGAGCGCTCTGGTATTTGGCACCACCGCGCGCGTTGGCGGCTGGCGGCAGGCCTTGCTTTCGCCAGAGCAGGCCGCGCGCGAGGCCGCAGTGGCGCTTGCCAGCGGGCAGCGTGTTTCCATGGTTTTTGGGCCGGAAGACCGTGGCCTCAACAATGATGAAATCATGCACTGCCACCGGCTGGTAACTATCCCCACCGATCCTGCGGCCAGTTCGCTCAATCTTGCCCAGGCTGTGCTGCTGCTCAGCTACGCCTGCGCCAATGCTGTGCGCGCCCTGCAACACGGCGAAAGACAGATAGATGTGCCGCGTGGTGGGAAGGCGGCGACTGCGGCAGAGCAGGAACGCCTGATGGAATCACTCAAGGATATGCTGTTGCGTCTTGATTATCTGCACGGCGACAATCCTGATTATTTCCTCATGCCGTGGCGCAGGCTCTTCAGTCGTGCAGGATTGTTGCGGCACGAATATGATGCCCTCATGGGGCTTTGCCGTCAGGTACGGCACAAGCTGCCGGATTGATTTTTTTTATCTTTTGGTCGTGTTGGCCTGTTTCTGCTCTGATTGTGCCGGTAGGTGCGGTTTTAGTGCAGAAACAGGCTTTTTATTTTGCCTTTTTGGTTATATCATAAAATATGGTTGTTTTTTTGCATGAATTATGGGCGTTTTCGCGAATGGCGAGATCTGGAGAGTTGAAAAAAAAATCACAATCTAATATTTTTTTAATTATCATTAACCATATAGATTGATACAATAAAATCCTAATGTACCCGTGTTGATAGAATAAACGACATTGACCCTACTGGCGTATTTGGTATTATTTGTATATGTTAGATAATATAGCATTTTGATATTGAAAATTACTGTCCTGTAATTAAATGTGTGAATTGGCCTATTATTATTTTAATTCTGGCCGTTTAGTGAGTATGCGAAGTCGTTTGGGTTTCCGAAAATTTGTGTAATACGTTGTAATGGAAGAAATACTTCCGTGGTCAGAGGAATGTTTGGAGTAGCTGGGTGTCTGGTTTCCCATACGTTTTTTTGATCAGATACAAAACTTGTGTGTCAGACGTTTTGGCAAGGAGTAAGGCATGCGTTGGACTATTGCACACACATATGTCGGATCGCTATTTGGCGCGCTGATCACATGCTGTGGCGTTGTACTGTTTGTCTCAATCCATTTCATGAAAATTCCGATTGAAGACGAGCTGAACAAAGGCATTAGAAGGATGCAGCAGGTTATCAGCGCTGCCAACCAGACCACTGAGCAAAAGTTTTTGCAAAGTGCCGACCTCATTGCTGAGGACGAAGATTTCAGCAAGGCTGTTGCAGAGAAAAACAACGAGGCTGCCACCAAGCTTGGTACCGTTCTGATGAAAAAGGCCGGGTCGGATTTTATGACCATCACCGATGAAAAAGGTGTGGTTATAGCTCGCGGTCATTCCAAAAAATTTGGCGACAGTGTTACCAACCAGGAAACAGTGGTCATGGCCCTCAAGGGTACGCCTGCTGTGGCCGTGGTAGCTGGTACCGAGGTGCCATTTACCATACGCGCAAGCCATCCTGTCATGCACGATGGCAAGCTTGTTGGCACCGTTTCCATTGGTACATCGCTGGTTGCTCCCGCCTACCTCGACTGGCTCAAGAAACTTTCTGGCGTGAATGTTACCATATTCAAGGGTGACACCCGCGCCATGACCACCATTGAAAAAGAAGGCAAACGTGCGGTTGGCACCAAGCTTCAGTCACCCGAAATTCTTTCTGCCGTGCTTGAGCGTGGCGAAACCATTTTCGCCCACAATAATATTCTTGGCGTGGACTATAATTCGGCATACTGGCCGGTAAAGGACGCCAACGGTAAAAACGTGGGTATGTGGTTTGTGGGTATGCCTATTGACGAACTGCAACGGCTCGAAAGGCAAGGCATAAGCAATTCCATCTGGATTGGCGTTGGCCTGCTGGCTTTTCAGCTGATCCTGTCATTTATTCTTGGCCTCAAGGTAAGCGCGCCCGTACGTAAAATTACGGACTATGCCCAGGCCGTGGCCGAGGGCAAGAGTGACGCCACCCTTGAAGTATACAGTCGTGACGACATGGGGCATCTGGCCGATTCGTTGCGCACCATGGAAAACAACCTGCGCAAACTGGTGCAAGAGGCCAGCGAAAAGGCTGAAGAAGCCCGCAAAATGGGTGAAGAAGCCAATGCTGCCATGGAAGAAGCCCGCGCCGCGCAAGCCATGGCTGAGCAGGCCAAGCGAGAGGGCATGATCAGCGCCGCCGGCCAGATTGAAGAGGTTGTTGAACAGCTCAATGCCTCCATCAACGATATCGCCGAGCAGGTCGAAAACACCAGTGGTGCCCTCGACCATGCTGCAAGCCGCCTTGCCGAAACCGCCACCGCAATGGAAGAAATGAACTCCACGGTGCTTGAGGTAGCCAAGAATGCTGGCGGAGCCTCTGATATTTCCAATGCCGCCAAACGTAAGGCTGAGGCCGGTTCTGAAATTGTTTCCAGGGCTGTTGTGGGCATTCAGGAAGTGCAGCGGCAATCGCAGGCGCTCAAGGACGGCATGACCCAGCTTGATGAACACGCCAAGGCCATCAACCAGATCATGGGCGTTATTTCTGATATCGCCGACCAGACCAACCTGCTGGCCCTCAACGCCGCCATTGAGGCAGCCCGTGCGGGCGAGGCGGGCAGGGGCTTTGCCGTGGTGGCCGACGAGGTTCGTAAGCTGGCTGAAAAAACCATGTCTTCCACCTCTGATGTGGGCAACGCCATTGCGGCCATCCAGCAGAGTGCGGGGCAGAGCATACAGCAGGTGGAAAAGGCCGTTGGCAATATCGCTACGGCTACCGAATACTCCAACAAATCTGGCGAGGCCCTTTCGGAAATCGTCGGCATGGTCGAGCAAACCGCTGACGAAGTGAGGGCCATTGCAGCCGCCAGTGAGCAGCAGTCTGCCACCAGCGAAGAAATCAACCGCTCGGTTGCCGATGTAAACCATATTGCTGCCAGTACCACGCAATCCATGCAGGTAGCCATGAAGGAACTGGGAACCCTGCGTGCGCAGGCTCAGAGCCTTGTTGACCTGATCGAGCATATGAAAAGGGCATAGGACAAAACGGTACAGCCCGGGGCAGCCGGGCAACCGCAGGTGCAGAAAAGACAAGTGGCTCCGTTCCAGCAGGAACGGAGCCACTTTTATTGGGCATGAGTGTCAGATATGTGCGTATCAGGCTGGTTGGTCTGTACAACCGTTTCGAATTTACCTGCGCAGAATGATGCGCAGCGTTTCGGCCTCTGCTCCTGTGGCACCTTGCAGAAACTGCTCAACGCGGTTTTTTACGGCAACATGACGGGGTGAAAACTCGTACAGTGATGCCGCTGCGGCAGCGCATACAGAAAAGCCATCCTCATTGCGCAACCCTTCTGCATTCAGGCGTGCATAGCGCAGCGCGGCGCGAATGATAACATCGAGAAAATCATTGTTTCCTGTGGCCATAAAGGCCGCCCAGTACATCTGCAACACCGATTTTTCCGAATAGATATCCCATGTTGTCAGTGAGGCGGGACTGTTGCGAATCTGGTCTAGCAGCAGACTGTCAGAAGGTTGCAGCAGGCTGGTGAGCAGAGCGGGTTCGTCGGGCAGCTGCGCAAAGTGCACGGCCCAGGCGAGGGTACGACGGCCATCACGGCTCAGTGTTGCGGGTGGGGGCAGCAGGCGTTGCCTGGCTTCGGGGTTGCGCAGCACCTGCCCTAAAAAAGCGGCCAGCATTATCTGTTTCAGACTGTCGTGCAGCACTCCCTGCGAGTCGAAGGTACGCAAAATACCGGGCAGGGATTCTACCCGTTGGTGCTGATAATAAAATTCCATATCCTGCGCATAAAAAGGCAGTCCTTTGGAAATAGCCAGAGCCGCACAGGGGCGCGGGGTGGCAACAATCAGGCAGATCATGGCTGCTGTCACAAGCAGCAGGTGTGTTCTTACGGTAGGGCGAAATGTTTTCATGGTAATGGTAGGGTTAGTCAAAGTCGGCAAGAAGGGCATCAAGGCCCAGGCCCGCAGGCGAGTGCTCGCGCAACCGTGTTTGCAGGCGCACGCATGCTTCAAGCAGGTGTGGTGAAGAAACGCCATTACGAATGGAGCTGTGGGCTTCAAGAAAGGCTGCCAGATTGTCGCATACCTTTATGAGCTGGCCGTCCTTGGGGTCAAGGGCATCGTAGTTGCAGGCCGCAAGACCCTGAAAGCCCTCAACTGCACGCACCACGCCGTTTTCTTGCACGCATTCCTGAAATTCAGAGCCAACAGCCGCACCAAGGTAATATTCAATGCGCTCAACCAGCGAGGTAAAGCCCTCGCCCTTCAGAGGGCCGAAAACGCGCCGCTCAAGTTCTTTGTCCTCGTATTCCTTGATGATTTTTGGCAGGTCTGAAATGGATTGCTTGACCGGCGAAATAATGTCGCGGGTGAGCACCTCGGGCAGATCGTGAAACAGCCCGCAGAAAAAGTTGTTGTTGGCGCGCGCGGGGCAGGCCTCTACCGCAAGGCTGAAAAAATAGGCATAGCTTGCAACAATAAACATATGGCCCAGCACCGAAGTGGCGGGAATACGGGGCGCCTGCGTCCATCGAACCTGAAAGCGCAGCTGACCGCACAGGTTGGCCAGACGTGCCAGGGCGGTGCCGGGGGTGCGCATGGCTGCGAGCCCACTCAGGTCGGTAAAGGTGTCCAGCCGGTCGGGAAAGGACTGGCCAATGTCGCCCATTTCGTCGTCAAAGGGAGAATTGAGCGGCTCTATGAGCTTGAACTCCCACTGCGAGGCAAACAGGTGGGCGGCGGTGAGTATGCGGCGTGCAGGAGTGTCGTCGTCCGGGCTTGCGTGCCATTGCCGCATGCGTTCCCAAAAGGGGCCGAGCGGGGCGAGAGCAGGCTCGAGCTTGTCGAGCACGTGTTCTGTAAGCTGACGGAACTGCTCTGGATTTTCCTTGATTTTATAGTAGATGGGGGGCTTAACGTCGGTAATGATGAGACGGTAAAAATAGTCAAACAACCCGCCTTCTATTACCTCTGTTGCAAGAGCCACACGCTCTGCATCGGGCAGGTGGCGCGAGTTTTCGTGCCACAGTACGCAGGCCAGCAGCATTTTATGGGCCTGTTTGTCGGTTTCAAGCAGTTCCACGGGGCGCAGCTTGTCGTTCCAGCGCAGCAGGTACGCACCAGAAAAGATGAGTTGAAGCAGATTTTTGCGAATTACGGGCATTGTATCCCTCCCAGAAAATGGCAGCGCAAAAAACAGTTTGCACTATAGAGGGGGATGGGGTAAAGCTCAAGAGCTTCAACGCCGTTACCGGGAAAGCGCCGCGCGTTCTAGTGCACGTCAGGCGGTTCCCCGATTTTTTGGACATGCGGTTACGCCTGTAACCAGCCATGTTCCTGCTGCGGTGTATCGCCGAAATGGCCAGTTTTTCTCCCCCATATGGGGCGAAAGCTTGACAGCCTTTGGCGTTTATAGTATTGAGGCTGCCTTTACTGCGATATTGTCGTCATCCCCGTTCGACGGCACATCGCGCAATGGATCTTTTTGCTGCCTTGATGGCCGCTGATATTTGCAGATGTGAGGAGTCACTCCGATGAAGACGTTCAGCCCCACCCCCAAAGACATCAACCGTGAATGGTTCGTGGTTGACGCTCAGGATCAGGTGCTCGGCCGTCTGGCCAGCCAGATCGCCCACCGCCTGCGCGGCAAGCACAAGCCCGAATTCGCTCCCCATATGGATAACGGTGATTTTATCGTGGTTGTGAACTGCGAAAAAATTAAGGTCACCGGCAAGAAAATGACCGACAAAAAGTACTACCGGCATTCTGGCTGGGTGGGCGGCCTCAAGACCACCCAACTCGGCGACATGCTGGCTGACAAGCCCGCCCGCGTGCTCACCGCTGCGGTGCGTGGCATGCTGCCCAAGAATCGTCTGGGCCGCGCCATGCTGAAGAAACTGAAGATTTACGCCGGGTCCGAACATCCGCATACGGCCCAGAATCCCCAGCCGCTGACGCTGCCGCATTAAGGAGTAAAGAGCCATGAGCGAGAAATTTGAATACGGCACCGGCCGCCGCAAGACCGCAACGGCCCGTACCCGCATTTACGCCGGTTCCGGCGGCATCACGGTTAACGGTCGCTCCTTTGAGGATTATTTTCCTCGTAAGACGCTGCAAATGATCATCCGTCAGCCCCTGGTTCTTGCCAAGCTGGCCGACAAATTTGACATTCGCGTTAACGTTGCCGGTGGCGGCGTTACCGGCCAGGCCGAAGCCGTGCGCCACGGTATTTCCCGTGCGCTGCTGCTGGTTGATCCGGCTCTGCGCCCCATTCTCAAAAAAGCTGGCTTCCTTACCCGCGACGCCCGCAAGAAAGAACGTAAAAAGTACGGTCTGCGCGCTGCCCGCGCCCGGTACCAGTACTCCAAGCGTTAATATGCCTTTACGGGAAGCCCTCTCTTGGGAGGGCTTCCCTTTTTTATGGCGGGTCGCATGTCGGCCCGCTTTTTTTTGGCGGCGTTCCTGAGTAGTTTTGTATGAAAGTAGCCGCTTGCCCTGACCGGGGGTTTCCCGGCAAAATCTGGTCGGCAAACTTTGCAATGAAAACCGCCTCGGCCAAACCCACACTATTGGGGTTGTTATGAAGGACAATGATTCAGTTCCGCCAGCCAGCCAGACCTCTGAACTGCCTGTGCTGGATTATGCCTACACTCACGAACAAACGCAGGCCACTACAGGCTATTTTTCGTGTGTTCCTCCCCAGAGCCTGAGTTTTGAGCAGGCATTGGCCCGGCTTGAAGCTGTGCCCATGGATGATTTTCTGCATCTGCACCTGTTGCGCCTTCTGGCGGGCATGCCGCAGAGCGAACTGCGCGCCCTTGCCGCAGCCAGTTACAACGTAGGCAGTGACACCTTTACGCGACCGGTTTTGGCCGCCTTGCTTGCCGAATGCGCGCTGCTTGGCAGCGACCTGTTGCAGGGCGACGGCGTGCAGACGGTCTTACCTGTAGACGCAGCCATTCGGCTGGTTGAGTACAGCCCCGCCGTATACCTGCGGGCGGCCAGTTTGCCCGACCACGCCACGGCTGCTGCCTGGAGCGCTCTTTTCCGCTCCAATATCTGCGATCACCACACTCTGCCGCGCCCTGATGAAACGGGAGTGGCGCCACTTTTCAGCGCCGAGGCCATCAATGCCGTTGCCCGCCGCATGGCGGCACACGCCGACGAACTGGCGCAGCAACACACAAGGCTCAAGGCCGAAGAATGGGAGCCATGGCAGCGGCCGCCAGCGCAGGAAACCTACCTGCGCGCCCTTGATGCCCTGATGGAAAACGGTGTTGTTGATGGCCCGGAAATGCGCCACGAGGCTTCACTTTCGCCCATCGCGCTAATGCGCGGATGGCAGGTGGATGTTGCCGTTGACAGCGGTTCTGTGCGGCATACGCTCAAGGGTAAGGCCACGGCCTATGGTCGCGGACTTTCGCTTGCCGGGGCCCGGGCTTCATACGCCATGGAAATTGTAGAGCGCGCCAGCACCTATGTGAGCGTTGGGCGTGGCAATTCTGGGAATGACAATGCGGGCATGATTCTGAACCGCAAGACAGACCTACCCCTGACGCTGGCACGCCTTTCCGAGCTGGTGGAGCAGGGCAGGGCTGCTCTTGATCCCAACCTGCTGCCCCTTGAGGCCCCGTATCTGGATGCTCCCCTGCACTGGTTGCCTGCCAGCGACACGGCCGGGGCAACAGTTCTGGTTCCGGCTCAGGCGGTGTTTCTTTTCTGCAATCTTGACGAGCATGCGCTGTTTCTGGCTGGCGGTTCCACCGGGCTTGCCTCGGGCAACATCATGGATGAAGCCGTGGTGGCGGCCCTGACGGAAATTGCCGAACGCGACGCGGAGGCAACCACGCCCTACAGCCGTACCCGCTGTTTTGCGCTGCGCAGCCACGATAAAATGGTGCAGTCGCTGCTTGATGATTATGCCGCCTGCGGCATACGTGTGCAGTTTCAGGACCTGACCACCGAGCTTGGCCTGCCCGTGTACCAGTGTTTTGTTACCGGGCGCGATGGCAGGGTGGCGCGGGCCACCGGCGCAAACCTGTGCGGTGCGCGTGCGGCGCTGGCGGCGCTTACAGAAACGCCGTGGCCGTATTCGACCTCACAAACAAAACCCCCGGTTCCCTCAGGATCAGGACTAGCCGGACTGCCCATTCGTGTGTTAGAGGACTTGCCGGATTACAGCCTGCCCTCCCCCCGCGCCAACCGTCGCCTGCTTGAGGCGGTGCTTGCGGCGCACGGCAGAAGTCCATTGTATGTGGATCTGACCAGAAAGGATTTTGATATTCCCGTTGTACGGGCCATTGTTCCAGGACTGGCTCTTACGGCAGAGTGGGACAGGTTCTCGAGGCCAGACGCGCGCCTTTTTGCGCGTTATGCCGCGTGTTGTCTATGAGTTGCTGAAAGGTCAGCTAATTACAATTGCAGCCTGAAGGCAACTCGGCTATAGTAGGGAGTGACCGGCCTACTTATGGAAAGGCCGCTCTGAACGCACAACCTCTGGAGGGTTAGGATGAAAATGGGTAAATTTCTTGCCGCGCTGGCTGGTCTGGCGCTGACCTTCGGCGTTGCCGGGCAGGCGCTTGCCGCTGATGCCGGCCCCATCAAAATTGGTGTGTACCTTCCCCTGACCGGGCAGAACGCCTTTGGCGGCCAGCTCGAACTTGAGGGCGTGCGTCTCGCCCAGAAGGAAATGCCCAAGGTGCTCGATCGCCCCGTTGAACTGGTGGTGGTTGACAACAAGTCCGACAAGGTCGAATCGGCCAACGCCGTCAAGCGCCTTGTGGAACGCGACAAAGTCGTGGCCCTGATCGGTACCTACGGTTCCTCGCTGGCCATGGCCGGCGCTGAAGTGGCCGAAAAGGCCGCCGTGCCCGGCGTGGGCACCTCGTGCACCAACCCCCTCGTGACCCAGGGCAAGAAGTACTACTTCCGCGCCTGCTTCATCGATCCCTACCAGGGCGCCGCTGCCGCTACCTATGCCTATGAAACCCTCGGCTTCCGCAAGGCCGCCGTGCTCATGGACATGACCAGCGACTACGCTGTGGGCCTCTCCAGCTTCTTCACCCGCGACTTCAAGAAGCTTGGTGGCGAAATTGTTGCTACCCTCAAGTACAGCTCCGGCGACCAGGACTTCACCGCCCAGCTCACCGAACTGATCGCCAAAAAGCCTGACATCGTCTTCATGCCCGCGTACTTCGCCGAAGGCGCCATCATCATGAAGCAGGCCCGCGAACTGGGCGCCAAGTTCCGCCTCATGGGCGCTGACGCCATGGACAACCCCGACACCCTCAAGCTGGGTGGCAAGGCTGCCGAAGGCTTCCTGCACACCACCTTCCCTTACGACCCGGCCATGCCCAACATGAGCCCCGCCGCCAAGCGCTTCACCGAAGCCTGGAAGGCCGCCTATCCTGACAAGGAAACCAACGTTAACGGTGCCCTCGGCTACAACACCTACTTCCTGATCCTCGACGCCATCAAGCGCGCCAATTCCGCTGATCCCAAGGCTATTGCCAAGGCCCTGGCGGAAACCAAGGATCTGCCCACTGCTCTGGGCCTGCTGACCATCAACAAGACCCATGACGCAGAAATGCCCGTGGGCATCATTGAATACAAAGATGGCAAGCGCGTTTACGTGGGTGAAGTAACCCCCAAATAAGTTTGCATCTGATCAGCCCCGCGGTGGCATTCGCCGCGGGGCGCTTTTTTCATTTTTTTGCCGCTGTTCGGGCGGAGGGGGCCTGTGTGGCCTTTTGTCCGTTGCGAGGCGCTGAGGTGGCCCATGAGCCTTGACATGTTTTTGCAGCACTGTTTCAACGCCCTGACCCTTGGTTCGCTGTATGCGCTTATTGCCATCGGCTACACCATGGTTTACGGCATTCTTCGCCTGATCAACTTCGCCCACGGCGATATTTTGATGCTGGGCGCGTATTTTGTATTTTTCGGTACATTCGCCTTTGGCTGGCCTTGGGGTGTAGCCGCTGTGGTCGCCGTTTTAGGCGCCAGCATGCTCGGTATCCTTGTGGAAAGGATCGCCTATAGGCCCCTGCGCGATGCCCCCCGTATTTCGGCGCTTATCAGCGCCATTGCGGTGTCATTTTTTATTGAAAGCCTCGCCGTGGTTATTTTTACCGGCCAGCCTCGCCCCGTGTTGCAGCCCGAATGGCTGGTTTCCGAATGGCAGCTCGGCGGCATACGTATTTTGCCCCTCACGGCCTTTGTGCCCGCTATGACCATAGTGCTTGTGGGCATTCTTTTGTATGTGGTCTACCGCACCAAGCCCGGTCTGGCCATGCGCGCCATCTCAAAAGACATTGAAACAACTCGGCTTTTGGGCGTGCGAGTAGACAACATTATCGCCCTTACCTTTGGTATCGGCTCCGCGCTTGCGGCGGCATCGGGCATTATGTGGGCCCTGCGCTACCCGCAGGTGCACCCCTACATGGGCATCATGCCTGGTCTCAAGGCCTTTATCGCCGCCGTTTTTGGCGGTATCGGTTCCATCCAGGGCGCTGTTATCGGCGGTGTTGCCCTGGGCTTTGTGGAAATCATGACCGTGGCCTTCATGCCTGAGCTTTCTGGGTATCGCGACGCCTTTGCCTTTGTGCTGCTGGTGCTCGTGCTGCTGTTCAAGCCCACGGGTCTGCTGGGCGAGCGAATGGAGGAGAAAATCTAATGCGCCTGAACAGAAGCACACTTCTGAGCATCATGGTCATGCTGCTGTTTGGCCTTGTGCTCTCCCAGGCAGATAGTTTTCTCGGCGACTATCAGATTTACATCGCCAAGCTCATTTTCATCAACGCCATTCTGGCGCTCTCACTCAATCTCATTTATGGTTTTACCGGTCTGTTTTCTCTTGGACATGCGGGTTTTATCGCCATTGGCGCATATGTTTCGGCCCTGTGCATTCTGACCCCAGAGCAAAAAGAGATGATGTGGATTCTCGAACCCATCATCTGGCCTTTCTCCGACCTGTTTACGCCTTTCTGGGTTTCTGTTCTGGCGGGCGGGTTTGTAGCCACCATCTTCGCCTTCATCATAGCCGTGCCCGTGCTGCGGCTCGGTGACGACTATCTGGGCATTGCCACCCTGGGCTTTGCCGAAATCATCCGCGTTATCATTGTCAACGCCACCTCGGTGACCAACGGTTCGCTGGGCATCAAGGGCATACCTGGTCACGCGAGCCTGCTCTCGTGCTACATATGGACGCTCTTTACGCTCATAGTGCTATGGCGGCTCCTGTTCAGCAACTACGGCAACGTGTTGCGCTGCATACGCGATAACGAAATTGCCGCCCGGGTCATGGGCATCAACGTGTTCCGCTACAAGGTACTTTCGTTCTGCATCGGCGCTTTTTTTGCCGGTGTGGGCGGTGCATTGCTGGGAACCCACCTTTCCACCATCGACCCCAAGATGTTCAACTTCCTGCTGACCTTCAACGTGCTGATGTTCGTTGTGGCCGGCGGTCTTGGTTCATTGTCGGGCAGTCTGCTGGGCGCCACGGTCATCACCATTCTGCTGGAGTGGCTGCGCGCCATTGAAGAACCCATCGATCTGGGATTTCTTGAAATACCTGGCATCCCCGGCATGCGCATGGTGGTGTTTTCGCTGGTGCTGCTGGCCATTATTCTTTACCGGCGTGAGGGCATCATGGGAACCAGGGAAGTAACCTGGAAGACTATTGGCGCGTTCTTGAGGAGGGGCAAGGCATGAGCGAATTTATTCTGCCCACAGCTCCCAATTACGAGGGCGCGCTGCTGCTGGCCAAGGACGTAACCATGCGTTTTGGCGGCGTTACGGCGGTGAGCGATCTTTCCATTGCCCTGCCCAAGGGTGCCATTGCGGGCATTATCGGTCCCAACGGCGCTGGTAAAACTACGGCATTCAATGTTCTGAGCGGTTTTTACACCCCGCAGGAAGGCGACGTGATTTTTGGCGGCAAGAGCGTAAAAGGCCTTGGCCCAGCCGAAATCTGTAATCTGGGCATGGCCCGCACCTTCCAGAATATCCGCCTTTCGCAGCAGATGACCGTGCTTGAAAACATCATGGTTGGCTGTCATGTGCGCAGGCGCTGCCCGTGGTGGATGGCTCCGCTGGGTATTCCTGCCTTCTACAAAGAAGAAGCGGCTATCATTGAAAAGAGCAAGCAGCTGGCTGAAAGGGTGAACCTGAGCGCCAACTTGGACGACCAGGCTGGCAGCCTGCCCTATGGCGCGCAGCGCAGGCTTGAAATTGCCCGCGCTCTTGCCACCGAGCCCAAACTTTTGCTGCTCGACGAGCCGGCTGCAGGCATGAACCCGCAGGAAAGCCTTGATCTCATGCACTTTATCGGCCATATACGCGATGAATTCGACCTCACCATCCTGCTCATCGAGCACGATATGAAGGTTGTCATGGGCGTGTGCCAGTATATCTGGGTTATGGAGTATGGCGCGCTGATCGCCGAGGGCGGCCCCGAAGCCATTCGCAACAACCCCGTGGTTATCCGCGCCTATCTGGGCGAAGACGCCACGCTTGAAAAAGTAGTATAGCCGTGGGCCGGGCGACGGGGTGCGCAGCCTCGTATGCCCGCTATCGGCTGCGTCTGAGCGCGGATCAGCGCGGTAAAGCCTGATCGGGCGGCAATGCGCAGCGAAAAAGACATGCAGCGGAAACTGATTCCGCAGCAGACCGACAGATATGGACAGGGTGCATCATGCTTGAAATTCGTAATCTCCATGTGCGCTACGGCGGCATTCAGGCCGTCCAGGGCATAAGCCTGAATATCCCGCGCGGCAGCATTGTTACGCTTATCGGGGCCAACGGCGCGGGCAAGAGCAGTATCATCCGCTCCATTGCCGGCCTGAACAAGACCATCAGCGGCGATATTCTGCTCACCCGTCATGAGGGCGATGCTCCAGTTTCGCTCATGGGGCTCAAGCCCGAAGACATGGTGCGCAGGGGCATTTCGCTTTCTCCGGAAGGGCGGCGCATTCTGCCCCACCTGACGGTTGAGGAAAACCTGCATCTGGGCGCGTACTCGCGTAGCAACAGGGACGAAATCGCCCACGATATCGAATGGGTTTACAGCCTCTTTCCCCGGCTGAAGGAACGCAGCTGGCAGAAGGGCGGCACGCTTTCGGGCGGTGAGCAGCAAATGCTGGCCGTGGGTCGCGCTCTTATGAGCCGTCCTGACCTGCTCATGCTTGACGAACCCTCGCTGGGCCTCGCGCCCTTGCTAGTGCGTGAAATCTTCGACATCGTCAAGCGCATCAACGAAGAAGGCAAAACCGTGCTTCTGGTTGAACAGAACGCCTTTGCGGCCCTTTCTGTAGCGCACTATGCCTATATTCTTGAAGTGGGCCGGGTTGTGCTTGAAGGCCCTGGCCGCGAACTGCTCGAAGACCCCAAGGTCAAGGAAGCGTACCTCGGCGGCTAGTGTATCTGCCTTTGCAGAGCCCACGAGCTTTTGCTTTATGAACACAACCGGCAGTCTCAGGGCTGCCGGTTTTTTATGGTTCAGCGCCGGGACTGTGCAGGTTTGGGGTCGCACGGTACTGGGGCAGGGCAAAAGTGTTTTGAGCATAAGCGAAGCAGAGTAGGGCCCTGCAAAAAACTCGCCCGGAGGCGGCTTGCATAGCTGTGCCGACGGTATTAGTATTCATGTTGATTTAAAAGCAATCCGGTCCACGCCTGGTGGCGGTATTTCCGCCTTTTCTGCTGGCCGTGGGGCCGTGATTGGCAATCTCTTTTCAGGAGCGAACATGCAACGCATTCTATTGTTATTGCCCCTGCTGATGGCTTTGCTGGCTGGTGCGGCCTCTGCCGCGCCCGGCGATCAGCGGGTTTTGACGCGTCTGCCCAACGGGCTTTCGGTGTATATCATCAAGGATAGCCGTTTTCCGCTTGTGGCCACACGTCTTTATGTGCGCACCGGTTCGGTGAACGAAGACCCAAAACAGGCTGGTATCAGCCATCTGCTTGAGCACATGGTTTTCAAAGGCACGGAGCACCGCCCCAAGGGGCAGGTGGCGCGTGATGTGGAGGCCCTTGGCGGTTACCTTAACGCCGCAACCAGCTTTGACAAAACCTGGTACATGACAGACATGCCTGCCGCCCACTGGCGCATGGGCATGGATGTTGTGAAGGAAATGGCCTTCCAGGCTTCGCTGGATCCCAAGGAGCTGGAATCGGAAAAGGAAGTGGTGATATCTGAGCTTGAACGCGACCAGGATTCGCCCATGAGCAGGCTGTTTGAAAGCCTGCAGGTCTCCACCCTTCAGAATACCGTGTACGGACGCCCCATTATCGGTTTCAAGGACACCGTGCGGGCCATCACCGCAGACGACCTGCGCGCCTATGTGCAGCGCTGGTACCAGCCGCAGAACATGCTGTTGCTGGTGGCGGGCGACATTGATCCGCAGGCCGTGATGCAGCACGCGCAGGAACTTTTTGGCGGTATGACCAATACCAACGATGTTGTCGCGCCTCCTGCGGTCGATCTGCGCGACGCCCCTGGTGGCCCCCGCGTGGAAGTGGTGCGCGGCCCGTGGAACAAGATTTATCTTGGTCTTGCCTTTCCCGCGCCTGCGTTGCGAGACCTGCGCTCGGTTGATCTTGATGTGCTGAGCTACCTGCTTGGCGGCGACGGCACCTCGTTGCTGACCCGCAAGTACGAATATGACAAGCAGCTTGTTGACGGTCTGAGCGTGGGCAACATGAGCCTTGACCGTGCTGGCATGCTGTATATTACCGCCAATCTGGCCCCGGAAAAGCTCGATGCCTTCTGGCAGGGCCTGACCGCTGACCTTGCCAAGCTCAAGGCCGCAGATTTCAAGCCAGAAGCCCTCAAACGCGCCCGCTACAACCTCGAGGACAGCATGGACCGCTCGGCGGAAACGCTCAACGGTCTGGCCTCGTGGCTGGGGTCTGTGCAGTTTGAGCTGGGCGGCGACCAGGCGGAGCAGAACCTGCGTTTTACGCAGCGCAATGTGACGCTGGCGCAGGTGCAGCAGGCCATTGACCTCTGGCTTGATCCCAGCCGTGTTCGTGTGCGTGTGCTTGCGCCGCAAAACGCCAAACTGCCCGACCTCGAGGCTGTTTTGCAGAAAAACTGGTCCGTAAGCGCCGCTGCCAAGGCTGAAAAGCAGGCCTCTACCATGGCTGGTCAGCAGGAAGTGGTTGACCTTGGCCAGGGACGCACGCTTATTCTTATTCCCGACGCTACCGTCCCCTATGTTGCCATGGACATGATGCTGCCCGGTGGCAATTCCCTGCTCAAGCCAGAGCAGCAGGGGTTGGCCGAACTGACGGCAAGCACGCTTGGCGATGGCAGCGGCAAGCTGGATGCTCAGGCCGTGGAAAAGTTCTTTGCCGACCGCGCCGCAGCGCTCAGTGCCAAGGCGGGCCTGCAAACCTTCACCATTTCGCTGACCGGCCCGGCCCGTTTCAATGCCGATTATCTCTCCATGCTTGGTGATGTGCTTGGCAAGCCCCGTTTTGAGGCCAAGGAGATCAAGCGCGAGGCTGAAAACATGAAGGCGGCCATACGTCAGCGTGCGGACAGGCCCACCTCGTACCTGTTCTCGCGTCTGAATCCCTTCCTCTTCCCAGGCGGGCAGGCCTATGGCTACGATACGTTGGGGACAGAGGCCAACCTTGGCAAGTTTACGCCCAAGGATGTGCGCGGATTCTGGGAGCGCCAGATCGTGCAGCCCTGGGTGCTGGCGGTAGCCGGTGATTTTGACCGTGAGGCCGTGTTGGCTTTTGCCCGCAGCCTGCCCACGCCCGACAACAAGGGATTCTCTCTTGCTGCCCCCTCGTGGGGCGATGCGCGCAATCTTGACCTGCATCTGCCGGGCCGTAATCAGGCCCACGTACTGCAGGTGTTCAAGGCCGTGCCCTTCACCCATCCCGATGCTCCGGCGCTCATGCTTTTGCAGTCGGTGCTCTCTGGTCAGAGCGGGCTGCTTTTCAGCTCCATGCGTGATGAGCAGGGCCTTGGCTACACGGTTACTGCCTTTTATCGCGCCATGCCCCAGGCTGGCATGATGGCCTTTTACATTGGCACCACGCCTGACAAGGTTGCCCAGGCGCGCGAGGGCTTTGCCAAAATTATTGCCGATATCAAGGCCAAGCCTCTGCCCGCAGAACTATTGGAAACAGGCTCAAACCGTCTGCTGGGTGAATACTACCGCGACAAGCAAAGCCTCGACGCACGCGCGGGCGTGGCCGCCACAGATTCCGTGCTGGGCCTGCCGCGTGATTTCAGCAAGTCGCTTATCGACAAGGCTGCCAAGCTGACCCCGTCGGAAGTTCAGGCAGTGGCGCAGAAGTATCTGGACGAAAAGAACCTCTACAACATGACCCTGCTGCCCTAGGCGAAATATCTGGTTTATAAAAAGTCCGTATCGGTAGGCCGATCAATGCTTTCCGGGTTTTTGCCGGAAAGGCTGGCCGCGCCGATACGGACTTTTGCGCTATAGGTAGGGCAAATTTGCACAACCCCCGGTTTCTAATACAAAAAAAGTTTTTGCAGGTGAATTTTTCGGCAGTCGGCGGGCAAATAAAAATGTCAAGACTGACCTAAGTACACAAGCTGCATGGGGGCCATCTTGAAAAGCTGGCAGGGGTAGAGTAGGTTCTTCCCTGCGCTTATGGAGCTGCTCTCAGTTGAGGGCTCGCCCAGCTTCGGCTGTATTCGCAGTGAGAGGCTGGAGCGGCAGCGCCGTGCGGGCATGTGCCCTTGGGGTACGGCGAAATGTTTCATAAGTTCCAATCACGCCACAGAAGTTGCGGATCACTTGCCTGATCCTGCATCCAGCAAGGGTGAACATTTTTGTTCATGCCCTTCCTGTTTTGCGGCCTGTGTGCGGTGAAAAATACGAGTGAATAAGAAAATTGTTTAATTAAAACAGCTAATTGCTTTGAGTCTAGGATATGTTTTTTTTACGTATTCATTGACACGGTACAAGTCTTTTGAGATTTTCTAGACATTGAAAGCGCCAAGAGCTTAATAGGGAATTCCCGTGAAAATCGGGAGCGGACCCGCCGCCGTATGTCTGATCACAACCGCGTTTCATCACACGCCACTGGGTAAAACCGGGAAGGCCGAAACGCGGCAGGCAAGCCGGAAGACCTGCTTTCAACCGTTCTTAGAAAAGGATCGTCTGCAACGGGCTTTTGCAGAGGAACCGCCACAAATAGGCCAGCATTGGCCTGTCCGCCCGTTTATCCGGGCGGCCTTTTTGTTCATAGCCCAGAAGTTGGAGCGAATTACCCATGCTCGCCAGCATTATAAAGCGCGACGGCACGGAAGTGCCTTTTGATTCGGTCAAGATTCTTAATGCCATCACCAAGGCCAACCAGGCGGTTGGCGGTGAAGACATGTCTCCTACCGACCTGCTCTTTGTCACCGAAAAGGTGTGCAAAAAGCTTGAGTCGCGCAATTTGAAGCATGTGGAAGAAATTCAGGACGTTGTTGAAGAAACCCTGATCCAGTACGACTACGCCAAGAGCGCCAAGGCCTATATACTTTACCGAGCCGAGCATACGAAAATCCGCAACGCGGAATCGTATCTCATGGATATCTATAAAAAACTTACCTATTCGCCTGCACTGCAGGAAGACATAAAGCGCGAAAACGCCAATATCGACGGCGACACGGCCATGGGAACCATGCTCAAATACGGTTCCGAAGGCTCCAAGTTTTTCATCGACAATTACATTCTGCCCAAGGATGCCTCTGCAGCGCATATCAACGGCGACATCCATATTCACGACAAAGATTTTTACATGCTCACGGAAACGTGCTGCCAGATCGACCTTATCCCCCTGTTTAAAAACGGGTTTTCCACGGGGCACGGGCATCTGCGTGAACCCAATTCCATCGAAAGCTACTCGGCTCTTGCCTGCATTGCCATTCAGGCCAACCAGAATGAAATGCACGGTGGCCAGAGCGTGCCGCATTTTGAATTTGCCATGGCCGAGGGCGTCATCAAGACCTACCGCAAGGAATACGAACGCGCCTTTGCCGCCTTTTTGCGCATTGCCGACAACCTTGATGAGCAGGCGGCCATAGACGCTGCCAGGGCCTTCATTGGCCTGCTGCCCGAAGGCCCGCGCCTTGGCACGTGCGACGATTTTGGTACGACTCTGGTGGCTGCCGCTCCCGCAGCGCAGCGTCCCATGGTCGAGCGCGCCCATGCATACGCCACTGGCGAAGCCCTCAAGTACACCGAGCGCCGTACCTATCAGGCCATGGAAGCCCTTATCCATAACCTGAACACCATGAACTCTCGCGCTGGCGCACAGGTTCCTTTCAGCTCCATCAACTACGGTACCGATATTTCCGCCGAGGGCCGCATGGTTGTCAAAAACCTGCTGCGCGCCACCAAGGCCGGGCTTGGTAATGGAGAAACCTCCATCTTTCCCGTGCAGATTTTCAAGGTCAAGGCGGGGATCAACTATAATCCGGAAGATCCCAACTACGACCTTTTCAAGCAGGCCATGGACGTTTCGGCCATGCGGCTTTTCCCAAATTTCAGCTTCCTCGATGCACCGTTCAACCTCCAGTACTACCACGAGGGTGACTACAACACCGAGGTGGCCTACATGGGCTGCCGCACTCGCGTGCTCGGCAACGTGTACGACAAGGACCGGCAGGTTACCTGCGGTCGCGGCAACCTGAGTTTCACGTCCATCAACCTCCCGCGTCTGGGGCTCGACGCCAAGGGCGACCTTGACCGTTTTTACGCCCTGCTGGACGACAAAATTGATCTGGTGTTTCGCCAGTTGCTGCACAGACTCAAAATTCAGAGCGCCAAAAAGGTGCGCAACTATCCCTTCCTCATGGGTGAGGGCATCTGGCTTGATTCAGACAAACTGGGGTGGGACGACAGTATCGAAGAAGTGCTCAAGCACGGCACGCTGACCGTGGGCTTTATCGGCCTGGCCGAAACGCTCAAGGCTCTAGTGGGCAAGCACCACGGTGAGAGCGAAGAGGCCCAGAAACTGGGTATCGAAATCGTCACGCATCTGCGTAAGCGCTGTGACGACGAGGCGGAAAAAACCGGTCTTAACTTCTCGCTTATTGCCACCCCGGCGGAAAGCCTGAGTGGCCGTTTTGTGAACCTCGACAAGGCCAAGTTCGGCAGCATTTCCGGCATTACCGATAAGGATTACTACACCAACTCCTTCCATGTGCCGGTGTACTGCCCCATCAAGGCCTTTAAAAAGATCCAGATCGAGGCCCCTTACCACGCGCTCACCAATGCTGGCCACATTACC
This sequence comes from Desulfovibrio sp., assembly GCF_009712225.1. NCBI lineage: Bacteria > Pseudomonadati > Thermodesulfobacteriota > Desulfovibrionia > Desulfovibrionales > Desulfovibrionaceae > Desulfovibrio > Desulfovibrio sp. Next base: position 700,332 of record NZ_WASP01000006.1, on the reverse strand, counting down.
TATGTGGAGCTGGACGGCGATACCTGCAAGAACCTTGAGGCCTTTGAAAGCATTATCCGCTACATGCACGATAATGGCGTTGGCTACGGTTCCATCAACCATCCGCTCGACCGCGACCCGGTCTGCGGTTATGTGGGTGTGATCAACGGCACCTGCCCCCGCTGCGGACGCAAGGAAGGCGAAGGCGTGAGCGCCGAACTGCTTGACGAATTACGTAAAAAATTCCCGCACACCCCCAAGTGGGACTAGCGGTCGTATACATTTTTTCACCAACTTTTGCATAAGAGCAAGGAGAGAGCACATGCTGATGAAATCGCGTCTGTTCGAGGAAACCAAGCCCGCACAGAAATTTGTTGGGCAGGATGTGGGCTTTGAACGCACCCGTCGTATCACCGGTTACCTTGTGGGAACGCTTGACCGTTTCAACAACGCCAAACGCTCCGAAGAGCGTGACCGCGTCAAGCATGCCTAAAGCAGGCAGTACCGCGCTTATCAGGGTTTCGGGCATTGTGGATGAATCCATAGTGGACGGGCCGGGGCTGCGGTATGTAGTGTTCACGCAGGGTTGCCCGCACCACTGCAAGGGGTGCCACAATCCGCAGACGCACAGTTTTGAGGGCGGCTTTCTGCTATCGGCAGAGGCCGCCCTTGACCAGATGCAGGAAAACCCCCTGCTGTCGGGCATTACGCTTTCTGGAGGCGAACCTTTTGAACAGGCCGAAGCGCTCTGCGCCCTGGCCGAAGGTGCGAAGGCTCAGGGAAAAAACGTGATGACCTACACAGGCTACGTTTTTGAGGACCTGCTGGCCCGCAACGACCCTTGGACGGACCGGTTGCTGGATTTGACGGATATACTTGTGGATGGTCCCTACAGGGAAGGACTGCGCGATCTTGAGTTGCAGTTCAGGGGCAGCTCAAACCAGCGTCTGCTTGACCGGGCCGAAAGGGAAAAGCTGGCGGCCGCATTTCACAGCCGTTAAACCTGCAAGGCATTAAATCTGCGCATTGCTGCGCACATCGACCCCGCAATGCGGGGCTTTTTTTTTTGTCCAGCGGCAAGGGCAGATGCGTCTGTATGTGGGACGCGCACTGGCGTAAGGCCAGACCCGCGGCAGCACAAAAGGGTGGTGCTGTGGCAGGGCTGCCCCAATGCCTGGAGTCTGCCTGTTACGGTAACCTACTTTGAGCCCCGCTCACTATCGGTCACATAGGGAGCAAAGCCCGCATCAATGCGCTGTATGTGTTCCACAAGCCATGTCTTGAGGTACTCCAGCAGGGCGATGTCGATAAAGGCCTTGCCGTCAAGCACAGCATCGCGCAGCTGGATCACTGTGTTGCGGAAATGCTGGTGTTCTTCAATGTGTTTTTCTGTAAGCGGATAGGCCGAGCGGACGAAGAATATCTCTTCGGTTGCAAAATGGGTAAAGGCGTAGCCCGTAAGATCGTCGAGAATTTCGAGCAGCATGGCTTTGTCGCAGCCATTTTGTATACCGTAGTGTAGCCTGTTGATATACGACAGCAACAACTTGTGCTGTCCGTCAATGACGGGAATATTGGTGCTGTAACTTGCCTTCCACGGAAAGACTTCCACAATGGCCGAATCTGCATTTTCAGCCTCGTTGTTCCCGCTCCAGAATTGCCCGGCGTGGAGCAGAGTTTTTTCGCTTCGGCGCAGGTCCGAGGCAATCTTGAAGAACAGCTGCGGATCATTCCACGGTTCTGCCGCGCCATTGCCCTTGGCCGCGGCCAGGGGAACGGCCAGAGCGTTCAGCTCGGCCTGGGCCTTGCACAACGTTTCCAAAACAGCCAGCTGCGATTGAAGCTCTACAGCGTGTTTTTCGCGTAACTCCTTTATCTCCTGGCGCAGCTTTTCCTGCGTTTTGCGGTTTTCTTCTGTGTCACGCATTATGGCCGAATGCTGAGCGCGCAGGCTTTCTTCCAGCGCGCGCACATGATCGCACGCGGCGTTTATGGTGGGTATTTCCTTACAGCCAGAGCGTGTGATGGCGGAGGTCAGCGTGTTCAGGGGGCGTAGCAGGTATTTGTAGAGCAGGTAAAGGCCGCAAGCGGAAAATACGAGCGAAAGAATCGCAGCAATGCCTGAAAAAGGCGGCATGAGCTGCATGGCGATAATGCCAGCAAGAGGAGCAATAATTAAAAAAATGATCGGAACGCCCATGCATGCTCCTTGAAGAGCGGGGCAAGGCCCAGGCTCCGTTTGGGTATCAGGCGGCTCCGGCCGTATCGCCGCACAACCTGCGCATGACCACAAAGTTGGCAGCAGCCCTGCGCTGGGCGCGAATGCGCGCCCTGTTGACCCGTACCACGTTGTCGGCAAGCAGTGCCACCACGTTGGCGTCAAGGTAACTGAGTTCGGCCATGGACTGGATGATACCCATGGCCTGGGCCAGAGGCATGCCCGCGCGATAGGGGCGGTCTTCTGTGAGGGCGGTAAAAACGTCCGCCACGGCAATAATACGCACGGGCAGGCTCAGGCTGGGGCCGCTAATACCGTGAGGGTAACCTGTGCCGTCGAGGCGCTCGTGATGTCTGCCGCCCCAGTCGCGCACGCAGGTAAACCCGGGTATGGAACCCAGCAGATCAAGGCTGGTTTGCGCATGCTGCTGGATCAGGGAGAGTTCCTCGGGGGTAAGGGCCGCCGGTTTTTCGAGAATTTCGTGCGGAATGGCCAGTTTGCCGATATCGTGCAGCAGCCCGGCAATGAACATGGTTGTAAGGTCGCCTTCATCGGCCATGCGACTGAGTTTGAGCAGCATGCGCGCCGTGTGTGCCACGCCAAGCGAGTGCGTAGCCGTAAAGGGACTTTTGGAGTCGATGGTTTGCGAAAACAGGCCGCACAGGTCCACAAGCTGCACCGGGCCAAGAATTACCGAACCAAAGAGCGAGGCAAGGTGTATCTGCATGTTCTGGGGGCTGGCCAGGCGCGCAACAAGTTCGGCATCGTCGGCAAGGCTGCCCAGAACATTGAGGCAGGCAGGTGCGTATTCACGTTGTCTGGTCTGAAGCGTGGCGCATATGCAGTTCAGGTCTGAAGCATGCTTGTTGCGCAGGGCTACGTCAAGCCTGTCGGCCAGATGAATGCAGTTGGCGGGTAGGGCGTTCTGGTCGTCCTCGCCATAGCTGCACCATTCGGTATGGTGGTTCAGCACCATGTCGCACACCGCGCGGGGCAGCCCGGCGGTTTTGCAAAAAGCCCAGCCGGCCCTGCAGTGCAGCGCCTTGTTGTGCTCGAATATGAGGTCGCGCGTATCGCTTTTGAGCGGTATGGCACCTATATCGTGCAGCATGCTGGCCATGAGCATGTATTTGCGAGTGGCGTGCGAAAGCTGCAGGCGTTCGGCAAGAGCCTGGGCAAGAAAGGCAACCCGCAGGTGATGGCCTGCAAGAACAGGCGAAACCATATCAAGCGCGCGGGAAAAACCCATCAGAAGATCAAAAAGGCGAATGGAACGCATGCAAACCTGTCTCCCGAAACTGGACGGCTATTCAAAGTAAAACGATAGGACAATCTTTGACCGGAAGCAATAGTCTTTATCGTAACGTAGCGCCAAGAAAACAAAAATATACCTTCAGGCAACCAGACTGCACCGTTGCAAGCATGTGACATGAAGACATGGCTTGATGCGAAAACTGTTGATGCGTTAAAGCCCAAAAAAGCAGTGCCGTTCCCACAATGGTGACGGCACTGCCCTTTATTTAGTGTCGTTGCTGCTTTTACGCAGTCCGCTTTACCCGGATTAATCCTTGAAAGGCGAAATCATGCGCAATGTCTTGATCACGCCGGGGAAGTTTTCAATCACAAAGTCAACTTCTTCCTGCGTGGAGTAGCGCGAAAGCGAAAGGCGGATTGAGCCGTGCGCGTAGGTAAAGGGCACGCCCATGGCCCGGAGCACGTGCGAGGGCTCAAGGCTGCCCGAGGTGCAGGCAGAGCCGGAGCTGGCGCACACGCCAAGCCGGTCAAGCATCAGCAGAATGGCTTCGCCTTCTACGTTCTTGAAGGCAATATTGGTCGTATTGGGCAGGCGGTTTTCCATATCGCCGTTGACCATGCAATCGGGAATCCGCTCCAGCAGGCCCTTTTCAAGCCTGTCGCGCAGCATGGCCACGTTGACGCGTTCTTCCTGCATGTGGTCGGCAGCAAGCTTGGCAGCAGCGCCAAGGCCCACGATGTAGGGCACGTTTTCCGTACCGGCACGGCGGCCCTTTTCCTGATGACCCCCCCGCAAAAACGGACGGAAGCGCACTCCCTTGCGCACATAGAGCACGCCAATGCCCTTGGGCGCGTGCAGCTTGTGGCCAGAGAGCGAAAGCATGTCAGCGGGCAGGTGGGCAAGGTCAATGGGGGTTTTGCCCACGGCCTGCACGGCGTCGGTGTGGAACAAAACGCCCTTTTCCTTGGCCATCTCTGCCATTCGCTGGATGGGATAGATGTTGCCCACCTCGTTGTTGGCAAACATGATGGATGCCAGCGCCGTATCGGGTGTGAGGGCAGCCGCGTATTCGTCAAGATCAAGGCGGCCCTTGTTGTCTACCCCAAGATAGGTAACGCGGTAGCCCTGACGTTCCCAGTGCTGCATGACGCTGAGAATGGCCGGGTGTTCCACGCGCGTGGTGATCAGGTGGCGCTTTTCGGGCTGGGTCTGAATGGCTGACCAGATGGCCGCGTTGTCGCTCTCGGATCCGCACGAGGTAAAGATTATCTCGTCCGGGCTGGCTCCCAGCAGGTTGGCCATGGTTTCGCGCGCTGTTTCAACCGCATCAGCCACTTGCCCGCCAAAGGTGTGCATGCTCGAAGGGTTGCCATAAAACTCGCCCAGGTAGGGCAGTATGGCTTCACGAACTTCAGGTGCAACAGCCGTAGTGGCGTTGTTGTCAAAATAGATGGTCTTCATGGCTTTTAGGCCTCCTCAACCACGATGTCGGCTTCAACATGCTCGCGCAGCAGGCGCTGCACCAGATCGCGGATGGTTACCTCGCTCGAGCGGCAGTGCGCGCAGCGTCCCTTGAGGGCAACCACAATGCGCAGGCCGTCCACATCAACCAGTTCAATGTCGCCGCCGTCTGCGGCGAGCTGCGGACGAATTTCTTCATCAATGGTCTTGAGCACCAGCTGCATGCGCTGCACATTGGTGAGGCGCGGCTTGGGCTTGAGCTCTATCAGCGGCTTCTGCTTGAGCTGGGCCGCCAGAATCTCGCCAATTTCATCAAGGCATTCGCCACAGGCGCCGCCAGCCTTGGTGTAGTTGGTGATTTCTTCAACGGTTTTGAGGCCGTTTTCGGTGATGGCGCGTATGATCTGGGCATCGGTAATGCCAAAGCACTTGCACACAAGCTTGCCGTCTTCGTGGGCGTGCGGCACCGGGGGTTCGCCCTTCCACTGACGGATGGCGGCTTCAAGAGCCTCCTGCCCCATAACGGAGCAGTGCATCTTCTGCTTGGGCAGACCGCCAAGGGCATTGGTAATGTCCTTATTGGTGATCTTGAGGGCGTCTTCGACCGACATGCCCTTTACCATGTCTGTGAGCACAGAGCTGGAGGCAATGGCGCTGGCGCAGCCAAAGGTTTCAAAGCTGGCGTCCTCGATGATCTGCTGGTCGTTGATCTTGAGGTAGAGCTTGAGGGCGTCACCACAGGTCAGGCTGCCCACTTCGCCGATGGCGTTGGCACCTTCAAGAGGACCCACATTGTGCGGATGCAGAAAGTGGTCATGAACTGCTTTAGTGTAATTCCACATGATTGCCTCCCGTTACGGAGCATTTCTCTGAATCTATTATTTCCTGCAGGGTGCGCCTTTGCAGGAATGAGCGTATGTGAGCATCAAGTTCTGTCCAGAATCCCCGCGTGGAGCAGTGGGCTTCCCTCTGACAGTGGCGGCCCTTGCTCAAGCAGCGCACAGGGGAGATTTCTCCCTCAAGGTGCTGAAAGACTTCTTCTATGTTAATGTCGGCCGGCGATTTGGCAAGGGAGTAGCCGCCGCCAGATCCGCGTACAGCCCGCAGAATGCCCATGGGGCGCAATGCCCGCACTATCTGTTCCAGATAGCCCGAAGAAATATTTTCTTCGCGGGCCACCTGCCCCAGTTGCAAAAGAGAGCCCTGGGGCTGGGCCGCCAGACGCAGCAAAAAGCGCAATCCGTAACGGGTTCTGGTAGAAAATCGCATAGGCATCCTCGTATCCTAGATGTGTTCAGGAATGAATCTTACTGGCCCTGCCGGTTGCGGGCGATTGCTGTAAGGCTGAAAGGCGTTTCCTGATAGACGTAGTAGTTGAGCCAGTTGCAATAGAACAGGTGCGCGTGAGCCCGCCAGTTTACGCGGGGCAGGTTTGCGGGATCATTGCCAGGGTAGTAGTGACTGGGAGGGATCGGGTTCATGCCCCTCTCCTGATCGCGTCTGAATTCCGCATCGAGGGTGTCCCTGTCGTATTCGAGGTGGCCGGTCATGAAGACCTGCGAGTGGTCGAGGCTTTCGGCTAGGGCGAGACCCGCTTCTTGCGATTCGGCAAGAATGCGCAGGCCGGGCTGCTTGATCAGGTCATTGGCGCGCACTTCCGTGTGGCGCGAATGCGGGGCAGTGAACGTGTCGTCAAAACCCCGGAACAGGCGGCAGCCAGGCTGCAAAATATCGTGTTCAAACACGCCCGATACCTTGGAAGGCAGGGTGTATTTGGGAATACCGTAAAAATGGTACAGGGCCGCCTGCGCCGCCCAGCATATGTACAGGGTAGAGTACACGCGGCTTTGCGCAAAAGCCATGATGTCGAGCAGCTCGTGCCAGTAGTCCACATCCTCGAAAGGCAGATGTTCCACGGGCGCACCGGTCACGATCATGCCGTCAAAGCTGCCGTGGCGTATTTCGGCAAAGGTTTTGTAAAAGCGCTCAAGATGCTGTGCGGGCGTATTTTTTGATTCGTGGGCTTCGGTACGCAACAGGGTAATGTTAACCTGAAGGGGCGAATTACTCAAAAGCCGCAAAAGCTGCGTTTCTGTGGCGATCTTGGTGGGCATGAGATTGACGATGGCTATTTCCAGCGGGCGGATGTCCTGCTGGACAGCGCGGTCTTCCGTCATCACAAAAATATTTTCGCTCTCAAGCGCTGCACAGGCGGGAAGATCCGCAGGAATCTTGATAGGCATGTTTACAGTCCTTCACAGAAAAGCAGTCTTTTTGGGTAGCGCCGTTTGCACCGCCCCCTAACGGCCCCGTCTGCGGGCTTAAGGTTTTGGGCTTATACGTTAATCGAAGCCCGCCCTGAAAACATAGCACTACACTATGTTTTGTCAAGGCGGGCTTAATCAATTTTTTACATGGGGCTCAGAAGATCACATCTGAAACCTGATTGCTGATTACAATTGTACAATATGCGTCTCCGGCGTCAAGGTGCTTCCTGCCGCTTCGATGGCGCGGTGCACGAGTCTTTCAAGCCCACCGCAGCAGGGTACGCTCATGCGCAGTACGGTAATGCCCGAAATGCCGCCATGCTTGATGATGGCGGTCAGCTTTTCTGCCAGCACTTCGTTATCTTCAAGTTTGGGGCAGGCAATAATGGGCACGCGACCACGCATCCATTCGCTGTGCAGGTTGGGCAGGGCAAAACCCGCGCAGTGTGCTGCCAGCAGAATGTTCGCGCCCTTCAGAAACGGGGCGCTTGGGGGCAGCAGGCGCAGCTGTATGGGCCAGGTGGGAACCTGTGCCCGCAGGTCGCCTGCGCCAGCAGCAGCCGGGCCGCCCGTAAGCGGCGTGAGGGTACGGGCCATGCTGCCAGGGCAGCCGCCGTGGTGGTGGCGGGTCGCTGTTGCACCTTCACGTTTGGCCTTGGCGGTCAGTGCTGCTTCTTCGTCAAATTCGGGAGCTTCCCGTTCCACAAGGCGCAGTGCGCCTTCTGGGCAGTTAAGGCAGGCCCCGAGCCCGTCGCAGTATACATCGCTGATAAGCTTGGCCTTGCCGTCAATGATGGCAAGAGCGCCCTCTGCACAATCAAGCACACACTGTCCGCAGCCGTTGCACTTTTCTTCGTCGATCTCGATGATGGGACGTTTCATACTATGCCTCCATGGCAAGGCGCGTCAGCGCCTCTGGTGTTTCGATGACATGATCTGCCTGGGCCGCGCGCAGTTCTTCTGCACCGCGAAAACCCCAGGCAACACCGATTGAGGTCATACCCGCATTGCGGGCGGTGAATATGTCCACGTTGCTGTCGCCCACATAGAAGCTTGCCGAGGGCAAAACCGCCATGTGTCGCAGCATGTCTAGGGGGGCATCTGCCTCGGGCTTGAGGGGCACGCCTTCACGTCCACCGCGCACAAGGGCAAATGGCACGTCTGGAAAGTAACGGCGAACCAGCTCAACAGTGAGGTCGTCGGGCTTGTTTGAAAGCACCGCCAGGGAGTGCCCCTGACCGGCCAGCGTGTGCAGCGCTTCGGTGATACCCTCGTAGGGCTTTGTGCGCACGCACATGTTTTTGCCGTACTGGGCACGTGCCTCGGCAATCAGCGCAGCGAGATCGCCAGAAGAAAGTCTGGCTGTTTCCCCTTCAGGCAGGGCGTCCCCAACAAGCTTGTGAAAGCCTCGACCCACATAGAACCTGTACTTTGGCAGGGGGTGGACGGGGTAACCGTGGCTGGCGAGAACGTCGTTGCAGGCCTGGCCGATGTCTTCCAGGCTGTCAACCAGCGTTCCGTCCAGATCAAAAATAAAAGCTCTCATGTTTGCTCCTGTGGGCCCTGCAATTGGGTCCACGTACTTTAGCTGAAAAGTATATTAAATCACAAGTACACAATGGGTATTTATGTGGCAAAAATATCCATGTGTAATGTTTTCAGTATGTTAAAATTCTCCCTTATAAACTGTAGAATGCAGTTTTGAGTGCAACCTGCTGTTTTTCCACGGCTGGACAGAATTTTCACCCATTGATAGAACAATAACACGGGCAAAATACACTGTATGTGACGCCCGTCACGGAGGATTTATGGCAAGACATATTTTGAGTATCAAAGGTCTTGGTGAAAAGGCTTCCTGGTTGCTGGTGCAGCAGGCTTTAGGCATGCCCGAGCCAAAGCTGCAAACAGATTTCATGGCCCAGCGCGTTGCTCTGCTTATGTTTTCGCAGCATTCACTGCCCGAGCGGCTCTGTGTTTCGGCCGCTGTGCGGCAAATGGGCGGCGCTGTGGTGTACGAGGGTAACCGTGGCAGCTGGCGCACAGAAATGAGCGATTATCAGGAACATCTGCTGCCGGTGTTCAGCTATTACATTGACTGCATGTACATGTACGGCCTGCCCGTGGGCGGCTGGGACATGGAATCCTCGTGCCTGCGCTTTCCCCTGATCAACGCAGGCAGCCCCGATGCCCACCCCGCCCATGCTCTGGCAGACATTGCCTGCATGCTGCGCAATTCGCGCTATCTCAATGGCGTCACCTGCGCCTGGATTGGCTGCGTCAACGGCACACTGCATTCGCTTATTGAAGCAACGGCATGGTTTCCTTTTGCCTTGCGTGTGGCAGTACCTTCGCATACAGATATTGCGCCGCTCAGGGAGGAAGTGTCCCGGCTGGGTTCAGCTGTTACCTTTCATGAAACCCCTGAAGACGCGGTGTGCGGGGCCAACTATGTTTTTGCGGGCTGCCGTAGCGGCCTGACCGACGAAGAACGCGAACACTGGCGTGTGGAGCCGGGGCTGCTGTCCAAAGCGGCCAACGATGTGCGCCTGATGCTCAGTGCTTCGCCGGTGGCAGCCATTGGTGTTGATGATACCATTCTGGCAAGCAAGGCATCGCTGCTGGTGCAGCAGGCCGAGTACCGCCTGCGTGTGCACAAGCGCATGCTGCACTGGGTTTTTCTTGATAATGAAACCAGGATATAGTTTATGGGTTTGATCAACGGGCAGGGTAGTTGTAATGGTCTGCCTGCTATGGCGGCGGTTTGCAACGAAAGCGGCACAATACAGGGCGAAGGCGGCGCTGGTAGCGCCACCGGTACTGATGGGGCTGTGCTTACCGCCAAAGAACTTATCGAGTTTATTCAGGTTTTTTCTTCGACCTTGCTTGGGGCAGGCGGGCAGACCACACGGGTGGACCGCACCGCCTGCCGCATAGCGCGGGCCTACGGCTTTGAGGTTGAACTGGCGATCTTTCCCAAGCATCTCATGCTTTCGGTCATCAAGCCCGCCGAGGGGGGCATTCCTGCGGAGCGTCGCACTGCAGTGAGCTCCATTGTTTCGGGTGCGCCCAATTTTCAGAGGGTGGCCGCGCTCAACGCCCTGAGCTGGAGCATAGCTGACGAGGGCCTCAGCCTTGACGAGGCGCGCCAGCGTTTCAGCGCCATTTGCGCAGTGCCCACTCTCAATCCCGTGTTGCTGCGTTTTCTTGTGGCCTGCGCCAATGCGGCATTTTGCGGTCTGTTTAACGGCGACCTGCCCGCCATGGGGCTGGTTTTTGCTGCAACGCTGCTGGGCTTTTATCTGCGGCAAAAGCTGCTGCACTGGGGCCTTGATCTGAAGGTCACCTTTTTTCTGTGCTCATTTGCGGCATCGCTGCTGGCATCGCTGGGCGTTGTGCTGCAACTGGGCAGCACGCCGCAAACCGCCATGGCTGCCAGCGTGCTCTTTCTTATCCCCGGTATTCCGCTTATCAACGCCATGCTCGACATTCTCGACGGCCATGTGCTCATGGGCGTTTCACGGCTTATTCAGGCAAGCACGTTGATCATCTGCATTGCCTTGGGCTTGGCCACAACCATGTTGCTTATGGGAGTGGACTCGCTATGATGCTGACAGATTGTCTTGTTGATGGTGCGTTGGCGGCGGTTGCCGCCGTTGGTTTTGCCGCCATATCGCGGCCTACCAAGCGCATAGCCGTGATGGCCGGATTGCTGGCCGCCGCCGGGCATATGAGCCGTTTTTTGCTGTTGCAGGCCCACGTGGGCATTGCCAGCGCTTCGCTTTGCGCAGGCCTGATAATTTCATTCTGCAGCATGCCCATTGCGCGGCGGTGTCATACCCCGGCAGAAATGTTTGTGTTTCCCGCACTATTGCCCATGATTCCCGGCATGTTTGCCTACAAGGCCATTCTGGCGACGCTCAAGTTTCTTAATACTGCCGGTACTGCGCAGGGCGAGACTGTGCTGGTGAGTGTGGTCTATAATGGGCTGACGGCTTTTTTTATCATGTGCGCGCTTGCAATCGGGGCCATACTGCCCCTGTTGCTTTTCCATCGTGAAGCCCCGTTGGGGCGCACACTGCACAGGTTGAGCCAGAACAGCAAGCCACTATAGATTGGAGTGGCGCGGATTGAGCCAGATTTTGGGCCGATGAGGCCAGCTGAAAAAATAAACAACGGCCCTGATATGCGTGAGCACGTCAGGGCCGTTTTGCAGTCTGTGGTCAGCTGCTATGGTCAGCTGTTGATGGTTGCAAAAGCCAACCACCAGGCCGAGACCACAAGCAGGGCGGTGACCGCCGCTGCCAGCCATTGTCCAAGCCCCGCGCGGTCGCTGCGCACTCGCCAGGCCTCAAAAGCGCCCAGCGCCAGCCCGCAGCCAAGCCCCGCCAGGTGGGCGGCATAATCGGTATTTTCGCCTTCTGTGCCCAGCATTGCCAGCAGTGCAGCGGCAGCAGCCACGGGCAGCATGGCCTTGCGCCTGCCCTGTTGCTGGCAGGCCATGTAGCCGGAAATTGCACCAATGCTGGCAAACAGCGCGGTTGAAAAGCCCAGGCTGAGCACGGGGCGTGGCCGCAGCAGAACCGTAAGGGCATTGCCCAGCGCGCCGCCCAGCAGGGTGAGCCACAAGGCTCTGCCAATACCGGTAAGGCGGGCCAGCAAGGTGAGAAATATGGAGCCAAAGGCCACATTGCCGCAAAGGTGGGTCAGGCTGGCGTGCAGGGTGAGAGCGGTGACTGTTCTGTACCACTCGTTGAAAACGCGCACCCGCACCACGTCCAGAACACCCGCGCTGTTCCATAGTTCCGGCGCTGGCAGCAGAGGAGGCACGTGCCACCAGCCCACGCGCCAGCCGTACCAGAGTATGAGGGGCAGCAGGGCAAGGGCGGCCACAAAGGCGTGAGGGTACACGGGAAGCGGTGGCGCTTGTGGAGCAGGGGTGATGCTTTCTTTTACAAAGGCCCCCAGCTCGTAAAGGGCCACGTTCTCCAGCAGCGCAGGCACATAGATGTATTCCCTGCCGCTCATCTGGATGGTCTGGTGCGGTATGCCGCAGGCATTGAGTACCAGAAGCAGCTCGCGAAATCGTGTGTAACGCGTAGTGCCCTGGCTGCTGGCAACAGGACGCCAGCTGAGAGGCAGGCTGTTGGGCCTGCGCCTCAAGCGCCAGTAGCGCGAAAAAACAAAAATTCTTGGCGTTATGGTGCGCATAAGCAAAAAAGCCCCGGCAGTAACCTGTCGGGGCTAAAAGCTGCAAAAGACGGGCAATTAAGCCTGCTTACGCACCGTGGGCTTGGTCACCGCGCCGGAGCGAATGCAACGGGTGCACACGGAAAGGGTGCGAACGCTGCCGTCGGGGAACTGGTGACGCACACGCTGCAAATTGGGATTGAAGCGGCGCTTGGTCTTGATGTTGGAGTGGCTCACAAGATTGCCGACCTGGGGCTTTTTGCCGCAAAAGATGCATTCCTTGCTCATACTTTCCTCCGTATATGCAAAAAAACAGTTCGTTTCAAATGCGGCATAAAACTAGGCCCGCGCCGAAAATAATGACAGCGTTGCATGTGGGCGTAACCGCGCGAAAAGGTCATATAGCTCATGCAGTATGGAAAGGCAAGAGATTTTCTCAAAAAATGGCTGCCGGGCTTTTTGTCTTGCCAGCTTGGGGGCCCGGAGCGTCTGGAATGAGCATTGCCTCCTTACGGAACCATGCAAAAATTCCGAAAGGTGCCCATAAAAACACAGCAGAAGGCTAGAATAGCTCTTTGTGGGTGCGGGCCCAGTCGGCAGCATCGAGCTGACGGGGCTGCTTTTCTTCATCCTTGTGCCCAATGGCCAGCAGGCAGAGTACGCCATAGTTTTGTGGAATGCCAAGGGTTTTGCGAACTTCGTCCTCGGCAGATTTTGCACCGTTGGTGCGCAGGCGCATCTGCACCCATGTAGAGCCCAGACCAAGGCTTTCCGCCTCCAGTTGCACCAGTGTGGCGGCGATAGAGGCATTTTCGACCCATACGTCGGCCTTGTTGGTGTCAGCCGTTACAGCCAGCACCAGTGTCGCTGTGCGCAGTGGCATGGTTCCCGAGTCACGGCAGGCGGCAAGGGTTTCAATCATAGCCTTGTCGCGCACTGCCACAAGCTCGACAGGGCGGGTATCTTTTGAGGAAGGGGCCAACAGGGCCGCGGCAAGCAGCTTTTCAAGGTGCTCATCGCTCACGGCTTCGGTTGTGAACTTGCGGATGCTGCGACGGTTGCTCAGAAGTTCGATCATGATTTTCCCTCTGCGTGAAAGGCTGAAATGCAGAAAGGGGGCCGTAGCCCCCTTCGATAGTGCATTCAATATTACATTCTGGCTGATACTGCCTGTTTGCCCTGTTCGCCCGATCCCATGGATGAGGCTTTGGATGTGGCCAGTATGTAGATTTCGTGCGGGTCGAGAATCAGAATGACCGAGCCGTCGCCCATGATGGTTGCGCCAGAAATGCCCTTGAGGTCGCCCAGGTATGCGCCCAGAGGCTTGATAACGATTTCTTGGCGTTCCAGCAGGCGGTCGACCACAAGGCCCAGACGGCGTTCGTTGTCGTGAATGACCACAACCGAGAGCACATCGGGCAGAGGATCGGTGCGGGGCAGGCCCAGCATCTCTGAAAGTTCAACAACACCAAGTACTTCGCCGCGCAAGGTGACGGCCTTGCGTCCCTTGACGTCTGTAAGGCGCTCGGCCTCAATCTTGGTGGTTTCAGAAACCGCATCAAGGGGGATGGCGTACATCTGACCGGAAACATTGACCATAAGAGCATCAATGATTGCCAGCGTGAGGGGCAGGCTCAGGGTAAAGCGCGTGCCCTTGCCCACCTCGGAGTAGGTGTTGACGCTGCCCTTGAGGTTTTTGATGTTGGTGCGCACCACGTCCATGCCCACGCCGCGGCCAGAAATATCGGTGATCTTTTCTGCCGACGAAAAACCGGGTGCAAAGATGAGCTCCAGCGATTCACGGTCGTCGAGCTGGGCGGCTTCTTCGGGAGTGATAACTCCCTTGCGCACAGCGATTTCGCGCATTTTTGCGGGGTCGATGCCCTTGCCGTCATCCTCGATTTCAATGGCCACTGAGTTGCCCTTGTGAAAGGCTCGCAGCACAACCTTGCCCTTGGCGGGCTTGCCAGCGGCCAGCCGCTGCTCTTCGGACTCGATGCCGTGGTCAACAGAGTTACGGATAAGATGCACGAGGGGGTCGCCGATAACTTCCACCACGCTCTTGTCCAGTTCTGTTTCTTCACCTTCCATGACCAGGTCAACTTCCTTGCCGCTTTTGCGCGAAAGGTCGCGTACCAGCCGGGGAAAGCGCGAGAAAACAGAAGAAACCGGAACCATGCGTACCTTCATGATGGTGTCTTGCAAATCATCAGAAATGCGCGCCATGGCATAGGTGGTTTCAGAGAGGCTTTGGGCAACCTGCGAAATATCCACATCATGCCCACTGTCTTCAAGCGAGCGGGCAATAAGGGTGTACCTGTTGCGGTTGATGATGAGTTCGCCAATCAGGTTCATGAGATGGTCGAGGCGCTCATGGTCAACGCGGATGGTAGAAGAGCCCTTGTGATTTTCCTGGGCAGGGGCTGCCGCCTGGGCTGCCGGAGCTGCAGGCTTTGCCGGGGCCGCAGGCTTGGCTGGAGCCGCAGGCTTGGCCTGGGCTGCTGGTTTGGCTGGAGCGGCAGGCTTGGCAGCCTCGGCGGGCTTTTCCTGCGCCACCGGTTTGGCCGCGGCGGGTTCTGCCGTGGCAGGCTGCTGGGGCTTTGCGGCCTCAGGAGCAGCGGTAGATACGGCAGGGGCACTGGCAGCGGCAGGTTCTTTTTCTGCCTTTACTTCCGGCTTGGCGGGGGATTCTTCCTTTTTGGCCTCAGGGGCAGGTGCCTCTGCTGCAGCGGCAGCAGGAGCTGAAGCGCTGTCAATCTTTTGCTGGATCATGTCCCGGATAATGGCAACTTCCTGCTCCAGCAGATCAACCATGAGTTCAAAATCAATGCCGCTGATGCGTCCCTGATCCACAATACCAGCAGTGCGTTCTGCATAGACCTTGATTTCTTCAAATTCCATGAAGGCGCAGGCATTCTTGACCGCCATAAGGCAGCGGTAGAGGGCATCTATGGATTCCTTGTGGCTGCCATCCTTCTTGAGCGTTTCAAGCCCGGCGTGGATGATCTCAAACTGCTGGCGCACGGTGGCGCTAAAAGCGTCAATGTCTTCGTTTTCAGTGCCTACGGCAATGATGGTGGGCATGACCACCTCAACGGGTGCATGCTCCCCGGCGGGTGCCGTTTCGGCAACGGCTTCATCGGCCTCGGCTTCCTGCTGGTCCGAGCCATTCTGGCTGGCCTGGGCTTCGAGAAGCTCCGTGGGCAGGGAAATGGGGCCGCCGGTCTGCGCTATTTGCAGCTGTTTGACCACAGGGTCTATGATGAAGGGGGTGGCAGACCCGCCTTCAATGTTGATTCTCTGTACCAGAGCTTCAAGCACATCCACAACGAGCAGCAAGAGGTCGATGAGCTCGTGCGTGGGCGTAATCTTGCCCTGCCGAACATTGTTGAGCAGGGTTTCTGCTTCGTGGGTAAGGGCATTGAGCTCGGTGTAGCCGATAATGCCGCTGTTGCCCTTCATGTTGTGGAAGAAGCGGAAGATATCGTTGACCAGTTCGTCGCGGCCAATGGGGTTTTCTTCCAGATCCAGCAGGGCATTGGTAAGGTTTTCGATGGTGTCGTTGGACTCATCGATAAAATCTTTCAGGTGGCCCTCGCCAAAGGCGGTAAGGGTATATGAAGGGATTTCGGGCAGGGTAAGCACCCAGTCCTTGCCAGACATGGCAGGCTCGCCCGAATTCTGCTTTATTCCGGCCCCGTTGAGCTGCTTGTCGGCGTCTTCGTCGGCTGCATCTTCAGGGGCGCTGTCGGCTTCTTCAGCCTGTTCAGCGGTTTCCGCGTATGCGGAAGCTTCAGCCGGGGCTTCTGCTGCCACAGATTCTTCTGCCGGGGGCATATCTACGGCCTCTGGCTCCGCCGCTGGCTGCGGCGCAACTTCGCCAGCCATGATGGCGTCGATCTGGGCCATGATATGTTCAATTTCCACGTCGCCTTCGGCGTTGGTGGATTCCAGATTGTCGATCATCTGGCGCAGGGCATCTGTGGAGGCCAGGATGACATCCATGATTTCCGAGGTCACAACCATGGTGCCTTTGCGCAGTTCGTCCAGAATATTTTCTGACTTGTGTGCAAGCTGGTTGATACGGTTCAGCCCCAGAAAGCCCGATGCCCCTTTGAGGGAGTGCATGGGACGAAAGATATCATTCAGCAGGGCAAGGTTGTCCGGAGCTTTTTCAAGCTCAAGCAGATTCGGCTCGATAGTTTCGAGATGTTCCTTGGCTTCCGCGATAAAGTCGGCGAAAAGTTCCGGATCAAAAAATTCCTGGCTCATAACCTATACCTTTATATGGCTGAAAGCACACTATTGTCCGAATTGGACATATACTGTCTTTCTTATCGGCTAGCCCAGAAGCATCTTTATATTACGAACCATTTTTTCAGGCTGGGCGGGTTTAACCATGTAAAGGTTGGCACCGAGGCTCATACCTGTCTGAATGTCCTTTTCCTGACCTTCTGTTGAAAGCACGATGATGGGAATATCCTTATAGGCATCCTGAGCACGAATTGTTCTGATAAACGTAAAACCGTCCATGCGGGGCATGTTCACGTCCGAAACAATAAGGTCGACAGGCTCAAGGCTGTAGAGTTTTTCAATGGCGTCCATGCCGTCTTCGGCAGTACTCACCTTGAAGCCCTCGCCTTTCAGAACAAAGGCCACCAGGTTACGGATAGTCTTGGAGTCGTCAACGACCATGATATGTTTTTTCATAAGTGTGATCCTGTCCGTCTGATGTTGGCTGCCGTATAAAAATTCACAGAACCCTAGAGATTATTCAGATTGTTGGCAAGTCGAATATGTCAAAGTGCCAACTACGCTGAGGTCATACCTCTATAAGCTTTTCCACGATCAGTTCAGGGTCGATAATACCGTGGAGGCGCTCGCCAATATTGGCCAACCCACACAAGAAGTCGGCCCCTTCGCCCAGTTGCGCCTCAATATTCCAGCTTATGCTGTCTTTTGAAACCATGTACATGGTATGCACCTTGTCGATTATCAGGCCCAGTTGCATGTCGTCGGTTCCACAAACAATGATAAAACTCTTTTCCGTGTAGCGCATGGTCTGGTCTGTGGTCAGCAGGGCATCCAGGTGCAGCAGGGGGGTAACCTTGCCGCGCAGGTTGACCACACCTGCGATAAAAGGCGGTGCCATGGGCAGCCTTGTCAGAGGCATGTAGCGCAGCACCTCAACAATGACTGAAACTGGCAGCAAAAAAACCTGTTCGCGAATGTAAAACGAAACCATCTGTACCTGTTCAAGCGCTGCCAACCGGGTACGCAGCGAAGGGGCGTGGGCTCCTGATTCCTTGCGCCCGGCCGGGTGTGCCTCATCGCCAAGCCCATGGGCGGCGCTGGTGGTTTGGGCAGCACCGGCAAGCACCTGCTCCGGTTCCTGCACCGGCATATCCTGCAGCGCGTCACTGCCAAGATATTTTTGTACAAATGCCTGCTCAGCTGCGCTCAGCGTTGAATCCGCAGGCTGCGGTACGGCAAGGCACTGGTCGGCAAAGTATTCTTCGGGCGTTTTTACCATAGTTTTAGCACTTCCTGCGCAAGCGAATCATAACCAATGGCTCCCCGTGAGCGGGCATCAATGTCATAAATGGTGCAACCCTGGGCGCTGGCCTCGCGAAAATGCGTGTCTACGCCAATGACTGTCGAAAACATGGATTGTCCCATCTTGCGGCGCATCAGTTCAAGAACCCGGGTGCACGCCTTTGCCCTTTTGTCATACATGGTCGGAACCGCCCGGTAGCGGATGGCCCTGCCCAATGCCTTGTTCAACGTGTGCAGCGTGTCAAACAGCAGTTTGAGCCCGTGCAGGGCAAGAAAATCTGTCTGGATCGGTATTATCAGCAGGTCTGAGGCCACCAGGGCGTTGACCAGCAGTATGCCCACATGGGGCGGACAATCCAGAATAATATAATCATAGTTATCGCGAATATGCGCAATGCTGCGCAACAGCACGCTGCCTTTGGCCTGCCGCTCGCGAAAATCTACCTCAAGCTCCGACAGGCGTATGCTGCCGGGGGCTACGTCCACGCCCGGCAGCGCCGCCGGATGGATCAGGTCAGGCCACAGAACCGGCCACGTTTCTTCCTGAGCAAGAAACAGGTCATGCAGGCTGCAGTTTATGCCCTCAGGATATATGCGCGCATGCAATGTGGCACAGGCATGCGGGTCCAGGTCGAGCACAAGTATCTTTTTGCCCATACGAGCCAGCGCGCTGCTCAGCGTGATGGAAGTGGTAGTTTTGCCTACGCCCCCTTTCTGATTGGCAATGGCCAGTATCTTTGCGCACATGTATTCAGCATCAGCTCATTTTTCTGTAAACAATAGTGCCCTTGTGGTGCTCAAGCTGAAATGCGCGGCTGATATTGTGCAGCGATTCGGAATGCCCGATAAGCAGCGCGCCATTGATTTCGAGGTTGTCGTAAAAGGCGTTGATGACCTTGCGCTTCATTTCGTCGTCAAAATAGATGATGACGTTGCGGCAAAAGACGATCTGCGACTTTTCAACCCGCTTGAGCTGTTCCCTGTCGTTCAGGTTGATCTGCCCGAATGATATGAGCGATTTCAGTTCAGGCTTGATCTTGTACTGGGTGTCTTCCTTGATGAAGTAGGCGTCTGCAATTTCCTTGGGGGTGGTGCGCAGGGCGTAGTCGTTGTACACGCCACGCCGGGCCGCCGCCAAAACAGCCTCGGAAAGGTCATTGGCGGTGATCTTTATGTCCCAGCTGGAAATTTCGCTCTTGAGCACCTCGTGCAGGATGATGGCCAGCGTATAGGGTTCTTCGCCGGTGGAGCAGCCCGCAGACCAGATGCGCAGCTTTTTGCGCCCCGCCTTGCGGCACTGGTCAAGAATGTCGGGCAGCACGCTTTTCTGGAATACCTCGAGCTGTGGCGGATTACGGAAAAAGCTTGTCTCGTTGGTGGTAACAACCTCAAAGAGTTTGTTAAGCTCTGTGCGGCGGCTGCCGTCAAACCGAAGAAAATTGTAGTAATCGTTGTAGCTTTTAAGGTTCAGTTCCTTGATGCGGTTGGAAAGCCGGTTTTCCACAAGGTACTTTCGATTTTCAGCAATGAAAATGCCACACTGCTGGTAGATAAAATCGCGCAGCTGCAGAAATTCCTCGTCAGATATCTGCAGATCCTTACGAAAGGGCGATGCAGCGCGGGCTGCGTCTGCTGGCTGTGTGGGCGAGCGAAAGGCCGCAGCGGGCGTGAGCGGCGGACGCAGGGCGCTTGTGGCGGGCTGCGTCGATGGGCGCTGGGCCGCCATGCCGCCAGCAAGCGTGGGGCTTGCCGGGCGCGTGGGCAGGGTTGAACCCAGGGGCGGCCTGTTTGCGCTAAACCCGGATTGGCCAAGGCCCGTTTGACCCAGACCAGACTGATTAAGGCCAGACTGGCCCAACGGGGGGCGTGCTGCTGCCGCAGGCGTGCTGCCAAGCCCACTGCCCAGGCCAGAGGCGGGCGTTGTGGGCCGAAAAGCAGAACCCGCCGGAGCGGCTCCCGCCGGTTGGGCAGGTGTGCCAAGAGGCGGGACAGCGGATTTAAAGGGAGAAGCTGGCGCGGGAGTGGCTGGTCTTGGCGGCACAGCTGGCGCAGTACCTGCCGTTGCCGGTGTACCGAGCCTTGGCCGCTGCTCTGCCAGTGTTGAGGGCGTAGCGCTGCCGGTCGACGTGGTGCCACTGGTCTGGCCAGAGCCGAGTGGGCTTTTGGGAAATAACGTAGGGGGCTGAGACATACCTACTCCTGTTCGGCCTGGATCATTGCCAAGGCTTCTTCCGACGCATGCTGAATCTCAGTATCTTCATGATTCATCATGCCGAGCAGCACACTGAAGGCCACATTACCACCGATTTTGCCAAGAGCCTCAACAATTTTGAGAGCAACCATGGGGCTGGCACTTTCAAGCATCTGGGCCAGTTGCGGTACCGCATCGGCTACCCTGTGCATGCCCAGCGCGTCTATGGCACGGATGCGAACCCATTCATTCTCATCGTTAAGCGCATTGAGAATGTATGGCAACACAGTCGAAGAACCGATTTGTCCCAGCAGGTCGATCACGGCAAGGCGAACGTCCTTGTCTTCATCAGCCAGACGGGGCAAGAGCAGCGGCAGGAATTCTTCTGCCTGCTCGCCGAGGTTTAAAAATGCCTCAACCGCCACCTGACGCGTACGCGGGTACTCGTCTTCAAGCGCAGCGGTAATTTCTGCCATATTTTCGGCGATGCTGTAGCGCCCAAGGGCGTACACGGCCATCATGCGCTGCATTGGGTCTTCGCCTCTGGCGCGTTCCTTGAACAACTCGTTGAGCTTGGGGCTGTGCAGGTTGATGCAGGCCTCAAGCGCCATTTCCTTCACGTCCAGATACTTGTGGTCGATCTGGGCAAAGACGAGATCTTCCACATCGGGGCAGGTGGGGTGATTGCCAAAAAATACCAGAGCGCTCTTGAGCACTTCGGCATCTTCAGAATCATTCATGATGGTGACAAAGAAGGGGGAATCGTCGCAATCGCCAAGCAGGGCCATTTCACCGGCGGCCATGCGTTGCAGTTCGGGGCTGACGTTCCAGAAAATTTCCTTGAGGTCGGCCACGCAGCGGCTGTCTGCCATGAGGTGGCAAGCTTCCATGGCCAGCAGAATGCGCGCTTCTTCCTTGCTTGTGATGGCAGCGCGGACGGCATCGTTATAGCCGATGGCCGCAATGGCTTTGATCGCCGCTTCGTACAGTTCGTCCTGCCGGTCCTTATCGAGCCCGGCGGTCATGTCGATGATCGGGCCGGTGCAATCCTCTGCGCCGATGGAACTCAGGCCTTGCAACGATGCCATCAGGATGTCCTCATCGTTGTCGGTGAGGGCATCAAGCATGTAGGCGCGCATACGTTCCTGCGACTTGACCGCAAGCAGCGAGAGCCCCTTGCCGCCGAGAATCTGCACAATGGCCTTTACTATCTTGTGGCGCAGGGCCTCGCGCACGTTTTCGAGTGAGCTGAAGAGCAGGGGGATGGATTTTACGTCGCCCATGTCGCCCAGCGCGTCCACAATGGCCGAGCTGACCAGGGGTGAAGCCTGGTTGAGCAGCTTAACGAGGGCGCTTACAGCCGAGTAATCCTTGATTTTTGCCAGGGCTTCCACCACGGCAAACTGTACCCACTCTTCATCGTGCATGGCCTGGCAAAGCGCATTGACAGCTTCGGGAAAGGCCAGTGTGCCAAGGCTTACGGCGGCCTGATAGCGCACGTTTACTTCCGGATCTTTGAGCAAAGCGCGGCACAGCAGCAGACAGGACTGGTGTGTGCGGCAGTAACCAAGAATATCGGTTACAAAGATGCGCAGGTCGGCATCGTCATTCTGCAGGTAGGGCTGAATGCTTTCTATGCTGTCCGAACCGATTTCGCGCAGAATGTCCATGGCCACATTGCGCACAGGTGCTTCGTCACTGCGCAGCAGGGGTAACAAGGCAATAACCACCTGAGGGCCGCGTATTTTGCGCAGGGCGTACTCTGCCGCTTCCTGAACGCCCACACTGGGGCTTTTGATGTGTTCGCAGAGCATGGGAACCGCATCTTGCAGCCCCTGGTCGCCCGCGCTGAATGCCGCGTCGCGGATCGCGTCATTTGCGCCAGATTGCAAGGCTTCAAGAATTGCTTTGTGCTGGGAATTTTCCATGTTCATAGTCATGTCCTGCTACTGTGGGGTCAGCCTCTGACCGTTGTGATGATAGCGTTAGCAATATCGTCCACATCAAGTATGAGATTGGCAAGCTTGTTATCTACAACTGCCTTGGGCATACCGTAAACCACACACGAGGCTTCGTTTTGCGCAATAAGGCAGCCGCCCTTTTCGCGAAGCACCTTTGAGCCTTCGCATCCGTCTGAACCCATGCCGGTGAGAATTACCCCCAGGGTACGCCTTCCCATCGCCTTGCCCGCAGTTTCAAAAAGCACGTTTGCAGACGGCTTGTAAAGGGCATCGCGGGGTTCTTCTGCCACAAATATTTCGGGCAGGGGGCCGCGCATGCGTATGCCAATGTGCTTGCCCCCAGGGCAGACGTAGGCGTGGCCAGTTTTAAATTTGTCGCCATCCTTGGCCTCGGTGACGCCGATCTTGCACACGCTGTCCAGACGCTTGGCAAAAGGATTTGTGAACGCCGCTGGCATGTGCTGCGCAATAAGTATGCAGGCGGGTAGATCCTCTGGCAGCGTCGACAGAATTTTTTGCACTACCGGCGGGCCGCCGGTGGAAACACCAATCACCACCAAATCTCTTGGGCCCTGGCAGGGCGTTTGAACGTAATCGGCTGGCTGTGAAGGCAGCGGGCGTTGAACCGGAACCTGAATCTGGTTTATGCGCCTGTATTTGAGTTTGATGATGGTTTTACGTCTTGCAATGGCCCGTACTTTCTTTTGCAGCTCGGCAGCAAAGCTTTCGCGGTCGCTGCTGATGTTCTTGGGAATAAAATCGAGCGCGCCGTATTCAAGCGCTTTCAACGTACTTTCTGCGCCGCTCTGCGTGAGCGAACTCACCATCAGCACAGGAAGAGGCGTTTTTTTCATGAGCTGCTGCAAAACCCCCAGGCCATCCAGCTTGGGTAGATCCACATCAAGAGTCATTACGTCTGGGTCCAGCTCCTCGGCTTTTTGTAAGGCCTCTTGTCCATTGCGGGCTGTGCCGACGATTTTGATTTCAGAATCCTGCTCCAAGAGCGAGGTGATGGTGTTACGCATAAAGGTTGAATCATCAACCACAAGGACACTAATCATAGGGTAAGCTCACTCCAAAAAATTCTCTCACTAGTTTTGATATGCTACGTCAGGCATTATTTTTTTACAAATAAAAAATCACTTGCCAAAGTGCTCAGTCTTGCTTATGTTCCCTTTCTCAACGGGATGTGGCTCAGCTTGGCTAGAGCGCAGCGTTCGGGACGCTGAGGCCGCGCGTTCAAATCGCGCCATCCCGACCAGCAAAATCAAGGGTTTACGGTAACCACCGTAAGCCCTTTTTTTGTTTTGATGCTACGTAGTCTCAATATGGTTCGCCCTCATGGTGTTGTGACAGCCCCGGATTAACATGTTCGCACTATTCAGATCAGCCACACTTGCAGCGTGATTTGCAGTTGCATAGGCAACATTTTTTGCGTCTTGCCTGCTATTATCGGTTAAAAAGCCCGTTCCAACAGGGGTGCTTGTGGCATCCGCAGTGGGAACGGGCTTTTCGATTACGGGGTATGCTGCAAAAGTGCAGTCTATGCTTGCTACTGCCTCATTGGCAGAGTGGTATTTTACTGCGCAGAAGCCTAGCTCAGCGAGGCAAGGCGCTTGATGGCTTCTTCCGTATCGGCGGGAGAGCCAAAGGCCGTGAGGCGTACATACCCTTCGCCAGAAGCACCAAAGCCCGCGCCAGGGGTGCACACCAGTGCCGTGTTGTTCAGCACATGGTCAAAGAAGCCCCACGAGGTCATGCCATCGGGCACTCGCACCCAGATGTAGGGGGCGTTGACGCCGCCGTAGACAGAAAGACCCATGGCGGTGGTGGCAGCGCGCAGGTTTTCTGCATTGCGCTGATACCCGTGAATCACGTCCATCACCTGTGCCCGGCCTTCCGGGCTGTAGATGGCGGCTGCGGCACGCTGCACGATATAGGGGCAGCCGTTGTACTTGGTGCACTGGCGGCGGTTCCACAGGCTGTTAAGGGCGATCTTGCCGCCCTTGCCGTCGCTGATATGCAAGGCCTTGGGCACAACCGTGTAGGCGCAACGCAGGCCGGTGAAGCCGGCGGTTTTCGAGAAGCTGCGGAATTCCACGGCCACTTCCTGCGCGCCTTCCAGCTCATAAATGCTGTGCGGAATGGAGCTGTCAGTAATGAAGGCCTCGTAGGCAGAGTCATACAGAATGACGCAGCCTTCGCGGCGCGCATAGTCTACCCAGCCCTGAAGGGCCTGGCGCGAAAGCACCGTGCCCGTGGGGTTGTTGGGGTAGCACAGATAGATGATGTCGGGCCGGGTTTTGGGAAATTCCGGCACAAAGTCGTTTTCCTTGAGGCAGGGCAGGTACACAAGCCTGTTCCACTGCTTGCCATCAAATTCGCCAGAGCGGCCTGCCATGGCGTTGGAATCCACATAGACAGGGTAAACCGGGTCGGTAACGGCCACGATGCTGTCTGCGGCAAACAGTTCCTGAAAATTGCCCACGTCGGACTTGGCTCCGTCGCTCACGAACACTTCGTCGGCGCTCAGATCAACGCCGCGCGCCTTGTAGTCGTGCTCGACAATGATTTCGCGCAGGAAGGCGTAGCCCTGTTCCGGGCCGTAGCCGTGGAAGGTAGGGGCGTCGCCCATGTCATCCACAGCCTTGTGCAGGGCTGCCACAACAGCAGGCACGAGCGGGCGGGTCACGTCGCCGATGCCCAGGCTGATAACGCGCTTTTCGGGGTTTGCTTCCCTGAAGGAGGCGACCTTGCGGGCTATTTCCGCAAAAAGATAGTTACTTTGCAGCTTGAGAAAATTGCTGTTTACGCTGGTCATCACATTCCTCTGAATCAGATGTGGTAAGTACCGGTGAAGACGGTAACGGCCCCGCCGGTCATATAAACATGGTTTGAAATTTCGTCCCAATGGATGTGCAGGGTGCCGCCCTTGAGCTCGACATCAAGCTCACGGCCAGTGAGCTTGTTGAGCACGCAGGCCACGGCCACGGCGCACGCGCCGGTACCGCAGGCCAGGGTTTCGCCGGCACCGCGTTCCCACACGCGCATTCTCACCTTGGTGGAAGAGATCACTTCCACAAATTCGGTGTTGGTGCGCTGCGGAAAAAGCCTGTGGTGTTCAAAGCTGGGGCCGATCTTGGGCAGATCCAGATCGTCAATGCCCTTCATGAACACAACCGCATGCGGGTTGCCCATGGAAACGGCGGTAATATCGTAGCCAGCGCCGTCAACCTCAACGGGGCGGCCCACAAAACGCTGGGCATTGGTGTCGCCCTCTACCAGCACGGGAATGTTGGCGGGGGTCAGCACTGGTTCACCCATGTCTACTGTTGCGCCGCAAACTTCGCCGCCTTCAAACAGCAGGCGAACAATTTTTTCACCGGCGCGGGTTTCAACGCGGATGACATCCTTGGCAATGATGCCGTGGTCGTGAACATATTTGCCCACGCAGCGAATGGCGTTGCCGCACATTTCCGCTTCAGAACCGTCTGAATTGAACATGCGCATGCGCACGTCAGATGTGCCGGAAGGCAGAATAAGCACCAGACCGTCAGAGCCAACACCAAAATGCCTGTCGCTGATCTGGCGGGCGAGGTCGTTGGGGTTCTCCACACGTTCTTCAAAGCCATTCACATAGACATAATCGTTGCCGATGCCCTGCATTTTTGTAAAGCGCAGTGTCGCAGCCATATATACTCCTTATCATACGGGGGGCCGAAACAGGCTGCCCATAATTATCTTGGCAGTATCACAAATAAGTATTTATTCTGATTCAAGGCAAAAGTAAACACAGTGCGGCCTGACCGGTGCCGAACGCATGCCCGCAGCCAGAGGCGCAAAAAAAAGCGGAGAGCCGCCAGACTCTCCGCTTGATGACCACTGGCCTTCGCCGTCCGTTGCGGCGAACGGCGAGGCCTGTGGCTCCCTGCAGCTAAACCGCAGGGGCCGGAGGCAAGGAGACCATCTTCCCCCCCGGGATGAGACCCCCTGCCCCCAACTATTTCTTAACGACCTAGTGAGCCCAAAGCAGTTCTGCATACTTGGGCAGAACCCACAGGTCGTCTTCAACCAGACGTTCAAGAGCGTCGGCATGGGTGCGGCATTCGTTCATGGCGGGCAGAATGCCGTCACGAGCGGCCTTGGCCTGTTCCAGCGCACCTTCGGTGCACAGGGCTTTTTCCACGGCCTTTTCCAGCACCACTACACCCTTCTGGAGTGCAACGACGTGCCCGCGCACTTCGTTAAAGTATTCCTCTTCGCTGCCAGCAGCCTTGTCGCCAAGCACTGCGCGGGTTTTAACAACCGCGTCGGCAGCTTTGTTCTGGGCTGTGAGGCTGGGCGGCAGCACAGAGGCGCGAATCATGTCGGCCATGAGGTTGCCTTCGATGCACACGGTCTTGCTGTAGTTTTCCAGCAGGATATCCTGACGCGAAAGAATTTCGCGTTCGGTCAGGATGCCGTGGCGCAGGAAGACGTTCATGACGTCGGGATCGCTGTAGTGTTCAAGGGCGGTCACGGTGTTGTTGTAGTTGGGCAGGCCGCGGCGTGCGGCTTCTTCGGCCCAGGATTCAGCATAACCATTGCCATTGAAGACGATGGGCATGTGTTCCTTGAACAGGCGGGGCAGCAGAGCCTGCAGAGCCGCGTTCAGCTCGGTGCCAGCGGCAACGGAAGCTTCGAGTTCGGTGGCAATGTCGTCCAGGGCGCTGGCCACGGCCGCGTTCAGGGCGATGTTGACCGGAGCCACAGACTGCGAGGAGCCCACGGCGCGGAACTCAAACTTGTTGCCGGTGAAGGCAAACGGGCTGGTGCGGTTGCGGTCGGAGAGATCCACGGGCAGCGGGGGCAGGGTAGAAACGCCCACTTCCATGACCGCGCTTTTCTTGTTCTTGGAGCCCTTGCCATTGATGATGGTGTCGAGCACGTCGGTAAGCTGTTCGCCCAGGTAGACGGACAGGATGGCCGGCGGGGCTTCGTTGGCACCAAGACGATGGTCGTTGCCAGCACCCACGGTACCGAGGCGCAGGGCTGCGCTGTGCAGATGCACGCCACGCAGCACGGCGGCCAGGAATACCAGGAACTGGGCGTTGTCCACCGGCGTGGAACCAGGGTTGAGCAGGTTGTTGCCGTCAGAATCGCTGATGGACCAGTTGTTGTGCTTGCCGCTGCCGTTTACGCCAGCAAAGGGCTTTTCGTGCACCAGGCACACAAAACCGTGCTTGCCAGCCATGTGGCGCATCATGTTCATGCAAAGCATGTTGTGATCGCAGGCAATGTTGGCTTCTTCGTACACAGGGGCGATTTCGAACTGACCGGGGGCCACTTCGTTGTGGCGGGTCTTGGCCGGAATGCCCAGTGAACGCAGCTCGTTTTCCAGATCCTGCATGAAGCTCATCACGCGGGGAGGAATGGAGCCAAAGTAGTGGTCTTCCATTTCCTGACCTTTGGGCGAGGTGGCACCAATCAGGGTGCGACCAGCCAGCAGAAGGTCGGGACGCAGGGCAGCCAGGTTTTTGTCAACCAGGAAGTATTCCTGTTCTGGGCCCACATTGGCACGCACGTAGGTAGACGAGGTGTTGCCAAAGAGCTTGAGAATACGCGAGGCCTGACGCGACAGGGCCGATATGGAGCGAATGAGCGGGATCTTGCGGTCAAGAGCTTCGCCCGAATACGAGTAAAAGTACGTAGGAATGTGCAGGGCTGCCCCATAGGGAGAGGGGATGATGAACACCGGCACGGAAGGATCCCACGCGGTATAGCCGCGGGCTTCAAACGTGGAACGGATGCCGCCTGAAGGGAACGAGGAGGCGTCCGGCTCACCACTGATCAGCATCTTGCCAGAGAACTCGCTGATGACCTGACCATCGACGGTGGGCGACAGAAAGGCGTCATGCTTTTCGGCAGTGAGGCCGGTCATGGGATGGAACCAGTGGGTGTAGTGCGTGGCACCGTTCTCAATGGCCCAATCCTTCATGGCGTTGGCGACCACATCGGCGATTTCAGGATTCAGACGTTCGCCGTCGCGGATGGTCTTGGCCAGCTTCTTGAACACATCCTTGGGAAGGCGCTTGCGCATGGTAGAGATGCCAAACACATAACGGCCAAAGATGTCTTCCGCGCTACGACCTACTTCATCAGCACTGCTGGGAGTAACCGCAGCAGTATTCACTGCCTTGAAGATTGCCTTTTTACGGGGGGAACTCATACCCTCGTCTCCTTTCTCGTTTTGTTGCTTAACACAGGCTTATACCCGGACTACAGAGCCTCGTCGCCTCGTTCACCAGTGCGGATGCGGATGGCGTCCAAAACTTCACTGATGAAAATTTTCCCGTCGCCAACCTGTCCCGTGCGGGAGATGGAAACCACAGCATTCAGAACAGTTTCCAGCATGTCGTCGTGCAGCACTACTTCCACCTTGATCTTGGGCAGGCAATCTACCTGCATGGTGGTGCCGCGATACACTTCGGTGTGCCCACGCTGACGACCAAATCCCTTGATTTCAACGTAGTTCAAGCCGTGGATGCCCATGTCGGTAAGCGCGTCCTTAACCTTGTCAAACATGCTGGGCCGGATGATGATTTCAAGCTTTTTCATAGGTCGTTCCTTTGCTGTTTCCCGTTGACTACAAGGAGTAGCCGCGTTCGTTGTGCTCGCTCAAATCGAGACCGGTGAATTCTTCCTCAGGCGTAACCCGCAGGCCGACTACAGCGTCAACCACATAGAGGATGATTCGGGAAACAATGTAGCAATAACCCCATGTAGCTACAATGGACACGATCTGGATCCAGGCCTGCTCGGGATTGCCGTAGAAGAGGCCGTCGCTGTTGTTGATGGCCGCGCAGGCGAACAGGCCGGTGGCAAGCGCACCCCAGGTGCCGCCGATGCCATGGATGCCGACCACGTCAAGGGCGTCGTCGTAGCCGAACTTGTTCTTGAGAAGCACGCCGCCGTAGCAGATGATGCCGCCAATAAAGCCGATGAGCATGGCGGGCAGCACTTCAACAAAGCCCGCGCCGGGGGTGATGGCCACAAGTCCGGCCAGCGCACCAGAGATGGCGCCAAGGCTTGTGGGCTTGCCGGTACGAATCCATTCAACGAGCATCCAGCCAAGAATACCGCAGGCAGAAGCCATGTGGGTGGTTACAAGAGCCTGACCAGCAAGAGGACCGGAAACCAGGGCGCTACCAGCGTTGAAGCCGAACCAGCCGAACCACAGCAGGCCGCCGCCAAGCAGGGTAAGGGGCAGGTTGTTGGGCGTGGCATGCGAGCTGCCGGTGGAAAGCCGCGGTCCAAGGGCCTGGGCACAGGCAAGAGCCGCCGCGCCAGAAGACATGTGCACAACTGCACCGCCAGCAAAGTCAAGGGCGCCCATTTTGCTCATCCAGCCGCCACCCCACACCCAGTGGGCCATGGGGGAGTAAACAAAGAGCAGCCACAAGCCAGAGAAAACAAGCATGGCAGAGAAGCGGATGCGCTCAGCGTAGGCACCAGATATAAGGGCCACGGTAAGAGCAGCAAACATGCACTGATAACCCATAAATACCGTATGGGGCAGCTGTGTGGCCGCAGGAGCCGACTCGCCGCCAACACCTTTGAGGAAGAGGTAGGAAAGGTCGCCGATAATGCCGCCCACGTCTTCACCAAAGGCCAGGGTGTAACCCACAACGGCCCACAGTACAGAGATCAGCGCCAGTGCGCCATAGCTGTGCATATGTGTGGACAGGATGTTGCGGGAGCGAACAAGGCCGCCGTAAAACAGGGCTAGTGCCGGGGTCATCAGCATGACCATCGAGGCGCAGATCAGAATAAATGCAGTATCCGAGGCGTTCATACGGACATCCTTCAGCGTAGTTCGAACCGGTGAGGGTGGCAGTGAGTCGCACAGTGCGGCTAGCTGGTTTTCCGTCGTTCCGTTCCGCGTTTAATAAAACCTCATCCTCGTGGGCGGCGCCATGCCCACTACTGCGATACAGCACCGCAGCAATGACCTGTATAGGCATGAAGTGTGCCAAAGTTGTTTTTCTCGGTATTAAAACTATTCAATATACTGATTTAATATTATTTTTTAATTTAATGAGCGCGGTGCTGTGAATGCAGACTCTTGCACGAATCGAATAATTTCTACGTTTGTGTTGAAAAAAAAGACCCTCCCTATGCGCCATTGGGGGACATGGGGAGGGTCTTTAGATATTGTTTTGTATTTTCGCTAGTTACGGAAAACAATCAAAAATACACAAAAATGTAGAAATAATTGATCAAAGTTGCAGTACTTGGTGTGTTTTCTGTGTAACTGTATTAATTTATTTAAAAAAATTTAAAAAAATCGGCCAAAACTGCCTTCCTAAAAATATACCTTTGCGTAGATTTTTATTTTTCTACTCATCGTCGCCCTTACGGTAAACAGGGCGGAACGCCTTGTAGGTGATGCCGTATTTTTTCATGCGCAGAGCCATTATTCTTTCTGTCAAACCAAGGCTGGCTGCGGCTTTGCCCATCTGACCCTGGCTGAATTCGAGTGCCTCGGTGATGGATGCGCGCTCGAGCTCGTCCAGCTGTTCCTGCAGACTGCCGGAAAGCCCCTGCCGGATGAGGCCGGGCGTAAGGCCTGTGCTCACAACCGCCCGGCTGCCGTGCAGGGCAGGGGGCAGGTGCTGGGGCAGCACCAGGCCTTCGCGGCCCAGCAGCAGCACCGCGCGTTCCATAACGTTTTCGAGCTCGCGTATGTTGCCAGGCCACGTGTAGCGTTGCAGCATGTCCATAACAGAGAGGGAAAGCCGCACATTGCTGCGGCCATTGGCCTGCGCGTATTTTTTGATGAAGTGGTTTGCCAGCGGCAGGATGTCTTCTGGCCGGAAGCTGAGCGGCGGCAAAAAGATGGGAAAGACATTAAGGCGATAGAAAAGGTCGCGACGGAAGGTTTCCTCTTCGACCATTTTTTCAAGATCGCGGTTTGTGGCCGTGATAAAGCGCACGTCCACATAGTGCGTTTCCATGCCGCCAAGGCGTTCAAATGCCCTTTCCTGCAGCACGCGCAGCAGCTTTGCCTGAGTCATGAGCGAAAGCTCGCCCACTTCGTCCAGAAACAGCGTACCGCCGTTGGCCAGCTCAAAGCGCCCCTTGCGGGTGGCATTTGCGCCGGTAAAGGCCCCACGTTCGTGGCCGAACAGTTCACTTTCAATAAGGTTTTCGGGCAGAGCGGCGCAGTTGAGCGAAATAAAGGGCTTGTTGGCGCGCGTACTGCCCGAATGGATGGAGCGTGCCGCCAGCTCTTTGCCCGTGCCGGATTCACCCTGCAGAAAAACCGTGGTGCTTGAGGGGGCGACCTGTGCAATCTGCGCATACACCTTTTGCATCACTTCAGAGTTGCCCACAAAGCCCCGTGGCCTAAGCGGAGAGGATGCTTCCTCATCCATGCGGCCCTGCGATTCAAGGGCCGCATGCCCAAGCAGGGTAGATATGATGGTGAGCAGGCGCATTTCGTCTTCAAGCGTGGCGTCGTCGACCAGCAGGTGGTCAACAGAAAGAGCGCCCACCACCTGGTCATTGAGCCGGATGGGAACGCAGATGAACGAAATACCTTCCTTGCCCAGATCGCGCGAGCGCGTGCGGTTAAGAAACAGGGGCTCTTCTGATACATTAGATATGTACATGGAGCGCCCGGTTTCGATGACACGCCCGGTGATGCCCTCGCCGCGAACGTAGCGGCCACGGCGGGCCTCTGCTGGTTTGAGGCCGTAGGCAGCCTCGATGCGTATCTCGCCGCTGTTGGGTGAAATGAGCGTGATGGCGCCGCGCATCATGTGCAGGTGTTCTGCCATGAGCTGGAGCGCCTTGTTCAAGGCAACACCCACATCTGTGGCAGAGTTCACCACGTTGGAAAGGTCCAGAAGAAGGCGCAGTTGCTCTTCGCGGTGGCTGTCTGCCGTGGCAGAAGAGCGCGTCGCGTTGCCGGAACGGGGAGTTGTGTTGCCAGATTTTTGCATGGCGTGTGTATACCCCAGGCCGGGGCAAATTTGCAATGTGTAGAGGGGGTAAGCGCCGCACGTAATGTGTAAAAACGTGCGCCGCCGGCTGATGCGCTTGGGGAGCGGCGCGGGCAGTATGCTGCGCGAGTGGGGATGCTCATCGAGGGCGGCGGAGCAATACCTTCACATTGCCCATATGCCCATTGAAAAAAAATTAGAAAATTTGGTACACATGCTTGACACTTGAGAACCTTTGCCGTAGATACACCCTTCACGACGCGTCCCCATCGTCTAGCCGGCCCAGGACAACGGCCTTTCACGCCGTCGACAGGGGTTCAAATCCCCTTGGGGACGCCAATTGAATTCAAAGGGTTAACGTAGTTGCCCTATTACTGTATGGCATTGGTTACAATGCCTTGGTTACAAGATGCCTCACGAGCTTGACCCTCGTGGGGCATTACTTTTTCCAGCAGATTCTCTGCCGCAGAGCCGATCATGCTCTGGCCCAAAGCCTCCAAGATTCCATCCTGACTTCCATACAGGCCCGCAGACCGCACATAGCGGTCGGTGGTGGTCGCACGGCTGTGGCCAAGGAATACCTGTGCGCCATTGAGGCCCATAGCCTTGAATGTCACCGCCGCCGAGCAATGCCTGATGGCATGAAAGCCAAAAGGCTTCACACCAGCCCGTTTGCAGAGCGTGCCCATAAGCTTGCTGCGCTGCTGAAGGCGGCACCGGCTGACGCAATTTTGCAGGTCACTTTTGCGAGGGTGTATGCCCAGAGTGGGGGGAGAGTCAGTGCAGGGTAGGGAGGATGAAGAAAATGGAGACAGAACTTTAAGAAATTTATTCTGTTATTTTAGTGTGATACATAAAACTTAAAGTAGTGCACTAAAAAAGCCCGCAACCTCAAGAGGCTGCGGGCTGATAGTTATGGCTGTTGGGGTTTAACCCAGCAAGGGCAGGGTGACCCGCACGGTGGGGGCCTGAGCGTTAACCTGCTCAAACACGCCTGGTCAGTCAGCGGACTACTTTTCCTTGTGGGTATTGTATCTCATCCACACCCGAAGATAATTACGAAGAAGCCCCCCAGTGGATAGACCACAGGCGCAAAAAAAACACGCTGTTTACGGAACGCGGGCACCGTTGCGTTCTAGGTGTTTTAGGCACCTAGCATTTCTGTGTCGTAGCCTTTTTACGCTGCAAAGTGATGGAACAAGCTATCCCTCTTTAACAAACTCATAGTGGAGAGCTGGTTTGCCAGAAACACTGTCTGTTATTGCCGTCGGTGGTTTAGGGAAAATTTTTGCTGCGAGTTTTTGGGAAGCTATATTTGCTGTTGATATGACAGCTTCAATGCCAAGTTTTTCACCTTTTGGGATAGGAAAACGTTCTAAAAATTCTTCCAATGCTTTTCGGGTGAGTTGTTCCCCAACGCCTTGCTTGCGAAACTCTTTGCCCACTGCTATTCCGAGTTGGAAGTACGGAATGCCGTTATCCCATCCTGATTGTGCTATTTGTAAAATGCCTTTTGCAATTTTATTTTTAAATGTTGCATAGGTAAACCGAGCACCAGAATCCACTTCATCAAAATACATCTTAATGTCAGGATGGAGTTTGCATGATTCAAGCTGAAGGCTGTCATTTTGAACTTCTTCTCGAAAACTCAAATACGCATCATGTGGATCAATAAATTTTGGCATAATAGCTCCCTTAAATCCTTGTGAACAATTTTTTTGAGAAAATATTCTTGAAAATATTTAAATACTTCTGCATCGACCAAGAAGACTTACAATGATTTGACGACGAACATCATGCTGCTTTTCCTGTGGTTCAATCTGGTCGCAGAGCTTAATTGCTAACATTGTATCTTGTGCAATAACAAGTCGATCATAAAAATTATTTAATTGTTTTGTTGTCTTATTATAGATGTAGAAGCATGTCCCGCCGATAAATTCCATTATGATGGATGAAACCCCAGAAACAACTGCCATTGTAATATTTCTATTTTCGTCAAAATAAAATATCCAAAAACCAGCGATTAGCGTTATAAAGCCCGCTATTATCAAAAAAATACTCATATTAAAACTTCTATATGACTGACGAATGTTTATTGTGTAATATTCATCAAGTCTATTTATATTTAACTGAACAGTATAAAATATATCTTTTTCAGATGAAACTTCATTTTGATCAGAACTTATCTGCAATTGAAGTTTTTCTCGTTCCTCCCAAATTCTTTCAAGATTTAATGAAAAAGGTTCATTGAAGTTAAATTTTGTAAACGAAATAAAAGTATAAAAAAGTAATATTGCACATAAAATTATTGTTACAAATAAACCATCATTTGATAATGCATTGAATTTTTCAAAATAATCAGCAAAAAATAATTTGCAGATTAGGGCTGATAATAAAAAGAAGCAAAGAAAAGCGATTAACGCTATCCTAACCCTAGGAAATGCCCTTAAAAATGGAATAAAATTTTTTGTCAAAATATCTGGAAGGTCGAGTATTAATGACCCAGAAAGCAAGCGTGGGGACTTCCGCCGTGAGTGAAATGTTGATTGAGTTATTTTTGTGGGTGGAAGTTCATCTGTATTTTTATTCATAGATGAGTTCTCGCTACTTATTACAGTTTTTTCTGCTGACCAAAAAAATTGCGAAATACGGATGCTATTCTTAGTGGATTACAATGTTTCCAATAGGGTCAGCACCGCATTAATTTTTATCCCCGGAAACTCGCGGGCGGTGGCGGTGAGCTGAATGGGTGTTGTTGCTGTTGTGCCCATGCCGCCGATAGTTCCGCTGCCGTCAATGGTGAGCTTTTCCACCGGGCCAAAAATAGAAACGCCAGAAGCAAGTCTGTGCTTTTTGGCCAGGAGCACAGCGGTTATGCCATCCCCTTGCTGCTGCCATTGCCCGGTGTAGGTGAAGGAGTGGTCGCCGCCTGCAAGCTTGCCATCCGGCATTATGACCAGAATACCCGCTCCGCTGTCACGATCATTCGCATACTGCAACGCATAGATACCTGTTTGCATGGGAACCTCCATTATTTAAGCCGCGCAGAGCGCCCGGCCTATTTCCTGCTCAACAGCCAACTAAGGCTGGGGCTTTGTCCCTTGAACATGGCAAGGCAAAGTACAGCGGCATCGATGGATTTGCTGCTGCTTTGCGAGCCTTCAATTTTTTATCCCTAATCTTTTCTCAAAATGT
Source organism: Desulfovibrio sp. (assembly GCF_009712225.1). Lineage (NCBI taxonomy): Bacteria > Pseudomonadati > Thermodesulfobacteriota > Desulfovibrionia > Desulfovibrionales > Desulfovibrionaceae > Desulfovibrio > Desulfovibrio sp. The sequence goes on along the minus strand of NZ_WASP01000006.1, from coordinate 665,076 downwards.
ATCAATGAAAAAATAAGTCTTCAACGTATTCAACTGCTCTGAGAAAATGCACTTCGTCTCGTGCATAAGGCAGTTAATCCAGGCGTCAAACTTGCTTGATAAAAATCTATGCAAATGTCATTTATCGATTTATTGCTAAATTTGATTGAACAACTTACTCCAAAAATTCGATAAATCACTTTTGTGAGGCATTATGGCACGCCGTTCCCTTCGCCGCACACGTCCCAGGCTTGTTTTTGTTCCCGCATCGCCAATCTCAATATCGGCTAACAAGGCATCTACAGCGAGTATTGAAGATGCTTTGTCTTTGGTGCTGGAAAGTCTTCAAGGGGGCAAAATCGGTGATAGCCCCCTGTTTGATGGTCGATTTAATATTAATATTAAATTGAATGGTGACCAGTGGAACGGAGAATTTAACTACAAACTGGCAGAGTTTGTAATAAGAATACAACGTCAAATTTTATCTATTTACAATCAAAGTAATAATAAAAAACTTACATTTGCATCTTTACGTTCTGGTTATGATGAATTAATAGTAAATGTACGAGTTGATAGAGGCTGTACATTTGTAAAAATAAATATTGAAAATTGTCTTAAATACATTGCAAAAATTGCAGACGGAATGGATAGTAGCCATAAGACAATAGTGCTTTGCTCATTTTTTGCGTGTGTACTCATAGGCTCTTGCTATGTGTACGGTAAAAATGCTGACACGCAAATTGAACTTGCCCAAATCAATGCACAAAAAGAGATTCGTCTAGCAGAAGAAAAAACTCGCCAACAGTATGCTGAAATAGTTACCGAGGGCAAAAGGGCTGTAGGGCATCTTGTTGAGCCGATGGAGCATCTTGCCAGTTCCATGCGCGGCTCCGATACCGTCACAGTTGGGGAAAAATCCTACTCCAAGCCTGAGGCAGAAGAGGTTTTTCGCTCTGTTAAAAAGGTTGAATCGGCAGTTGCAGCTAAGACATATAAAATAGATGGAGAATATGACATCACGGACGTAGCGCTCAAGCAGCGGAGTATAGTGGTCGTTAAAGAAGGTAAGCGGCGTACCATCAGTACCCGTTTTTTGAGCGATGAAGAAATTACGCATTTGCATGACATTTATAGGGAAGCACAGATCGTTGATAATTATCCAAGAAATATTGATCTTCAGATCAATCTAGCTGTGCAGGATGGCAAATGGGATTCTGCCATGGTAGTTGGACTTGGCGAAAAGCGTCCAGGTTCCATTACCATTGGCGAGGCTATAGAAAATTCCAAACCGGTGAAGGTAGCTCAAAAAGAGCAAGCTTCTCTTTTTCCTGGAGAAGACCATTAACAAGTAGATGACGTTGGCGGTGTTGGTTCTAGTGCTGCTGCTGCCCTTCCTCCTGCCGACTAGTTTTTCCCCCGCCATTGACATCCGACATTGTGTGACATATCTGTATGTCATACAATGCGTGACACTTTGAGAGGCCTTTCTTGAGATTTTTCAAGCTTCGGAATTTTGAACGCTTTGCCATCAAGGAAGGCATACCAGACGAAGCCCTGATAGATATTGTTGCGCAAATGGAGTCCGGGCAGATAAATGCCAGTCTGGGTGGCCTGGTATACAAGCAGCGGTTGGCGCGGCAGGGCGAGGGAAAGTCTGGCGGCTACAGGGTTATTCTTTTCTATCGGCAGGGTGAGCGGGTGTTTTTTGCTTTTGGGTTTGCCAAGGCCAACATGGCAAATATAAGCCAAAAGGATCTGACCATCCTCAAGGAACAGGCCAAAGTGCTTATGCAGCAGCCAGAAGAAGCCCTGGGTATCATGCTGGAAAACGGCATCATCATAGAAATTTAGGAGCACACCATGCAGAACAAGTACCACAGCGAAATCGCGGCTGCCGTCCACGAAGACATGCGGGACATGTTCAAGCTTGGCGTTGTAGACAAGCAGACCATGCGCACGTTTGACGAACTGTGCCTTGTGCCCGTGCAGCCCATGACAGCGGAAGAAATTCGTACCCTGCGTGAACGGGAAGGACTCTCCCAGCCCGTGCTGGCGTGGTATCTGAATGTTTCCAAGAATCTCATTTCCGACTGGGAACGCGGCGTCCGCAAGCCCGGCGGGGCAGCACTCAAACTGCTGAATCTTGTCAAAACCAAGGGCGTGCAGGCAATCAGCCTGTAGGCGCTAGTCACTCAACACCGCCTGCCTCGCCAAATACCCCTCAAGGCTGCGCACGGTAATCTGCAAACCTTTGCGGCTGCCGATACGGAAGGCCTTGAGGTGCCCGGCCTCAATCAGCTTATAGACCCACGAGCGGGAGCAGCTCAGCATTTCCGCAGCCCGCATCACATTCACCCGCGCGCCGTCAGCGGTGCGGTCATAGGGCAGGTTCACTCTTTGTCTAGCCATTGCATGCTCCTAAAAGTCTGAACTCCGGCGCATGAAGCCCGGGCGGTTTACGACGCGCTGGGGAGCCTCCCTCGCGGCCATGACACGTTGAGGCAACTCCCGCGTGGCAGGTGCAACCTGGGACATATGACGCTGTGGGGCCGCCCCATGCTCCGGCTCCGGCAAATGGCTGTGCAGCTTTGGTGCAGGCCTGGACTTCTGTGCGGTTTCACGTTCCAGCAGCTGGTGCAGGCTGGGCAACCACGATCCATCCACGCAGGCATGGGCCATCATGGAGCAGTCAAGCAGGTGGTTGGCCCGGCGCTTGACTACCCACACCAGTTTGCCGTTGCGATCGCGCTGCAGGCTCTCGGCAGAGAGCTGATCGGCAAACATCTGGTCGGTATCCCTGTGCAGGGTGATGGGCTGCCTGGCATCTTCTGCCAGCCGGGCGAACAGCAGACTTTTGAAATAGTGCGTGTCCAGCAGGTAGAGCCACAACCCGCCCTTGATGCGCATGCGTGAGCTGGGGAAGCGGTCGATATTCACGGCCCGCACAGGTGTAACGCTTTCATGGCTTGCGCCCTTGCAGGCAAAGATGCGCTTGCCGCCGTACTTGCGCACCCAGCGGTAAACGTCCTCGGTACGAGAGATGGCCTTGTCGTCCGACCTGGTACCACCCGAGTCGATGCCTGCCCTCCAGATACCCAGGTTGCGGCCCGACATTGGGCCGTCTGCCTCATAATCATACCGAGTTTCATACAGCAGGGCATGCACAGCGTCCCAATCTGGCAGCCGCCCGTAGTCTACAAGCACAGAGGCGAGGTTGGGCTTCCAGCCCCAGATCGTGTACCAGAAGCCACGTGCCTGGCTGTCCACCCCGGCCGTGAGCGCCACCACGTCGCCGGGCACGGTTCGCGCCTGCAGGTTTTTGTCGATCCGCTTCAAAATGGCGGTGGCTTCAGTTTCCTGCACCACTGCGCGGTACGGTTTCGCCCACATGCCGTTGATGTAGTGCTGCTTGAGCGCCGGAGAGTCGGAGGCCTCGGCCCGCATTTTTGCAGCCATGATCTCCGAAAGGCTGACGTTTTTTGACAGGATGGCCGGAAGCACAAAGCCCACTCGACGCGGATGGGGAACCGGATCAGCGGCCACCCAGCGCCCCATGTTGACGGCGCGATCGCGCATGTGGTCAGTCCACAGGTAGCCGCACTTGCACCGGTAGCGGCCCAGCTTGCGCCGCTCAACTTCCTGCGGGCTAACCCCTTTTTCCACCAGCGCCAGGTTATCCTCCACCAGCTCGTTGTATTGCATGCAGGCCGGGCAACGGGCCTCGTAGTGACGAACTTCGTCGCACTCTTCCATGGCAAGGACGATGCTGCACTCATCGCCGCCGATAGGCTTGGATTCCCGCAGCACCTTGCGCGTGTTGGAATAACTGCGCGTGCGCTCGAGGAACTCCAGCGCCGGAACACCCTGCCCGGTGATCTGGCGGTACAGAGCCTCTTCGTCGAGCATCAGATCCTGAATGGAGATAGACGCGCGGGCGTTGGGGCTTTGGGCGCTGGCCAGATACAAGGTTGTTGAATCCCTGAACGTGATCTGGCCAGAGCGTTCCTTGGCCAGCAGGTCGCGCACGGGGCGGCTGGCCCGAAACATGGGCAGCAGCTTGTTGGAAACCACTTTGCTCAGGCTTTCGTCGTCCTGCATGGCCAGCATGCGTGGCCCCGGGCGTTTCGCCACGCTGTAGGCCAGGGCTGCATGCATTACCAGCGTTTTGCCCGTCTGGGCGCTGCCGCACACGTCCACCTCTTCCACATCGGGGTGCGACCATGTGTCCATGATCTCCACGAGATAAGGGTTCACGTCCTTGCGGTATCGCCCACCGGCATACGGGCCATCCTTAACAAGCAGATTGGCCGCAGCCCATTCCGACAGCGGTTCATAGGGGCGCTTACGGAAGACGTGCCGCTCGCCATCTGTAAAGCGGATCTGCTTCATCAGTCTTCTCCAATCTCCTCGGTTTCTTCATTGCTGGCCACGAACTGGCGGTCAGACGCCCAGGCGTCCGTCCAGTCCGCAGTCTGCGCCGCCCACCATTTCAGCAGGTCGGGCAGCTTGCTTTCATCTCCATTGACCAGGGCGATAATCTCGCCAGCCTTGCGAAAACCGAAACTGTCCACCTCCGACTTGAAGAACATGGCCCGCGCGGCCAGGTCCTCCTCGTACTGCGCCCGAGGCATCAAGAGGCCCTGCTCTTTTTCCAGCTTCAGACGGGCGCGATCGGCGGTGAGGCGCTTGAGGTCAGCATCAGCAGACACCCGGTTGACTGTGGCGTCAGTCAGCGCCCTGTTTTCTGCCTTGGCCAGTGGCGTAAGATGCAATGATGCATAGGCCAGCAGTGCGCCATCTTCAAAAAATCCCTCGACAGTGGTGGCCACTTTGCCATCGTTGACATCACGGCCGAACTTGCTCTTGGAAACTTTGAAGCCCTGGTTGGTCAAAAATTCTACGGCATCCAGTTGGGTTTTAAGTACTTTCATGCCTGATCCTTCATAATCGTTGCGCCTTCCAGCGCCATCTTTACCCACTGACCGTTGCGGCGCAGCCAGGTGAACAACGCGCAGTAGTCATCCAGCGGCCAGCGCTCATGCCCTGTGAGCGTGAAATCAATGCCATCAGGCACGGCCTCCACGCCTACGCGGCGCAGTATGGCCAGGCTGTCCAGGGGGCCAGCGGCGGTGGACAGGTGTTTGGATATGCCAGGTTCCGGGCGGGGAGGGCGGCGCTTCTTTTGCGCTGGCTGTTCGGCTGCCACTTCCGGCTGCGGTTCGGCCACTTCAATCGGCGGCGCAGGCTGCTTCACAGAAGGCTCTACATGCTCCGCCTTATTTTCGTGCGCCCCTTCCTGCAAGGTCATGTCAGGCGCATGTCCTGCCGGCATAGCCAACTGAAGGCCCTCTGGAATGCCCGCCTGTACCCACAGGCGCAGGTCGAGGCCCGCGCCAAAGGCCTCGCCCGCATCCTTGCCCATGGGCACAGGCCAGCGCTTTGCGCGGGGGAATGTGGCCCGCCAGCGAGGCCACCCCTCTGCGCCGGCCTTGTCGCAGTCGAGCGCCACCAGAATGCAGCTGGCGTTCTTCAGCCGCTCGTACACAGCGGTGGACATGTTGCGGATGTTGCTGGTCATGGACGCCAGGCAGCTGGTCAGGTCGCCGGCCACAGCGTGGAGCATGAACGTATCCAGCTCGGTTTCCTGAACCACCACCACGCCAGTATCGTGCTGCGCAGTGCAGGGCAGCCACAGCAGATCCATGCTGCTGCCCTCGACCACATGGTATTTGTGCTCCGGCCGGAACTCTTGCCGGTCGACATCCAGGCGGCGGATGCGCACTCGCTCGACCAGGTCGGCTCCGTTCGGCCCAGGCATGATTTGCGGCACGATGATGCCGCGCGGCAGCCAAAGTTTTTTGGGCTTGCCGTTATCCTTGAGCATCGAGGGCAGGCCCCAGCTTTCTCGCGGGCGGATGATGCAATTCTTGCCACGTTCGCCCGGGTTGAATCCCAGGCGGTAACGCTGCACTGCCTCGGCATCCAGCCCACGCGCAGCAAGCCACTCCATGTGCTCCGGAGCGCGTAGCATGCACTCTGTCCCCCAGGTCACCAGCTTGGCGGCGTGGGTCTGCCACTTATCGCGGTCGACACCCTCCAGCTGGCCAAGCTGACCGCTCACGGCCTGGAAGGGCTCAACGTGCTTTGACTTGGGTATTGCCGGGGCTTTCAGGTTGGCCACAGGGGCCACGCCAACACGCTTGCAGGCATCGCCGTAGCTTATGCTGGCGTAGTCGCGGAGCAGCTGGATGCCGTCACCCTTGACGTCGCACTGGCGGCACCAGTAGTAGCCGCGCCCTTCCTGTTCATCGGGCCAGATGCTGCACCGGTCTTTTCCACCGCAGCAGGGACAGGCCGAGGCCCATTCCTTTGCGGTTTTTTTGGCCGGGTTAAACCCAAGCTCACGAAAGAGGTCAACAATATCGGCTGGCATGCTGTTTTCCCGAAAGGTCCTGAAAGGTCCTGTTGTTTTAAAAAAGGTCCTACTTCTATCTTTATATTTTTATTTACTTTTTTAAGAACAGGACAATAGGACAATAACGCGGGATATGGTTCAAAAACCCAATTGTGTTAAACGCGTTGACCCCTCTAGGGAGATGTCCTTTTGTCCTGACGCACTTATCCCACTGGTATAAAATAGAATTTCCGCAGGACCTTTGCCCCCTGAAATGTCATGGCAAGGTCATAAACTCCTGATGGCATAGCTATTTGGAGAAGGAGCGCAGGCGTTCGCCTTCCTCCGAGAAGTCGTAGCCAAAATAGTAGGTGTGGCCACCAACCTTGCGGCGCTCAACTTTTGCCGAGAGTTGGCGGCCAAAATAGTGCATAGAGGGAATATTCTTGGCTTTCACATATTTTTTGTGCCAGGCCTGATAGACCTCATACAGCTCAGTGGCACTGAGCCTGTATTCAGCATCAGCCTGCTCCAGGCACAGATCTATGAACAACTGTATTTTGTCTTCCTCAACGCGGTATTCGTCTGTCCATTCTGTGATGGCCACTGGTGGTATCAGCCCGTCTTTCTGGAACTTGAGGCAACCGCGCACGAGCCAGGCGAGAATGCCGGGGAGTTCATCCTCCAGCAGCTTCTCCAGCTTGGGGTTGCGCTGGCGGTCGTACTCGGTCTTCGGCTGGTCCACAAAGCGGTAGGGAAAGTTGATCAGCCGTAGGCGCTCCCAGAAGGCAGAGTCGTGAGCAGGCGCGCTCGGCTTGAAGTTGGTGAGCAGGAACAGGGTGTGGGTGGGCCGGAACTCTGTGTTTTCTTTGTCCCACAGGTAGCGGCCCGTCAGCGAGTCGGAGCCGGAGAGCAGTTTCACCTGCGAGGTGCTGAAACGGCGGTTTTCGTTTGTTTCCGAAGCCCACACAATGCGCAGGCCGTTCAGGTTCATGATGGTCGGGCTGGCGCTGTCCGGGTCTTTAGGCACGTTGCGATCCAGCAGCATCTCTGCCGGCACAGGCCCCATGTATGGGCCAAGCACTTTTTTGAGGGTTTCCATGATGACCGTTTTGCCGTTACGGCCCCGGTCACCAAAGAGCATAAGGAACAGCGGCTCGGTGCTCATACCAGTGATGGCATAGCCCAGCACCTTCTGGACGTAGTCGATGACGCCGTCATGCGCGCCAAGGATCTCTGACAGGCATTGCTCCCAGACCGGGGCCGTAGCATTCAGGCCAGCCCAATCCACGGGGCAAGCCCGGCGCATGTAGTCAGAGGGGCGGCCTGAACGGTGCTCGCCGGTGCGCAGATCCACCACGCCGTTGGTCACGCCCAGCAGCCAGGGATCTTTGTCCCACACGTCAGGCTTGGTGATCAGCGGCTCCTGGTTGGCCAGGGTAAACTTGATGCAGGCGTTAACACCCTTGCTTGAGTTGAGGTAGCCAGACCGCTTGCGCAGCCGCTCGGCTGAAGCCGAAAACTTTGCGGCCAGAGCTTCATCACCTGAATCCTTTTCATCCTGGGCAAGCTTGTCGTAGTGCGCGGCGATCTCACGGAACTTGAGGCCCACCTCTTCGACTGATGCTTCAATCCGGTGGATGTGCGTGGTCTCCCACTGCTGGCCGGTCCAGCGGTACCAGGTCTTTGTCTCAGGGACATAGACAAGCTTTCCCCGAAACAGGGCGCTGTGCAGTATGCCGTCACCCTTCTCGGCGAAGCCTGCGCACTTGGCCACAAAGTCCGGTGTGATTGCCTCGGCCGGAACATCTGTCTTGGCCGCGGACTCTTCTTCCTTGACCTTGGCGTTGACCGCCGCCGCCATTGCCTCCAGGGCGGCTTTGTTTTCATCAGCCATGACGCACCTCCACCACCTGGGCGAGCGCGGCCACGAGTGCTTTCAGTCCTTTGTTGGCGCCGTTTTCTTCCCAAATTCCCATCGAACAAAACCCAAAAAATCCCCGACACTTCGGGGCCGGTAACCCGCCCCTCGAGCGGGGGGCATGGAAGGACCCGTGAAACAATTGTGGGCGGGCAGTCGGCCATGACCTTTTGCCCTGTCTTTCTTGAAGAAGGGGAGCGGGGAAGGGCGCGGGTGCGCCCCCCAGAGCGCCAGCTTCGCCGGCGAAAAAGGATGCGCCCGCTACTGCGCCTAGGATATGGCTGTTGTGATCGTCACAGGGCCAGCTACGGCCCACAGTGTGGGTGCTAGAATGTGAGGGAGAGAGTAGGCCGCTGGCCAATCGTTGAGATGAGATATGGGCGGGCGCTCCCGCCCGAGTGCATGGCAGGGAGAAAAGGGCATAACGGGAATAAGCAGGGGCAGGGTGCAGCGAAAGGGCGCATTCAGGGTGTTGCATCAGCCTGATTGCGCTAGCGGATTGGAAAGTTGCTATGGCACGGTGGTGCTGAATTGAACCGTCTGTACCCGTTGCTCGGTTACATCTGACGGTTACAGAGCATCGCGAAATGGTGTGCATATTGGTGCCCAAGAGGGCACGCTAACACTAAGCTATTCAAAGGCGGCAAGCGCATTCCATACGGCTTTCACGCCGTCGACAGGGGTTCAAATCCCCTTGGGGACGCCAATTGATTCCAAGAGGTTATAGTCAAAACCTCACCAGATACCCACAGGGGGCTTGCCCTGGGGGTTAGTTTTGAAAAAGGCTGCACTTAAGTGCAGCCTTTTTTCGTTTCCAAATAAGAAAGCCTGAATCATATTCTCTACTCCGTTCCAGTTGGGATGAGTTTACCGGAAACCAGCCCCTGATTGCGGCGAACCACGTCTGCCTTTGCCCCTCCACACTGCTTCTCTCCATTTTCACTTGCAAAAGAATCCTTTTTTCGTGAAAGCGCGGAAGGGCAGGAAAGGGGTGACAACTTGCAGGGGCACGGCTTGCCAATGCGCTCAGGGCATCCGAAACTTCCGCGAAAGCTCCAAGGCTGTGCAGATACCTATCTGCGGTTGTCTGCTTTTCATGCCGCAGGGCGTGCTGGATGGCAAAGAGGCTCTTGCCCTCCTGGGCCAGAATGGTGGCCGCTAGGTGCCTGATGGCGTGAAACCCAAAGGGTTTCACATTGGCCTTGGCACAAAGCCTTTTCATCACGTGGGCTGCCGTCTTATAGGGTTGCTCGATGTACGGCTCAACCGGGCAGGTGAACACATGGTTCCCTTTGCCCTGGCGGTATTGCCACAGCCAGAGCATGGTAGTGCGCACGTCCTCATTCATGGGCATTTCGTCACGTTTGGCCGTGCCTGTGCTGGTTTTGCGCGTTGTCAGCACAACAGTGCCGCGCTCAAAATCCACATCCTGCCAAGTCAGCTTAAGCAGTTCGCCCTTACGCGCTGCGAGGTTGAGAAAGCAGTTCAGCATGGCCTTCTCACGTTCTGGAGCCGTCTCGTAGACCTTCCAGAAATCATCTTCCGGCGAAATGTAACGGGGAACCCGTATCTCCGCATGCCGCTGGCAGGCCAGAAACGAATCCGGCATATCCAGCGGAAAGTGGTCGAGGTAGGCTGCGCCCCACTTCCAGGCGGTGGTCAGGATTTTGCGGTCTTTGTTGGAGCAGTTGGGGCCGCGCTGGTCGTGCTGCCAGGCAAGGTACTTGCGGGCCTTTTTTTTGTCGAAGGATTCAACTGTATCATCTGGTGACAGTCCCTTGGTTTGCTCAAGGTAGCGGATGAACCGCCGAAAGCGGTCACGTTTCTCTTTGAAGGTCGCCAGGGTGTTGCGCCGCTGGCATTCTTCAAGGTAGGCCGTTCCCCACTCAAGAATCGTCACCCGTTGGGGCTCGGAGACCAAAGGGGTCACTTTTTCCGGCGCAGTCGCGGCTTCTTCCTCCAGTTGCTTCCTGGTGGTTACTTCCCACGCTATGGCATTCCTCTCGTCGGCCTTGCTGCTGCCGAACCATTTTACCGCTGCCATTCTGCCCTGAAACCAAACCTGTCCTTTCCAACGCTTGGGGGAGCCCTTCTTCTTGCTCGTGAAGGTTGCCATTGAATATCTCCAATATGCGATTTTCAAGGAACCTTAGATGACCTTACCCCACAGCGTACACCACTTGTAAGTTAGTGGTAAGTTTCAGCACGGCGAGATAGTTATGGTGCTGCTGGAGCAAAAGTAGTTATCGAAAAGCAACTACCATATGCGCGCTCCATTAACGGCTGGCCACTTGCGCCAATGATGGTTTTTACCCCTCCCCAACGGCGGGGAATGGGATGAATATCGCCTTCGTAAAAAATTATCGGATATATAAGTGGCAGAAGTAGTACCGTAAGAATTTACCATCAATGTTAGCTAGATACGAAAAATTTTCTGGCTATTATGCGAATTTTTTTAGGTGGATCAGTCCTTGGGGTAGGTCATAGAAGGCTTGACAATGTCTGTGAATTTAAGAAAAAAATAAAAGCCAATTTAAGCACTGTCGTAACGACAATCGTTCTCTTGTGAGAGCATTGGCGGAGGCCGACCCTGAGCCTCTCATAGATATGATTTATACGCCGCACCAACTTCAGGTTCCGGTGTGTCAATAAAAAGGGCTATCGCCAGCACTGGCAGCCGAACATATTTCCTTTTTATTGACGAGGGGTTCCCCTCTGTTATTCCCTAACTATTGCAGCGCAATTCGCGCTTGTTTTCCGCAAACGCGTGAGTGTCGTTTTTTGCGACCTATGTCGTTTTGCGCGTTCAATCGGGTGTTTTTTTGCAACGCCCCGTAAAAAGGATATATTTTCATGGCAGACATCAAGCTTGTTCGTCCCGCCGCTGGGCAGGTGACAGTTATTCCCAGCGCGCCCGATGCCCGCATGCTTCTTGATTTTTCTGCTGACCAGGTCAGCATTGAACGCCCGCAAGGTTCCGACAGCCTCTTTTTCCGTTTCGATGATGGCGCAGCCATTGAATTGCAGAATTTTTACACCCAGTACAACAAGGACGACATTCCTTCATTTGAGGTTGACGGTCAGCTCATTGCGGGTGCGGATTTTTTCAACGCCTTCGGGCCTGACCTTTCCCCTGCCGCCGGCCCTTCGGCGTCGCCCGCCCGCAGTGGCAGATACAGCAACTTTGCTAATACTGAATTGGAAGATGGCATAAACCACCTCGACGGGCTTGATTACCGTCTTGGCTTTGGCGGCGATACCCAGCCGAACATCAATCCTTATGCTTCGCCCTTTCTCACCAATGCCGCCCCCACGTTGTCCACGGGCGGTGCAGCCATTGCCATTGGCCTTACGGAATCCGCATGGGACGGCAAAACCGCCAGCGCCGCGCCAGTGGTCAGTCAGAGCGGTTCATTTTCTGTGGCCGATCCAGATGGCGACAGCCTGACCACCACCGTGAGCATGGGCGGCAAGGTTGTAGCGGTCAGCACCGCTGGCCCCACGACTGTTGAGAGTGACTACGGTACGCTTGTTATCACGCCTTCAGGCGGCGGCAGCAACATTACCTTTACATACACCTACACCCTCAAGCAGGACCCCGACAGCCCCACGGACAGCCTTGCCCAAGGCGAGAAGCAGGCCGACAATATTGTTTTCTCCATCAATGACGGGCAGGGCCATACTGTGACCCAGCCCATCAATGTTGTCATCACTGGCAGCAACGATGCGCCGGATATTACGGGGGTTGGCTCTACGCTGACGCTCAAGGAAGGCGGAGTCTACGCCGACCAGCCTGTGGGGGACAAACTGCATGCGGATGAGCTGAACGGCGCACCCGGTGTGCAGGCTATCCTGAGCGGCACTATTACGGCTCATGATCCCGACCACGGCGCGCAATTGTATTTTGGCCTCAAGGATGTGAACGGCAATCTGCTGGACATGACCAGCGTCAACGCTGACGGCACCCTCAAGGGCACGTTTGTGATCGGCTCTGTTAACAATCCCGACCATACTACTTCCGATGTGGTGGTGACGGGCATAGCCGAGCAGGGCGGTCAGATTGTCATCAGCACCAATTATGGCGATCTGGTACTGGGAAAAACCAGCGACACCACGGCCACGTATACGTTTACGCTGAAAAACGCCGATGGCGAGGGGGCTACCAACAAACTGGCCGAGGGCCAGCAGGTCAGCCTGAAGTTTGAGCCCTATGTGCGTGACGAGCACGGCGCTGAAGACGGCAACAGCTCAACCCTGCGGGACGGCACCGTGGCGGGCAACGCCATTGTTATCAACATCCTGGGCACCAACGATGTGCCCACCATTACGCAAAACTCCTGGAACGGCCAGAGCGGCAGCACCGCCCTGAGCGCCACCCTGACTGAAGCCAGCGACAGCACCGCCCAAAGCTCTGTGACCGGCACGATCATTGGGCATGATGTGGATAATGGCGACTCGCTGCACTACGGTCTGATCCAGCCCGGCAGCGACACCATGCACGGCAAGGTATATGTGGTGCTTGCCAGTGACGGGCATACCTTAACGACCACCACGGATGCATCCACCGCTGCCACAGCCAAAAACTATGTGGGCGAATTCACTCTGACAGAAGATGCAGACCCCACCAAGGGCGCATCCTACAAGTTTACTCTGTACAATGATTCGCCCGCCGTGCAGGGCATGCAAGATGGCGATTCGCGGGATGTTTCCATCGGTCTGGTGGCGCGCGACAGCTTTGGCGCCTATGTGCAGGAAAGCGTCAGCGTTACCGTCAAGGGTGCCAATGACACGCCCGTAATCACTACCGCACCGACTCTCGCCGCACTGTCGGTGGTGGAACTCGGCGTCAAGAATGTACACGGTGATCCCAACGAGGCTTTTGCAGGCACACCCAAGGATGCGGATTCTGGCCACAGCTTTACTGTGACCGATGTGGACAATAACGACACTCAGGCCGTCAGTATTGCGGTAAAGGAATTGCCGGGCGCGGCTTTTAAGGACAACCATGACGGCACCTATACCGTCACCACGCCCGAAGGAACGTTTACGCTCACGGCTGGCGCTGCCGTTGCCAATGATTCCGGCAGCAGCAAAACCTACACGTATTCCTACGAGCTGAATAACAACGCCAGCGAAACGCAGGCCCTTCATCAGGGCGAAACTCGCAATTATACTTTTACGGTTACTGTCACGGACAGCAAGGGCGTGCATGTTGATCAGGCCGTCAGCCTGACCATCACGGGCACCAACGACCAGCCCCATTTGACCGTAACTCCCGGCGACTCCGGCACACTGAAGGAAGACGCTGCCACAACCACATCCGCAGGCATCTGGGCCGTGGCCGATCCTGATAACGATGGTGCCAGCCAGACTCTCTCCATTGCAGGCATGGGACAGACTGCCAGCGGCTCAATGGATATAAACAGCCATGCTGGCAGCCCCGTTTCCGTTGCAACGGACTACGGAACATTGACCCTGAAGTCTGACGGCACCTATACCTACGAGCTGGATAACAGTAAGCCCGCCGTGCAGAAACTTGGCGAGGGGCAGTCGCACACGGAAAGCTTCACCGTTACCACCACAGATATCCATGGAGCCAACCACTCCCAGACAATAACAGTGGTTATTAACGGCACCAATGACAACCCCGTCATTGGCAGCTCCGTTATCGCTGTTGACGTGATTGAAAAGGGTGTGCAGGGCAGCCATGACCCCGCCCACTCCAATGATCTTTTCAACGGCACGGTTGCAACTCAAGGCTACGTTACCGCCACTGATGTGGACGATAACGACAATTCTGGCGGCAAACCCGAGCTGACCTTCAGCGTGGCCGCTGGAACCGGCACCTCGGTGGACAACAGCGGAACCAACAGCGCAACAACCGTAACCACCAGCTACGGTACACTTGTTATTGACCCCAGGGCTGGTGTTTACACCTACACGCTCGACAACACCAAGGCCGATGCGCTCAACGAAAACCAGAAGGTCACGGAAACCTTTGTGGTCAAAGTGGCGGACGGGCATGGAGGGTCAGTAACCCAGCCCATTACCGTGACCATCACAGGCACAAACGACAGGCCCGACCTTTCCCTGGCAGCACCGAGCGCCGGTTCCTTTAAGGAAGACAGCGGCAGCTATCAGGCCAGCGGCACCTTTACAGTGGCTGATGCCGATGCTGACGGCGCGTTCAAGGGCAGCACCAACGGCGCGGCCAACCATAGCTATGCCATTGCTGGCGGCACCTCCGGCGGTGAAACCACTACCGGTACGGCCAGTGTGGATCCAGGCACTGGCGTGGCTACCTATACGACCAAGTACGGTGTTCTGACCGTCAATCCGGACGGCACCTACAAGTATGATCTGAACAATGGCTCCAATGCGGTGCAGAATCTGGGCGAGGGGCAAACCCATACCGAAACCTTCCAGGTCAAGGTGACGGATCTGCACGGCTCCACAGACACGGAAACCGTATCCTTCACAATCACGGGCGCCAATGACCAGACCCTGATTGACAAAACCAGCGGTACCCTGACTGTCAAGGAAGCTGGTGTAGTTTCTCAGGCGGATCCGGCGCACACCGGCTCGTCCTCGAGCATCCCGGGCTACAATAATGTGGCCGCCAGCGGCAGCAAGCTGAACGATGGTTCCAGCGCTGTAAGTGCAGGTTCGTTTACCGTGACGGACATGGACACCAATGATGTTCTCAAGGCTACGCTCAGCAGCTCATCTGGCATCGATGTCAGCAAGCTTCCCGTCCTGAACGGCGCAGGCACATGGACCGTCAATGATACCTACGGTACCCTGACAGTCACTGGAGTGAGCAGCGTCAACAGCGACGGGTCGGAATCCATCACCTATTCGTACAGCTACGCCGTTAATCAAACCAAAACCGCAAGTCTGGCCGAAGGCGAAACCAAAACCCTGAATTACACCATTTCCGTTACGGACGGTCATGGCAATCCTGTGGCGCACAATATCGCCATCAACGTGCAGGGCACCAACGATGCGCCCACCGTGACGGGCAAGACTCTTACGCTGAAAGACGACGGACGGCTGGACGGCGGCAACGCCCATATGCCTTCCGGCACAGGGGATCCCGCGGCCCACGGCAACAGCTATAAAGATTCGGTTGAGGGCGCGTTGACAGGCAAGGATTCCGATACTGGCGCCACGTTGACGTATGGTCTCATCACCGCTACTTCGGGCGCAAATGCCTACAAGCATTTGGGCACGGATTCCGGCGAGCTTTCGACGGGTTCCGTGGCTGGTACCTTTGTCAAGGATGGCACGACCCAGACCACTGCCATCAGTGCAGACATGGTTGCGAGCCCTGGCGCATATCCCGGCACTGGTGGCGGCAACGCCACGGTTATCAACGTCTACGCCGCCGGGCAGCCTCATTCCGCGGAGTCTCTCTATGGTACGCTGTATCTCAACGAAGCCACCGGCAAATATACCTTTACCCTGGCGACGGGCAGCGATGCCGTTAACGCCCTTGGCTCTGGAGAGAAGCTCACGCTGAACTTCAAGGCCGTGGCTGTGGACGAACACAGCGCATCTTCCACAGCGATTACCATTCCCATTGTCATCTACGGCACTAACGACAAGCCCGTGCTGACCCTGACCGACAGTTCCCTTGAAGTGACCGATGGCGGCCCTGCTTCTGACACCGCCCTGGCAGGCAGCGTCAAGGTGACGGATGCGGATGTTAACGATTCGCATACCTTCGGCATCGTGGACAACAGCGTTACCGAAACTGGCAATACCCCTGCAATGACTTCGTCTGTGGCAGGCAGCTACGGTACGCTGAGCATTAACCCGCAGACAGGCGAATACACCTACACCCTCGCCAAGAACAACGCCTCCGTCATCAGCCTGGATGCGGGCGAAAAACTTACTGAAACCTTCCAGGTTGCCGTGGTTGACAAATACGGCGCGTACAGCCTGCAAACCGTCACGGTTACGGTCAATGGCAAGGACGATCCCACCATTATCAATACTGGCTGGGTCACGCCCAGTAATGCCGTTGTGGAGTCTGGGGTAAACCCGATCACCAGTGCCGCTGCTGCTGCCAATGCCGCCAAAATGCAGGACGGTAGCGCTGGCGTACGCACTGCCACTGGCTACATTGGCGCGCATGATGCCGATACCACGGACAACAACGCTCTCGCCTCCGCTGCTGAAAGTGCCAAGCTGCACTATGTTATTCAGGTGGACGGCAAGAACTGCGATCTGAATGCCCTCATGGCTGGCACAGGTCTGCAAACAGGCACAGCCAGCATAGATGCCGATGGCAAGCTGACCCTTACGGGTGGTTCTGCCAGCACTCTTGACGTGGGGCAGGCAGCCAAAGATGCCAGCGGCAATATTGTCATCAAGCTGGAAAACGGTTCGCTGACCATCTCCAAGGATACCTCGCATACTGACGCCAACGGCACGTCCGTGTTCAAATATGTCTACACGGTGGACAATACTGATGCGGATGTGCAGGAAAAGAACTTTCATGAACACACAGAGGACAATTTCTCGGTAGTCGTTCATGACACTGCAACCAATACAGATGTGGCCAAGGCCCCAGTTTCCGTACGCATTGAGGGCGCCAACGACAGGCCCATCATTACGCAGGCCCCTGCCGTCACCCTGGCTGAAAGTGTTGCGCATTCCACAACCGGACAGGTAGAGCTGCTGGATTATGAACAGACCGGGGGCACAGCCCAGACGGTATCTTCGGGTTTCACCTTCTCGCTGGTAAAGTCCACCACTGACTACTCTGGCGACACACCAGTTCAGCAAGGCACGTACGGTCGCCTGATCATCGATCAGGCCACTGGCGAATACCGTTATGAGCGGACAGAAGATCTGACGTCCCTTGCCAAGGGCAGTTCTGTTACCGATACCTTCTATGTGCGCGTCAAGGATGCCGATGGCGCATATTCTGAAATCAAGCCCATTGTCATTACCATCACAGGTGAGGATGCCGCAGGCAAGCTGGCAGGCAACGCCCTGACCGTCAAGGAAGACGGTGTCACAGGTTCAATCCAGGGCGTTCTGCACTATACCGAAGCTGACAAGCTGGGCGCCAACAAGGCACAGCCTGTTGATGCCAGCGGTGGAACACTCGCTGCCGGGGTTATTCGCGGGCATCTTGGAGTGAATGATCCGGATACCAATCTGGATACCGATGGACATGCCCTCAAGAACCTCACCGCAGGCGCGGAGAAAGACAGCTACAGCACCTACACATACAAGACCCTGTCCTATACTGACGGCACGGGGACGCATGATGTTGGCGGCAGCGGCAATGCCGCTGCCGGGTATGACTACAAGGTTGGCGACTACGGCACATTGCATGTGAATGAGGATGGTTCCTATACCTTCACGCCCAATACCAGCAGCACGGCATTCAACGGTCTGGCTCAGGGTGAAAATGTCAGTGTGAACCTCGGCATAACCGCCCACAGCGACAGTGCTTCGCATGGTCAGTCCATTGACGGCTCTCTCAGCATTACCATCAACGGCACCAACGATGTGCCGGTGGTGAAGGCCGCGGCCCCATTGTTTACGGTGCACGACTACACGGATGCCTTTACCGGCGGGCATGAAGACGCCAGCTTTGCCACGCTGGCAAATCCCGCCGCTGCCATCACCTACCTGACTGACCATCCCGATCTCATCCGGGCGTATGTCACACAGGGCATAGACAACATCATGGATGAGGTGAAGAGCCATTCAGGCTTCATCGGCGACATCATCGGCTTTTTTAACGGGTGGAAGGGGGTGCAGGAATGGCTGACCAAGGTCGCCAATGGTGCCGCCAGCACTCTTGATGATTTTGGCAGGCTCGATGATATGCTCACCAAGCTGGGGCTTGGAAATGACGTAAGCTCTTTCCTCTCCACCGCAGTTGGGGCAGATCGTGTCGTTGTGGTGGATTCTGATGAAATTGCGGGCTGGTCCAATGGTTCATTGTTTTCTTCCCCTTCTGGCGACCCTGTGGTGCGCGGTACACTCAATACTACCGACCTCGTGACTGACAATGATCATGGCTCCAGCCTTACGTTCTTTGCTGTTGAAAAAGGCGGCTCGGGCAATCTTGTTCAGGAAATAAAGGGAGAATACGGTACGCTGATCATCAGCCCCAATGGCACGTACCAATACGTGCTGGATCGGGCGGGCAGCAACTACCAGAATTATGTGAAAAATCATGCCAGCGGTGACACCACCACGGAAACATTCACCATCTATGCGCGTGACGACCATAACGCAGTGGCCGAAAAACCCATTGAGCTTATCATCAATGTTGGCAAGATGGGCGATAGTGTTGGCGGAGACGGCACCAAGTTCGGCAATCTCCCGATCAAGGATGTGACTGATTCCGTACAGGAAGACAGTTTGATTGGTGGGCAACCTACGGGCAAGACTGTTGCCGTGGGCAGCGTAACGCCGAGCAACAATGGTAAGTATGATGCCGATATGTTCCTGATTGACGGGGCTGGGCATGAGACATCCGTTATTTCAGATAAATACGGTACGATTACCTTGTTGCCCAATGGCAAATACAGCTACACGCTGAACAATGACCATCCGGACGTGCAGGCGCTGACAAAAACGGATGCGATCATTCAAAAGTTTACGGTCACCAACGGCAGCGATTACAGAACCATTACCATCACCATCAATGGCAGCAACGACAAGCCATACGTGGTTTCACAGAGCGACACCGTGGCCCTTGACCAGCACGCGGACGGTACGTGGGCGCAAACAGACCCCTCTGGCTCATTCACCCTGGCCGATGTTGACAGGGGTGAAACTGACAAGCTCGAGCCGACTTCGTACACTGTTGCAGGCAAGCTCGGTGGCATATTTACTGTCACAAAGGGTAGCAACGGCAACTTCTCCTACACCTATGCGGCTCCCGCTGGCGGCACGAACTACAGCGGGCATATGGAAGACAGCGCAACGCTGACTCTTTCCAATGGCAACACTGCTGGCGACAAGGTGGATGTCAAACTGTCCGCCGATCTTAATTACGCCAACGACAAGCCCAGCGCCCCTGTGCTGGTGGCTGGTTCTGATGTTGCAGTAACGGAAGATTCCCCGGCGGACATGGTGGCCAAGGGCTCCATCACCGCTACAGATCCAGACGTAACCGCGACTGGCGCGCCCAAGGATGCGCTTAGCTTCGCCATTGTAGGCAGCGACGGCAAATCCACGGGTATGGTTACGGACAAGGATTATGGCACCCTGATTATGGGCAAGGATGGCAAGTACGAATTCCACCTCAATACCAGCAGCGAGGCTGTGCAACAGCTTGGCGACGGGAAATCGCATGAAGTGACCTTCACGGTTCGCGCGAGTGATGGACATGGCGGCTACACCGATGCGCCCCTCACCGTCACCGTGAATGGTGTCAACGATGCTCCTGTGATTACCCTGCATGCCGATGGTTCCAGCGTGGCTGGTTCGGGCGCGGCCCTCTTTGTGGCCGGCCGGGCGGCGAAGCGGTCCCG